>CAIQBN010000659.1 GCA_903870065.1 uncultured beta proteobacterium | reverse complement strand
GCCAAAAATCAGCGCTCCGACTAGCGAATCTGACAGGTAGGCCGCTGCGTTGCCGGTGTTAAACAAAAACGGAATCGCCATCACCAGCGTACCAATACCGGCACACACCCAGCGCGCTGCAGTGCCGCGCTGCGACAGGGCCAATGTGGCAAACACCATCAACAGCGCACCCAGCCCCATTTCGCTCCATCGCAGCAAGGGTTCTTGCACATGGATCAGCAGCGGCTGGGTGAATAGCCAGCTGCCCAAGGCGATGTTCACAAAATGTGGCCAGCGGTTGTCGCTTAACTCGGCGGCAAACCGCTGCTGGTGTCGCTGGCGCAAGTCTTCGGGGTCGTGGCCCGCCTCGCTGGCGGCTGCCACCCACTCGGGCGGGGTCACATCGTTGCGCCGGTACCAGTCGGGCGGGTCGTCCTGCAGGGACTTGACCAGCGCGGGCAATGCATCCTTGAAGCTGTGGTGGGGCTCCCAGCCCAGCAGGTCGCGGGCACGGCGCGTGTTGAGTGCGTAGTGGTCGTCGGCCATTTCTGCCATGAAGGGCCGCACGAACGGCGCCTGGCCTTTGTCGATGATGTCGGGGATGACCGGCTCCAACTTGGTCTGTGCCCACAGCCCGGCCGCAGCGAGAGATTTGGGCACCTGCAGCGTGGTCCAGTTGTCCACACCATGCATCAGCTTGCCAAGGCGGTCTTGCAGCGCGTCATAGCCCATGGTGTCGTCTTCACCAATAAGGATGGCTGTGTCTGGGGGGAGGGCGCGGCGGCGGTCAATGGTGCGCCGGAAGGCGTCGAGCATGTCGTCGCGGTGCAGCATGGCCTGACCTACCAGGGTGCTGCCCGAGTAAAAATAGCTTTGCAGGTCGCGCTCGTAGATGCGCGCAAACTGCTGGGCCATGGTGGGTACCAGAGACTGCTCGTCATAGACTCCCGCTAGGCGCAGGTTGACACAAGGAATGGCACCGTGTTCTTTCTGCACCACCGCTTCGGCAGCCGCTTTGGAGCGGGGGTAGGCCCAGCGCGGTCCAATTGGGTGACCTTCGTTGATGCGCTCCCCCGGCTTGCAGGGTGCATGCACCAGCATCGTGCTGGCATAGATGAACTGCTCGACCTCGAATGCCTGCAGCGCGCGCAGCAGGTGTCGCGTGCCCTCCACATTGACGCTTTGGTAGCGCGGATCGTCGGCATTGCTGAAATCAAAATAGGCGACCAGATGCACCACACTGGCGATCTGTCCGCCAAAGGCATCGCGCAGTTTGTGCAGTGCCAGGTCGATGGCTGCAGGCGAAGAAAAGTCCGCTTGCAAGATAGGGAACGGGCCGTCCTGTGCCTTTCGGTCCAGTCCAACCACTTGGTAGCTGTCGCTCAGTGCGCGTGCCAAAGATTGCCCGAGGTTGCCGGTGGCACCGGTGATAAGGACAAGCGGGCGTTGGGGTGAAGGGTTCATGGTTTGGGCTTCTTCATCAGAATGAGCCAGTATGGGCACGCCCGGGGTGACTGAGTCCGGCCCTTGCCGTGTACGCCATGAAGCCTCGCAGTTGTTGCGGTCAATCGAAGCATGCCGCGCCCTCAACTTCGCTGAGGCACTGCTGCAACGACATTGCCCACCGCCATGGGTGGACGGGTTTGCCAGTGGAGGCTGATCGCCTCGAGCATTGCCGTCTCACCCTCGGACAGGTGCTTGTCGGCATGGACCACTGACGCTGCAATGCGCAATACCTTTCCTTGCAGCTGCGGGTCGTCCACCTCGGCCATCAGCGAGACCATAAACCCGTCGCCCATGTGGGACAGTATCGAGCGGCCATCGAATCCCTCCATCAGCAGGTCCTCGCACAGCGTCTGCACGATGTCGGGCATGTCCTGTGGTTCCAGGCTCAAATCACGCGCGCCCTCAATTCGGTTAAACGCTTCGTACTCTGAGCGACTGACGTGGCCATCGGAGATGAGGATGAGCGCCACGATGCGTGCGGCGGCTTGGGGGCTGTTGCGGGGGTACGAGCGCATGGCGGTGTCCTTGAGTGAATGGGTAAAAAAAGAATAGGTTCATTCAGCAGCGTCAGGCATGACAAAGCGCAGGCACTCAATGGATAGGTTGTGCCCCAGGCGGCCATTGGCGTCGCGGGAATCAAGAGTGATTTGCATGGTGTTTCTCCAGTCAGTGACAGAAGTTCCAACGATAAAACTTCAATTGATACTTAAAAAGCAGATAATTTCTTATTCAGACTTCTAAAAAAACTGATCATGAGCACGCCCTTTAACTACAAACATCTTTACTACTTCTGGGTCGTCGCCAAAGAAGGCGGCATCTCCCGTGCTGCTGAAAAATTGGACATGGCGGTGCAAACTGTCAGCGCCCAAGTGCGTGAACTGGAACGGTCACTGGGCTATGCCTTGCTAAAACCAGCAGGGCGCGGGCTGGTGCTGACCGATGCGGGCCAAGCCGCCATGCAGCAGGCTGACCAGATATTTCAGTTGGGCGAAGATTTGCCGATGCGGGTACGTGATGCGGTCAGTGCACCCGCCGTACGGCTGGCGGTTGGTATTTGCGACGGACTGCCAAAGCTCGTGGTGCGCCGCTTGATGCAACCTGCGCTCTCCGAACCCAACCTGCGCCTGCTGTGCCACGAGGGGAATCTGAGTGATTTGCTGGGTGACCTGGCCTTGCATCGTCTCGACGTGGTGTTGTCAGACCGCCCGGCCCCGGTCAACCCCAATATCAAGCTTTACAGTCACGCGATGGGGTCCACAACCATCGGTTGGTACGGCACTGCCGCGCTGCTGGCGTCAGCCGCCGAAGACTTTCCGCGCAGCTTGGCAGATGTCCCGGTGCTGCTGCCCACCCCGCACACTGCCGTGCGCGACCGACTGGATCAGTGGTTTGAACAACGCGCCATCCGTCCGCGCATCGTGGGTGAGTTCGCCGACAGTGCCTTGCTCAAGACCTTTGGTGCCAGTGGCATGGGAGTGTTTCCGGCAGCTGAGTGGGCGCATGACGACTTGTTGGCACACTACCCCGTGCAGCGTTTGGGGTCCTGCGAGGGAGTGACGGAACACTTTTTTGCCATTGGCACCGAGAAAAAGGTTCATCACCCACTGGTGCAGCGCTTGCTACAACCGGCGCTGTAGACAGGTTGTTGGGTCATGAATGCGTCAACACCACCCGGTTGCGCCCTGCGTCCTTTGCCGCGTACATGGCTTCATCCGCAAGCCGCGAAAGTGTTGAAGCATCTACACCATGATCGGGATAGACGGCTACGCCAATGCTGCAGCCGATGTGAATAGATTTCTGCTCAAGTTGAAATTCCTGTCCCAAGGCATCACGGATGTCGTTGGCCACGGCAAGAGATCCCGCGTCAGATTCAATTGCGTGCAGAATGATCACAAACTCGTCGCCACCCACTCGCGCCACCGTGTCCGAGTGGCGTAACCGTTCTTGGATTCGAATTGCCACTTGCTTCAATAAAGCATCGCCTACCGCATGTCCGTGCAGGTCATTGACCGGCTTGAATTTGTCCAAATCGAGGTAGAGCAGTGCAAATCGTCGCTTTTCGCGTTCACCGAATCCAATGGCCTGGCTGAGCCTGTCGGCAAGCAGAGTCCTGTTGGCAAGCCCGGTAAGTCCATCGTGTTGCGCCAAATCACGCTGTTGAAGCTCGCTGGCTGCAAGCTTGGCGTTGGCAGTTGCGAGCTCAGCCGTACGTTCGGCTACCCGTAATTCAAGCTCCTGTTCCGAGCGCTGCAGCAGTTCAATGCTGGCTTGTCGGGCTGACATCATCTCGGCCTGAGCCGCTTCTTTGGCGCGTCGTTCAGAGTGGAACCGATTGGCCAACGCAAAGGACAGTAACAGCATTCCGATCAGTGATCCGAACTGCAAGCCGTGCAAAGTGATGAAGTTGGTGGGAATGAGCCCGTAGTTGCGCAGGGCGAAGGCGATTCCGAACACCATGAAAAGCGTCCAGGCGAGTAAGAATAACGGGGCCGAAGCAACCCGATGTTTCTGGCAATACAGTCCCGTGAAAACAGCCATGCTGGTGGTAAAAACGGTCGCCACAGTCAGGACTTTGCCACCGACCATGTAAGAAAATCCGATCGAGATCACGGCTACGGACGCCGACAAAATGCTGCAACCCAAGAGCACTTTGTCCAGACGGGTAGACACCATTTGCGGGGACAGAAAGCTGCGCGTGAACTGAGCAACACCAAACGAGCAAAGCGAAAACCCCAGTGGAAAGGCAAGGTTGGCAAACCACGGCCAGCCCGACCACACGTACTCCATTCCCAAACCATTGAATCCAGCTAGGCCAATCGCCAACCCGCTCACAAAAAGTACATAGTCGAAGTACATGCGGTCCCGGATGCTGACCCAGAGCAACGCGTTGTAGATCAACAGCGCCAGCAGTGCACCAAAGTACACCGATAGACCGGCATAGGTGTGCCGGCTGTACTCTGCCCATGCCGAGGGTGTCCAGACGGTCAGAGGTACCGATAAGGTTCCTTCTGAGCGCACACGCATCAGCACCAAAGCATTTTCGGGGGTGTCGGCTGGCAATTCGAAGACAAAATTGCGATGGCGTATGGGGCGCTCACCGAAAGGATAGAGGTCGCCTACAACAGTGGGAGTGGTCGACGCTGTGCCATAGAACTCAATGTGATCAAGCGTTGGAAATCCGATTTCAATGAGTCGCTCTCTAGGGACTTTACCCGCAGGGTGTGCCGGTACCCGAAAGCCAACCCACCATGCAGAGCGGGTATAGCCCAGGTTCACCCCGGCGGCAGGTGCCAATGTCACCTGGCCCAAATCGAAGAGCTGCCGCACGGCCAGCACCGTTAGACTTGATTGGGGGTCTTCCACCAGCCCAGCGTGAATGCCAGCATCAACCCTTGCCTCCGCCGTGTTCTCCGGACTTGGGATCTGAGGCAGCGCGTGCAATGCAGTTGATACCAGTACCAACCCGATCAGCAATACCGCCCAGCGGGGAAAAACGCACTGCATCGCTACACCGATCGAGATTTTGGTCGCATGTTCTCAAGTATGTCACAGCGCCTTTTGCGAAGAATGGCGCACCGTTGAATGCGACAACCCTCTGAGACGCCGAGTCGCTCGGCAGTCGGTTTAACTGCGTCGCGGCTTTGAAGCGGTGGCCTGCCCTTTGACCGACGCGCTAGCGGTTCGCACACTGAGCAACATAGTCAGGGTCAATATTCCGACCACCACACCCAGCGAAAACAGCACCGGAATTTTGTATATATCAATCAAACACATCTTGGTACCAATGAACACCAAAATCACCGCAAGGCCGTAGTTCAGCAGGTGGAACTTATTAGCCACTGCTGCCAACAGAAAGTACATCGCCCGCAAGCCCAGAATAGCAAACACATTGCTGGTCAACACAATGAACGGGTCACTGGTAATGGCAAAAATCGCCGGAATGGAGTCCACCGCAAATATCACATCGGTGAGCGCAATCAGGCAGATCACCATCAACAGCGGCGTGGCAATTTTCTTGCCGTTTTCCACCGTCCAGAAGTTCTCGCCATCGTAGTGCTTGCTCACTGGTAGCAGCTTGCGCAGCAACTTCAAAGCGGGATTGTCGTTCAGGTCGGGTTCTTTACCGGCGGCCCACCACATCTTCACTCCGGTGAGGATCAGGAACGCACCGAATACATACAAGATCCAGTGGAACTCGGCCAACAACCAGCCGCCCACCAGAATCATGATGGTGCGCAACACAATCGCACCAATGATGCCGATCATGAGTACCCGCTTTTGAAACTGCGTGGGCACTGCGAAGTAGGAAAAGATCAGCAGGAAGACAAAAATATTGTCCACTGCCAGCGATTTTTCGATCAGGTAGCCGGTTAAAAACTCAAGTGATCTTGTGTTGGCGATTTCACTGGACCCAGTCGAGTCCTTGACCGCCCACCAGAACAGGCCGTTGAACATGAAACTGAGCGCAATCCAGACCATCGACCAGTTCAGCGCCTCTTTGACACCAATGTCATGTGCACCCTGCTTCTTGAGCACCACAAAGTCGACGAACAGCGACACCAGTACGATGGCACCAAAGGTGACCCACAACCAGAGGGGCGCGATAGTTTGCATAAAGAGGCCTTCCATTTTGAACAGACGCACTAAGGCACAGTACGAGACTCATGCAATGGACAAAAATGCCACCGCATGGCAACTGCGCCACTTTAGCGGCGTATCATCATATTTTTAATGAATTTTGCGATGGTTGGGTTCGTAAAAAGAAGAGTGTTTTTATGCATTTAGCTGCTTTCCGAGCTGCCTCCGGGTAGGCAACATCGCATCAATTTTTAGAAATGAAAGGCTGACTGTCATGACAGGACAATCCAAGTGCTGGAGTGATCGACTCAGCGAGTCGCTGCCAAACAGAGAAACACTGTCCGCGCACCCCTGGCTGCGGCCTGTCGCCGTGCGCATGCTTCATCCACAGCTTTGGAGGCTGCAGCATGAAGCCGTTGCACGGGGCGTGGCAGTGGGCACCTTTTGGGCTTTTGTCATCCCCTTCGCCCAGATCGTGGTTGCCGCAGCCCATTGCGCCTGGTGGCGTGCCAATGTGCCAGCAGCAGCAGCGATGACGATGGTTACCAATCCGCTGACGATTGGCTTCTGGCTGTGGCTGGCGTACCAATTAGGCGCGCTAGTTTTGGGTGAACCCATGCGTGCGGTCGAACCAGCTGTTGATGGTGCGCTGCCATGGCTCGCAACGGTTGGCTTGCCAACCATACTGGGCATGAGCATGTTCGCCGTTGGCGGCGCAGCATTGGGCTATGCGGCAGTGAAACTGATTTGGCGTTTTAGAGTTTGGGCTAAACGACGCGCACGTCGGGCTGTCACATAGAGTTTTTCATCAACCAACCTGTTCCATTTTTTTCGAAAACGAAACTTTGAAGGAATTGATTATTCCGAGGTGCCCACACAAGTGACCCTGGTAACACGCTTTGAACATCGGCTTGACATTTACCGGTCCCAAACAAAACGGAAAAGTGCCGTTTCACGCCAAGACAGCGGCCATAGCTGCCGTATGGGCGGATATCTCATCGTCCAGCGCGGTGTATTGCGTTCCCAAGGCATGCCGTTCGATAGTGGCGCGATCGATGTCTTGGAACAACCATTCGAAATGGCTGCCGGCCAGGAAGTTACCGATATAGACGATGTCCTTCAAGTTTCCGGGTACGAGCGGAGCCTCGCGCAGGAGATCGTGTTCCCTAGCAGCCTCGATCACCTCCTCGGGCACATGCAAGGCTTCAAGCAGCGTCAGTCCGATCCCCTCGTGCCACTGTATTACCAGGTGTTTGAGGCTCTGGCGACGCGCAACCAGTTCAGGATACTTTGTCGCGCGAAACAACATATAAAAGGCGCCGATGTCGTGAATCAAGCCAGCGAAATAAGCTTCATCGGGATTGGTGCGGGTCATTCGATGCGCAACGATGTAGCAGGCCGATGCAGTTTTAAGTGAATGGAGCCACAGTTGATTGGCCATCTCGGAAAATTCCACGATGCTCGTCAGTTGCAGCATTTGGTGCATGGCGATCGCGAGACTGGTTGAACGCACCACGTTCAACCCCAAACGTTCCACGGCACCGCGTACCTCCTTTAGCATTGGTTTGTCAGCGTGGGCTGCAGAATTTGCGAGGGCAATCAGTTTGCTGCTGATCAACGGATCGGCCCGCACGGCTGCTGTTACCCGTTCCAGCGAGACATCCGGGTCTTTTAACAAATTGCGCAGATTGATTACAAGATCAAAGCAGGTGGGAAACAAGACTTCGCCCGTAAGATCCTGGGCGATGTCTTCCAACATTTGAAATCGTTGTGCGGCTAACTCATCCGAAACCTTCTCAGGAAACATTAATTCCCTCTTTGTCCACGTGTTTGCGCAGAACAGTGCACCTGTCGCCAAGATTGCCGTTGAAAGTTGCGTCCGATGCCATGCAAAGTCAAATAGGAACTGTTGGGTGTTTACTGCAATATTTTTGCCGATGCGTCCGTCTCAGACGTCATATCTGCGTTTGAAACGATTGCTGTGCAACCCAACTTCGAGAAATATCGATACCGCATCACGAATTTTTTAGACGTTGTACAGCACGATGTTAAACCGGATCAAATGGAGGACGTAGTGGCTATTGATTTCGCCCATTCATTGACAAATAGTTGAGTGATCAAGGCCGCCGTGGCGACCAATCCCGACCGCATTGGTATTTTCCCAGGCGTCGAAGCAGCACGAAAATGGGTGTCCATAGCGCTGGAGGCGCAGAGAGTTAAAGCTGCGCTTTTTGCGAACCGATCCGCCTTGCCGTCTCGACGCTACTGCACTTGGTAGACGAGGCGAAAGCGTCCGGTTTCCAGCATTTCGGTATCGGAGGTTCCATACCCGATGAAAATTTTGGTTCCGGAGATGATGCTGGCATCCAGATGATCAAAGATCTCGATCAACTGAAAACTGTTTTCTGCAACGCCTGCAAGGTATTC
>CAIQBN010000658.1 GCA_903870065.1 uncultured beta proteobacterium | reverse complement strand
GTGGAATCGGCTCAAAGCCAACAACACTTATTTCGCAGCCATTGTTGAAAACGGCACCGTTACTTGGCCCGGCAACATCGACATCGATCCGGAAACGCTGTACGAGTATTCGGTCGCGGTGGTTTAAATCGAAATACCGGTAACTATCCGTTACAGTGGCAACATGAAGCCACGCGTGTATGTTGAAACCTCTGTCTTTAGCTACCTCACCGCCCGGGAGAGCGGATCGCTGGTGGGATCATCACGCCAACTGTTGACGCGCCGATGGTGGGATCAGCGTGGAGACTTTGACTTGCTTGTGTCTGAAGTCGTCATTCGTGAGTGCGAAGATGGTGACAGCCTCGCTGCGGCCCGCCGCTTGGATGCATTGAGCGGCATTCCCTTGCTGAGTTTGACCCCACAGGCCGCTGACCTTGCAACGCTTATGCTGGCACAAAATATCATGCCAGCTAAAGCCGCCGAGGATGCCTTGCACATCGCCATTGCTGCGGTACATAGGGTTGATTTTTTGCTAAGCTGGAATTTCAAACACATTGCAAATCCCGTAATTCAAGCCAGGATTGCGGCGCTACTAATTTCCATGGGGCTGGCGTTACCGTTTATCTGCCCACCGGAAGAACTGCTAGGAGAAGACGATGAGTGACGAGATTCTGAACGCATTGCGTGCAACCAAAGAACGCTTGGCGCAAGACGCAGGGTTTGATATGAAGCGCCTTGTTGAAAGCATCCGGCAAGGGGAAATGCGCAGTGCGGCGCAGGGCCGAGTGGTTTTGCAGCCACCAACGGGAAATCAATCGCCATCGGTCTTTCAGCAAATTCGGTTTGCCGGTCACTAAGACCCCGTAGTACCGGCGCACCAACCCTTTGCAAGCTAGCTTTCCGGCACTTCTGCAAACAACTGCGCCGCACCCAACACGAGCGCAACGCTGGCCAGCGACACGGCCTCACCTCGGGCAAACGGGTGCAGCACCCACAGCCCGTCAGGGCCTTTGCGGTAGCAATCGGTGGCGCGGGGGCACAAGCACTTGGGGCGGCTGTTCTCGCCACTGACCTACACCAAGACTTTCTCCATGGCCGGTGCAGCCAAGTTGTCAGTGACACTGGTGCCAGTGCTGCTGTTCATTCGCGGCAAGATCATGCCAGAGGCGCAGAACACGGTGAACCGCTTACTGATCTGGGTCTATCGGCCCATCAAGGCCCGCACGGACATGCTGTCCACAGGCATCCGCACACCGATTGGCATTGAGGTGTTTGGCAAGGACCTGGAGGAAATGGAGAAGCTGGCCAAACAGATTGAGTCTGTGGTCAAGGCCGTGCCAGGCACCACCAGCGCCTTTGCCGAACGTATCACCGGCGGCTTCTACCTCAACATCGAACCCGACCGCGAGCAGTTAGCCCGTTACGGTCTGGCTGTGGGCGAGGTGCTGGATGTCATTGGCACAGCCTTGGGCGGCGAAATGGTGACCACCACGGTGGAAGGGCGCGAACGTTATGGTGTCACCGTGCGCTATCCGCGCGAATTGAGAAGTGACCCGCAGCAGATTGCCCGCGAGGTGCTGGTGCCCACCATGGACGGTGCCATGATCCCGCTGGGCCAACTGGCCAAGGTGGAAATTGCCCGGGGCGCGCCCAGCATCCGAACCGAGAATGCGCTGCTGTCGGCCTACATTTATGTGGACATCCGTGACCGTGACATCGGCAGCTACGTGAAAGAAGCGCGCGCCGCGGTCAACGCCCAGGTGAAGTTTCCACCGGGCTACTACGCCACTTGGAGCGGCCAGTTTGAGTCCATGGAGCGGGCCATCGAGAAGATGAAGGTGGTGGTGCCCGTCACCCTGCTCATCATCTTCCTGCTGCTGTACCTGAACTTCAGGCGCATGACGGAGACGCTGATCGTGATGCTGTCGGTAACGTTTGCCCTGGTGGGCGGTGTCTGGTTGATGTGGGCGCTGGGCTACAACCTGTCGGTGGCGGTGGCTGTTGGCTTTATAGCCCTGGCCGGCGTGGCAGCGGAAACCGGCGTGGTGATGCTGATCTACCTGGACCATGCCTGG
>CAIQBN010000657.1 GCA_903870065.1 uncultured beta proteobacterium | reverse complement strand
GTTTCAGACGGCAGCCATCTTGAGTGTGGGCATACTGCTTGGTTCATTTCGAGAAAAAAGCCTGCTAGCCCCCGTAAAATCTATCACTGCCGCTTCATTTTTTATAGCATGCATTGCGGTTGCTGCAGTTGACTACTGGCGCGTCAGCCAGTTGTATTTGCCGGTATCCGAGCGAAGCAAGCGGTATCGGGTCGATGCAACGGACAAAATTCAGAACTCCTTGCTTTTTGAAAACCAGGTGCAGTTTGCTGCGTTCACCACCACACCACTTACGCCAGAAAACGCGCAGCAGCTCCGCCACCTAGGCGAGAAATTACTCCATTTTTCACCCGAGCCGCGGATCGTCGAAAAACTCATCGAAAGCAACGTGATGCTGGGGCGCGACGATGAAGCGGCGTACTGGTTGAAGCGCTACCAGGCGGCCTTCCCTGAAGCCCACTCGCGCTGGGCTATCGAATCACCCGGCCACAAAACTCCCTGACTTGCCACCATGCTTCTCCAGAAGCTTGACGTCAGTAATGGTCATACCCCGGTCCACCGCTTTGCACATGTCATAAATGGTGAGCAATGCCACTTGAACGGCGGTGAGTGCCTCCATCTCGACACCGGTGGGACCAACTGTCTCCGCGGTGGCCTGGCAGTGCACGTGGGCTGCATGGGTTGCGCTCTCGGCCACCACAGCAAAGTCCATGGCGACGCGGGTGAGCGCAATCGGATGGCACAGCGGGATCAGGTCACTGGTCCTCTTGGCACCCTGAATGCCGGCAATGCGTGCAATGCCCAGCACGTCGCCTTTTTTGGCGTTGCCTTCTGCAATCAAGGCCAGCGTCGCGGGCAACATCTGGATGCGGCCACTGGCAATGGCAATACGATGGGTGGCAGGCTTGCTGGCCACGTCGACCATATGGGCCTGGCCAGTGGTGTCAAAATGGGTAAATGTGGACATGAATGAACTTTACCTGAGCTTCACGCTTCCAAGCAAAATCCTTCAACCAACCCGCTGCATCATCGTACTATGTTGTTGACCGCCTCCCCGTTCTGGCACGACCGTCTTAGAGCCAGCGCCATTCATTTGGGTCTGAGTCTGGTGATTGCCGTGGTGGCAGCGCTGCTCGTCTTTGGCATTTGGTACCCCTACCCCTACCGCGAAATTTCGGGTGGACGTGATTTGTTTGTGCTGGTGGTCAGCGTCGATGTGATTCTAGGCCCGCTGATCACGCTGGCCGTATTCAATCGGTCCAAGCCCTGGACTGAACTGCGACGTGATCTGGTCATCGTGGTGCTGATTCAGTTGGCCGCTTTAGCCTATGGGCTGTGGACGGTGAGTGTGGCCCGGCCGGTGCACATGGTGTTTGAGTTCGATCGCTTTCGCGTGGTCCATGCGATCGACGTACCGCTGGAGTTGCTCGACAAGACACCATCCGGTGTGGACGCCTTGCCCCTGACCGGACCCACGCTACTGGCAGTGCGCCCTTTTCGCGATGACCAGGAGAAGATGGATGCCACAATGGCTGCCTTGCAAGGCGTTTCGCTGTCCGCGCGACCTGACCTATGGCAATCCTATACCGACGCAAGCACGCGGGTACTTCAGGCGGCGCAACCCGTTGCCATCCTCAAGACCCGTTATCGCGACAGGGCGGCAGAAATGGATAAGCTGGTAGCGAGCGCCGGCGGGAATCCGGCATCGGTGGTTTTTCTGCCGCTGATTGGCCGCACCGCCTCCTGGACCGTATTCCTCGACCCAGCTACGGCTCGCGTCCTGGCAACCATGCCCCTGGACGCATTTTGAGTCAAACATTTAAGAAAAAACGGGCTCTAGCCCTCGTAGTTATTGCGCAGGCCGCTATCTTTATCGGAGCGACTTACGGTGGCGTGCAGGCCCGGGCACAGTCTGCGGATGTCCGGCCAAACTCCCACAGCGCGGCACTGCCCGACCTGGGCGACGGTACCGACATGACGCCTGCCGCCGAGCGCCGCCTGGGCGACCGCATTGCCCGCGAGTTGTACCGCGACACGGATTATGTCGACGACCCGGTTTTGGTGGAGTATGTGCAGGGCATCTGGCAGCCGCTGCTGACCGCCGCCCGCGAGCGCGGCGATCTGACCCCCGAGTTGAATGACGCCTATGCCTGGGAAGTGCTGCTGGGGAGGGACCGTACCGTTAATGCCTTTGCGCTGCCGGGTGCGTATTTCGGCCTGCATTTGGGCCTGGTGGGGCTCGTGACCAGTCGTGACGAACTGGCATCTGTTTTGGCGCATGAACTAAGCCATGTCACGCAGCGCCACATTGCCCGCATGATGGCACGCCAGAGCCAGCAGGCTCCCTGGTTGCTGGGCGCCATGATTCTGGGCATGCTGGCGGCCAGCAAAAGCACCAATGCCGCCAACGCCATGATTGTCGGCGGACAGGCCGTGGGGGCACAGAGCCAGCTTAACTTTTCACGCGATATGGAACGCGAGGCGGACCGGGTGGGTTTTGGTGTTTCGGGACAAGCCGGTTTTGCACCCCAGGGTTTCGTTTCGATGTTTAGCAAACTGCAGCAAGCATCACGCTTGAATGACTCGGGCAACTTTCCCTATTTGCGCAGCCACCCCTTAAGCACTGAGCGCATGGCCGATATGCAATCGCGCATTGACCTGCCCGACCGTCAAGCGGATGTCAAACCGGCCGTGCGGCGCAATACCCAGGAAATGGACCACGCCATGATGGCAGCGCGGGCACGGGTGATCTCGAACCCGGCGGTG
>CAIQBN010000656.1 GCA_903870065.1 uncultured beta proteobacterium | reverse complement strand
TGACCGAACGCTGTGCATGGGCTCGAAAGCATCTGGGCGATGCGCTGGACGCAGTGGGCGGTATCAGCAGTCCTGGTGGCTGCGCCGTCTGGCATGTTGCCGGTCTGGGACGCAGTGTGCGTGAGTGGTCCGTGATGGCCGGGTGGAACGGTCGAACCCTCAATCAGTACGAGGCCAAGGGCATTTTGGTCAGTGCTTTAGGCGTGCTTGCTTCTTTTTACGGCCACAGGTAAAAACCGAACTGCCATTGGTAGAGAATAAATGAACGTACCAAGGGAGAGTTCTGTGAATGTCGTTTTTGCCAACCGAACCGAGAAGAAAGATTTTGTCGTCAATGAAATTGAACGGCTTGGGGCTACTGACCGAGATGTCTATATCGCTGTGGCGTTTTTTACCGAATCAAATGTCGTCAAGAGGTTAATCGAAAAAGGGTGCCGGGTTCAGATGGTGATACGCCTTGGATTCCCAACAAGCCCGAGAGCCATAGATGAAGTTATGGCCTTACCCAATGTTCAACTTCGTGTTTATTCGGCGCGCTCATTCCACCCGAAGCTCTATATTTTCGGAAGCGAGGTGGCACTCATCGGATCGGCGAATCTGACACATGCCGCCATTTGGTCCAATCAGGAAGTGGTAGTCAGTGTTAATGCTGAGGATGAGCGTTTCTCAGAGTTGGCAATGGTGTTTGATGAATACTGGGATGGAGCGGAAGTACCAACTCAGGAACAACTCAAACTCTACAAGCAACTCTATTCGAGCTTCTCAAAACTGGAGGATGCCGCCGACGCCCTCGCAGATGAGGCAGCAAACAAGCTGGGCAATACCGCGCCAGCAAACATTAACCGGGGTGAAAAGAAGCGTGGAAAGCAGTCGCTTTTTCTATCTCACTTTCGGAAGGCCTACCAAGAAGGTGTGGCAGCCTTTGACATCATTCGCAAGGTATATCGAGCCAGCGGGTATAGAAAGGTCGATGAGGCTGCAATTCCGCTGCGGCTGGAAATTGACTCGTTCATCAGCTTCGTGCGGGAGAGGATTGCTACGGGTGAGTCTTGGGAATCAACCATGATCAGAACGCCGGTTGAACAAGAACCCGCGATTGCAGAACTGATTGAACAGTGGAAGACAATTTCCTGGCCGCACTTTGAACACAAAATTGTCAGTGAAAACTACCCGCGCCTTAAACAGGTTTTTTCGTCGACCGATTCCATCATGGCTGCAGACGATGATGAATTGTTCGATGGCCTTGCAACTCTACATTCGTTCTATGACAGGTTTAGGTTCTTTGACGGCGGCCTTCCCACTTGGAAGAAGCAGTTCCGGACATTCAACGATCCGAAGCGAACAAGAGAAACACTTTCGTATCTGGTCTATGGAGAGGGAGACATCGTGGAGCGCATGGCGAATGCGATATTTGATCCACGGTACAAACTGGAAGGGTTTGGACGCGCAAATGTGCAGGAACTTGTTGGATGGTGCAACCGGGAGGATCTGCCCATCATCAATGGTCGGACGACCAAAGTCTTAAGGTATCTGGGCAACAAAGTGGTTCAAGTCAAATGATCACACATGCAAAGTTTGAGCCGCCCGCCTTAACTTCAGTGCTTTGGAAATCGGTCCAACCCAAAATTGTCAAATAACCTATTGACGCGTATATATCGACGGTCTACCATTCCGCTAATCACTCAAGATGCGCCTGCAAAGTTCATTCGATGCATTCGTTTTTTGAAAGTGTCCGCACTGCGGGTAGACCGTGCTGATTTAGCGACAGCGCCGCAGGTAAAAGGGGTCCTTCTTTCAGAAAATCCTATGCGGGGGGCAACAGCGCAAGACTCGCCCACCGACAGGCTGCAAACCAGAGTTTGCAGCGGTTTGCACCAGCAGCAGGTTTGCACCCTGGCACCAAAGGGGGAAATTCAATTCACACCCTTTGCCGACCTGACAAGCAAGTTTTCGTATCCTGACTTTTCCTGAACCCGCCCTCGGAGTTTTCTGACGGCGGGTTCTCTCGTTCAACTCCTGCGCTTTGCTCAAAGCGACCTCGTGGCCCGTCACTGGTTTTTACAGACCT
>CAIQBN010000655.1 GCA_903870065.1 uncultured beta proteobacterium | reverse complement strand
CTGGTGCAGATTCTTGGAGTGGCTCCACATATCAGTAGTCCGATAATTAGCATTGGGTCGCTGGTGCTTGGCGCGTGGGGACTATGGGAGTTCGGCCGTGAACGAAACAGATGGTCTGCATTCGCGGCCGGTTTGTTTTTCCTGTGCGCTCCTCTGGCGTGGCTCACCATCGGGTTTGAAACGCCAGCATTTTTGGCAGCTGCAATCTGGTCGCTTGTGGCAGCTGATCGCCGCTGGGCGGTTGCGGCAGGGATGTTGGCGGCAGTTGGTATCGGGCTGCGCGGTGATGGTATTTTGGTCGCGGCAATAGCCATGTTTGTGTTGCTGTTGCAGTCACGTTCCCTCAAACCTATTGCGTGGTTTTTCGGCCCGATCGCGTTGATCTATGGAGGCCTGGCACTTTGGCTTACAGCTCAGTTTGGGTCGCCGATTCCGAGCACGCTTCAGAGCAAGGCGGCTCAGGCTGTAAGTGGATTGACTGGCTTCTATCCTTTTACAACATACCCGCAAGGTGCACTGCTATTGCTGCACGCGTGGTTTGATCAGAATCCAGCATTTATTCTCTGGCCATTACTAACCGCAGCCGGTGTGGTCATGTTGATACGGCAGGCTGGCTTGAAGGGTAGTACAGCGGCATGGATTGCACTTGCGCCGATTGCCTGGGCGGGGACACATGCCGTTGGCTATACCGTTCTCGGCGTAGCGCCGTACGTGTGGTACTACGCGCCGTTGTTGCCTGGGCTGGCATGCGCGGCTGGATTCGGATTAGGATTTTTAATTAGCCGACGTATCTCAATTTCAATATCTTTTTCAATATTTTTGAAATTGGCGGGTGTGCTCGCAGTTACCAGTGCAGTTGTAATCCCTGCTCACACCCAGGCCGCGCAAGTCTTGCGTGGAGGATCACCCCCCGACCCCAGATCACTGACTTCGAAAATACTGCCGGAGACAAAAGTCGACGTCTATGAAGCAGCTGGCCGCTGGATCAGGGCGAATACATTGACAACCAGCACCCTGGGAATGAGTGAGCTTGGGGTGATGTCGTATTTTTCAGACCGCTCCACCGTTGATTTTCTTGGATTGGTTCGTCCACAGGATGCGGCTGACGTTCGGCATGGTGATTTTTTGGCACAGGTGTTGAAGTCAATGCCTGATTATCAGTTATTGCCTATGCGAAATTCTGTGTATGACGTAGATCCACAAGGGGAATCCTGGTTTCAATTGTTCTATCGCGCCGTGCATCGTATTGACGACACACTTTTCTGGGGTTCGCCCCTGACCATCTGGGAACGCACTGCCCCACGCCCGGTATGGACCGCTCTGCCCAATGCATTTCCCAGCCAGCGTGCAGGACAAGCAGACGACCTCGGGAACGGATGGACGATTTCACAAATCGAAGCGAACATATCCGACCTCGGCGCTCTGCCTGATGGCGATCAACCGCTGCTGATCCGCGCCCGGCTGCGTGCAGGGGCAGCAGTCGGCACGCGCACCCTTCGCATGCAGCCAGTGCTCCTCGAAGGCGGCGACGGACTCACCGTTGTCTCGCGACTCGTCTATACCGACCGGTGGAAGCCGGGTGAAGAACGCTGGATTCACTTCCCAACTCTCACCAGACGCGCAGACACCGCACAGGTGTATGCCGTCGAATTTTCGTGGCTGGAATCCCCGGATGTTCGTGTCAGCCCAGCCCTTCTTCCGTCTCAGCCGCACAATTGTGACGCGTCACCCAGAACTACGCTCGATTTATTGCCTATGAGCAGCGGCGTCGCCGTCGGAATTGATTCAACGTCCGCTGTTACTGCAGGCACGATTTTTTCCGGCAGATTGCTCTGGCGCGCCGGCGCGCCTCTCCGGGCTACCCTAACGACGTTCGTTCACTTGCGCAACCACACCGGCGCTATTGTTGCGCAGGCAGATCACCCGACCAGGCATCAGGGCCGACTATTTCCTACCACTGCATGGCGCAAAAACTGCCTATACGAAGACAATTTCGAAGTCACCCTGCCTG
>CAIQBN010000654.1 GCA_903870065.1 uncultured beta proteobacterium | reverse complement strand
TCTTGCGCAGCGCGAATGGTGTCGCGTCCGTTGCGGTCTTTGGCGCGACCCAGGTCGGCATCCAGGACGCGGGTGATTTTTTCAATGGCGTCAGTGACGGCAACCGCCATTTTGTCGGCATCGGCTGTAACTGAAACGGGCGGACGACCGGCCACGCGGGCCTCCAAGCGGCAGCGTTTGTCATTGGTGCCGGACTTGCCAGCATCCACATCGGTCAAAAACGCTTCAACACGGGTCACATACTCGGCAAACCGTGCCAGGCGGGTCTTGGCTTCATCCTGAACCCACTGTGCGAGCGACTCGCCGCCTTGGATGTGGTCATCGGTATGTACTTGTACTTGCATATATTTTTCTCCTGGTTGGGTTGCGCCGCCCGGGTTGGGGCGGACCGTCTAGCGACAAACCTTTATAGCACGCAGAACGCCGCATTTATCGCGGTGTCGCAAGCTGACATTGCAAAAACTCCACCAGTTGCTGCTGCTCGGCTTGCAACGCTTCAATCGGGTCATGCCGACCCGCAACGGCCAGCAGTTGCACCTGGCCTGCTATGCCCGCAGCCATCAAACGCCGGGCATCGTCAAACGGCACCAGATCATCGTCTTTGCCGTGCACCAGTAGCACCGGGCAGCGCACGCGGGTGATGCTGCGAAGGGGCGCAATCGCATCAAACCGTGCGCCGATGACGTTCTGCACATGGCGCAACACATACCAGCCGACCGCAAAATACGGAATATGATGGCTCGCCAAAAAACGACGCATCACCTCATAAGGGTGGGCAAATGCGCTGATGCTGATCACCGCCCGAATATCCGCTCGCCGCGTGGCACTGAGCAAGGCAGCCCCCGCGCCCACCGAATGGCCGATCACCGCCATCCGCGTCGCATCGACTTGCGGTGCCAGCGCCAGCCAGTCCAACCCGGCTTCGATGTCTTCGGCAAAGCGCGGCAGCGAGGTAAAGGCTTCGTCACCACTGGCGCCGTGGCAGCGCGCATCAAGCAGCAACACGGCGAACCCTGCGCTTGACAAGGGCGCTGCACTGGAAAGCATCATGCTGGCGTTGGCACCCCAGCCATGCATTACCAGCACGACTGGCGCCTTTGTTGCGCCGGGCGCTGCAATAAACCAGGCAAACAGCGTCTTGCCGTTGGGTCCGGGCAAGTTCACAGCTTGCGCTTGGTACCCCAGATCCAGCGGATTCACCTGCGCCGCCACGCGCGGGGCCCGCAAGCCACGCAGAATGAGCGCATGGGCCGCAGTGCGTGCCGCCCACACCAAGCCCAGTAAGCCTACGATCAGCAGCAAATGCATGCCAACGGACGCAAAACTACTACCAAATTGATAGCTGAAAAACGAGACAATACGGGGGCTATAGGCATATTTAACAAAAAGAAGGAAGGTAAAACCAGCGTTGCAGCCTGTTACAGCGTACAGCCCATATGCACTTTGGACACAAACCCGTTCTCCACCGCAACGGCATACGGCTCCAGGCCAAACTCGACAAAACCGTTGCGCGCATACAGCGCCTGCGCCTGCGTATTGCCTTGCGTCACCGTAAGCTGCACCACCAGCACACCAGGTCTGGCACGCGCGTAGGACAGAGCGGCGGCAAGCAACTGCTGCCCCAGCCCCAAGCGGCGCTGTGCAGGCGACACCACCATGCCAAAAAGGGTGGCCTTGTGGCGCGCCTTCTCACGCTTGTCAAACGACAGTCCGACTGCTCCCACCAAAACGTCGTCACAGAAAACACCAAACACCACGTCCTGGCCATCGGGCGCGGGGTTGAGGCGGCCCTGCCACCAAGAAAGCGGCAGTACCTCACGCTCGACCACGCTGGAGGTGAAGGCATCAGGGTGCTGGGCATAGGCTTGCAGCATCAGCGCGCGGTATTCGGCGGCGTGGTTCGGCTGCAGGCGCGTTGTTACACAAATGGCCACGTTGTTTTCCCTCTGCTGAACATCGATTGGGTCGAATCGTACCCGCAGGGTCGCGTCACCCCATCGAAACCGGGTTGCGCCCGGTAAAATCGCGGGCTCTGACCGAACTGACCCCACCATGACCGACACCGCATCCACTCCTCCAGCCCAGCCGGGCCTGCAGTCCCTCTCCAAATCCTTCGAGCCCGCCGCGTTGGAAGCCCATTGGGGACCCGAGTGGGAGAAGCGCGGTTATGGCGTAGCGGGTTACCGCGGCACGCAAGCACCCAAAGACGGTCAACGCTCTTTTGCGATCCAGTTGCCGCCGCCCAATGTGACAGGCACGTTGCACATGGGTCACGCGTTCAACCAGACCATCATGGACAGCCTGACGCGCTACCACCGCATGCTAGGCGCCAACACCGCATGGATTCCTGGCACCGACCACGCCGGTATCGCCACGCAGATCGTGGTGGAGCGCCAGTTGCAGGACCAAAAAGTGAGCCGCCACGACCTGGGTCGCACCGAGTTCGTAAAAAAGGTCTGGGAGTGGAAAGAAAAGTCGGGCAACACCATCACCACACAAATGCGCCGTATGGGCGACAGCGTGGACTGGAGCCGCGAATACTTCACCATGGACGACAAACTGTCCAAAACAGTGACCGAAACCTTTGTACAGTTGTACGAGCAGGGCCTGATCTACCGCGGCAAGCGCCTGGTCAACTGGGACCCGGTGCTGATGAGCGCGGTGAGCGATCTGGAAGTGGAGAGCGAAGAGGAAGACGGCTCGCTGTGGCACATCCGCTACCCGTTTGCCGCTGGCCCACAGATGGTCAACGGCGAGCTGGTCGAAGGACTGGTGGTGGCCACCACCCGCCCAGAGACCATGCTGGGCGACGTCGCCGCCATGATTCACCCCGAGGACGAACGCTATGCCCACCTGATCGGCAAACACGTCACCCTGCCCCTGTGTAACCGCACCATTCCCGTGATTGCCGACGACTACGTGGACAAAGGCTTTGGTACCGGCGTGGTCAAGGTCACACCTGCGCACGACCAGAACGACTATGCAGTGGGCCAGCGCCACAAGCTGCCCATGATCTGCGTGTTGACGCTGGACGCCAAGATCAACGCAGAGGCCCCTGCCGCCTACGTCGGCATGGACCGCTTTGCCGCCCGCAAACAAATTGTCAAAGACCTGGACGCGCAGGGCCTGCTGGTGGAAGTCAAGAAGCACAAACTCATGGTGCCGCGCTGCGCCCGCACCGGCCAGGTAATCGAGCCCATGCTCACTGACCAATGGTTTGTCGCCATGAACAAGGTCAGCCCAACAGACGCCACCGGCAAGTCCATCGCCCAAAAAGCGATTGATGCCGTGCAGTCCGGTGAGGTGCGTTTTGTACCCGAGAACTGGATCAACACCTACAACCAGTGGATGAACAACATCACCGACTGGTGCATCAGCCGCCAGCTATGGTGGGGCCACCAAATTCCGGCCTGGTACGACGAAGATGGCAAGGTCTATGTCGCGCGCAACGAAGCTGACGCACAGGCGCAGGCGCCAGGCAAAACATTGCGCCGTGATGAGGATGTGTTGGACACCTGGTACTCATCTGCTTTGGTTCCATTCTCAACGATGGGTTGGCCGCTTGAGGCCCCCACGCTCCCCGCTGCGCGTGGTTCGCTGCCCCCCGAGGGGGCTAATTTCCCTAGGGGCGGCCCGTCGGAAAATTCTCTCGACGACTACGACTTGTACCTGCCGAGCTCCGTGCTGGTCACCGGCTACGACATCATCTTCTTCTGGGTCGCCCGCATGATCATGATGACCACACATTTCACGGGACGCGTGCCGTTCAAGCATGTCTACATCCACGGCCTGGTGAAGGACGCACAGGGCAAGAAGATGAGCAAGAGCGAAGGCAATGTGCTGGACCCGGTGGACCTGATCGATGGCATCGAACTCGGCCCGCTGCTTGCCAAACGCTCGGAAGGTCTGCGCAAGCCAGAGACCGCGCCGCAAGTGCGCAAGAACACCGAGAAAGAATTCCCCGTGGGCATACCTGCCTATGGTGCCGATGCCTTGCGTTTCACCTTTGCCGCACTCGCGTCATTGGGCCGCAGCATCAATTTCGACAGCAAGCGCTGCGAGGGGTATCGCAACTTCTGCAACAAGCTGTGGAACGCCACCCGCTTTGTGCTGATGAACTGCGAAGGCCAGGACTGTGGTCTGGAAGAACACGCTGCGGCCGCTTGTGAGACCGGCGGTTATCTGGAATTCAGCGCGCCGGACCGCTGGATCGTGTCCTCGCTGCAAAAGGCCGAAGCCGATGTTGCCCAAGGCTTTGCCGATTACCGGCTGGACAATGTCGCCAACACCATCTATGACTTTGCCTGGAACGAGTTCTGTGACTGGTACCTGGAAATTGCCAAAGTGCAAATTCAGACCGGCAACCCAGCACAACAACGTGCCACCCGACGCACACTGATCCGCACGCTGGAAACCATTTTGCGCCTGGTCCACCCTATCACACCGTTTATTACTGAAGAATTGTGGCAAAAAGTAGCACCCGTTGCCGGTCGCGCAGGCCCCTCTGTCAGCATTGCTGCCTACCCCGTCAGTCAGCCAGAACGCATCGATGAATCAGCTATCGCGCACGTTGCCAAACTCAAGCTACTGGTGGATGCCTGCCGCAACCTGCGCGGCGAGATGAACGTATCGCCTGCTACCCGATTGCCCCTGTTTGTCGTGGCGCAAACGCCGGACGAAAGCGCCTTCCTGAAGTCAGCAGCTCCGGTGCTTCAAGCCCTCGCCAAGCTCAATGAGGTCAAACTGTTTGAAGACGCGGCAGCTTGGCAAATGGCTGCACAGGCAGCCCCCGTAGCCGTGGTGGGAGAAGCCCGCATCTGCCTGCACATGGAAATCGATGTGGAGGCCGAAAAACTGCGTATTGGCAAGGAAACGAGCCGCTTGGAGGGCGAAATCACCAAAGCCGCCGGCAAGCTGGCCAACGAGGCTTTCGTTGCCAAGGCACCACCGGCGGTCATTGCCCAGGAACGCAAGCGCGTGGAGGAATTTGCTGCCACGCTGGCCAAACTCCGCGAGCAGTTGGCACGGCTAGGCTAATTAGCGTCGTCGCAGAATGTGGATGTATTCATCATTCACGGTCTGCTGATCAATCAACTCGTTGCCTGTTTGCTTGGCAAACGCTTGAAAGTCCCGGGTCGAGCCGGGGTCCGTTGCAACGACCTTCAGGGATTGACCCGTTGCCATCTCAGAGAGCGCCTTTTTCGCTTTAAGAATAGGCAGTGGACAGTTGAGACCCCGCGTGTCGATTTCTTTGTCGAATTTCATGGTGTTCCTTGCAGAGAATCAGTTTGCGGGTTCAACCCGGCTTCGAAAATTCAATAAAGCTCGGGGTGTACCCCCGTGACTTCAACCAATCCGCTAATGCGTAACCTGTGCCCGCCGGCCAGCATTTAACGCTTTGCGGTGCATACAGGCGATAGTCGACCAACTCGGGCGACAACCGCACCTCGCCATGGCACACGGCGTGGTAGGCAATGATGACTTGATTCATCCGCTGAAAGTCATACACGCCAATCAGGTTCAGCGATTCAGTGGACAGACTTGTTTCTTCCTGAATTTCCCTGGCAATTCCCTCCAACGGAGTTTCACCAGCTTCCATAAACCCGGTGATCAATGCATACATCTTGCTCGGCCATGCCGCATTGCGGGCAAGCAAAATTTGCCCCTGGTATTCAATCACGGCGGCGAGTACCGGCACTGGGTTGTTCCAATGTGTGTAATGGCACGCCGGACAGCGCAAACGCAGCTTCTCGACGCCATCTTCTTGTTCGGCAATGAATGCCATGGCGCTCGCACATTGCGGGCAAAACTTGAAAGCCTGGCTCATGCGGGAAAAACCCCAGTGGACAAGTAACGGTCACCACGGTCACAGACCACAAAAACGATAGTCGCATCGGTTTCGCGCTTTGCAATTTCCTGGGCCACACAGCAGGCGCCTGCTGCCGATATGCCCGCAAAAATTCCCTCTTCACGCGCCAGGCGTCGGCACATCTCCTCGGCATCGGGCTGGGTCACATAAACCAGTTCATCGACATTGGATGGGTCATATATCTTGGGTAGATACTCCTGGGGCCATTTGCGAATACCCGGTATGCGTGAACCCTCCGCAGGTTGCGCGCCGATCACCCGTATGAGCGGATTTTTTTCTTTCAAAAACCGGGCGACGCCCGTGATCGTTCCGGTTGTGCCCATCGCACTGACAAAATGGGTGATTTTCCCCTGCGTGTCCGCCCAAATTTCGGGCCCGGTTGTTTCATAGTGGATGCGTGGGTTGTCGGCATTTGCAAACTGATCGAGCACAACCCCCTTGCCATCGCGCTTCATCTGTTCTGCCAGATCACGGGCATATTCCATGCCACCGCTCTTGGGCGTCAGGATGAGTTCCGCCCCAAAGGCCTTCATGGTCTGAACACGTTCAATGGACAGATCCTCCGGCATGATCAACACCATTCGGTAACCCTTGATCGCCGCCGCCATGGCCAAGGCTATTCCGGTATTGCCCGACGTGGCCTCGATCAGAGTGTCCCCGGGACGGATGTCCCCACGCTCCTGTGCCCGCTGGATCATCGACAGGGCCGGCCTGTCCTTGACCGAACCTGCGGGGTTATTGCCTTCAAGTTTGCCCAATACAACGGTTTTGCGTGCCGCATTCTCCGCGGCACCAATACGCTGCAATGCAACCAAGGGGGTCTTTCCTATCGCGTCTTCAATAGTTGGATATTTCATGCCCTCAAATGTGCCATAATTTAGGTCTTGGTTTGCAGCGTCGCCCGAGTGGTGGAATTGGTAGACGCACGGGACTCAAAATCCCGCGCCGCAAGGCGTGCCGGTTCGATTCCGGCCTCGGGCACCACCTGATCCTGATTCAGGTGATTCAGCAAAACACATGAACCCGCACGTTCCCCTGGAAATGCGGGTTTTTTGTTGTCCATTAGCGGCCAAACTAGCCCGCCATACAAGCTCAATTATTCCCGATGACCCCAAAACAACAGGGCGTCACGACCTTCAACCAGCAAATCCATTTTGGCGCCAACCGGCAGCAATATTTTGGTTGCAACATGCCCAAACGGCAAGTTGGTCAAAACGGGGGTCTTGGTCTGGGAGCGCAGCCACTGAACAACACCGGGCATACCAAATCCTTTGTCATGCGCGGTCAGGTTGAATTCGGTGAATTGACCCAAAAGAATCGCCTTTTGCCGTGACAACACACCGGCATGCAGCAATTGCGTCAACATCCGCTCAATGCGATAGGGGTGCTCGCCAACGTCTTCAAGGAACAAAATGCCGCCCTTGACGGCTGGGAAATAGTCCGTTCCGAGAAGTGATGTCAACATCGTCAGGTTACCGCCCCAAAGGGTCGCGTTTTTAACGGTAATTGGCTTGTCCTGCTGGTCATTAGTCGCTGTAATTGGTGTGGCAGTTCGGTGCTGGCGCCAGCCGGCACCCTCGCCCTGCCCGCTAAGCATGTCGTTGAAGCAATCCTCCATGATCTCGTCGGGCACTTGCTCCACCGCGCCGGTTGTATCGCCCTTCGCTTTACCACCAACCCCAAAGCCTTCACACAAAGCCGGTCCGGCCCACGTGATGCTGCCTGTTTTGGTGAAAAGTGCAAGTTGCAGCGCCGTGAAGTCACTGATTCCGACAAACTGCGTGCCGCGCTCGATCGCCTTGGCAATCAATTTGTACCGAATACCGCCCAGAATACGGGTCAGGCCGTATCCACCACGGGAAATCATTGCGACATCTGCGCCGCTTGCGGCCGCGCGGTGTATGGCGGCCAGCCGTGTCGTATCGTCCCCCGCGAATCGCGTGTGACTTGACAACGCATCAGAGTCAATTTCAACCGCATGACCCATGGCTTCAAGGTGACGAATGCCACGCTTGAACGCAGCCTTGTCACGCACGGCGCCAGACGGAGAATAAATGTAAATATGCTTTTTCACCGCGCCATTATCGGGCAGCGCAGCACACAGTACCAAACCAATCAAGACCCCATACTGCGGGCCTGGATCCATTCAATCAGCTGTGGCGCGACCATCGGTTTGGCATACAAATAGCCCTGCCCTTCGTGACAACCCATGCGCAATAGCGTGTTGGCCTGCTCAAGCTCTTCAATTCCCTCAGCTATCACGGTCAAGTTGAGGTTGCGCCCCAACTCGATCACCATGGATGCAATATGACCACCCAACACTGCATTGTTGAGTTCGGTTACAAACGCCCGGTCGATTTTCAAACGATCAATTGGCAACTGCCTCAAGTGACTCAACGACGAATAGCCAGTACCAAAGTCGTCAATGGCAACCGAAATATCCATCTTTCGAATTTTGTGCAAGGTTTCCAGCATGAAGTCCGGATCTTCCATCGCTACCGATTCCGTGATTTCGAGTTCCAGGCATTTGGGATTGATACCGGTATCTGCCATCGCAGTGCGCAATTTCTCCAGAAACTCCGGGTGGCGGAACTGTATTTGCGACACATTCACCGACATGCGCAAGTCAGGCAAGCCCAAGGCCTGCAACCGAACCAACTCAAGACACGACACGCGCAAAACCCAGTCCCCGATGGCGACAATCATTCCCGAAGCCTCGGCCAATGGAATGAATCGGTCAGGTGGCACAAATGAACCATCCTCATTGCGCCAACGAATCAGCGCTTCGACTCCCACGAGTTTGCCGCTCAGCAAGTTGACCTGCGGTTGGTAAACCACGAACAGCCGCTCACTCTCCACAGCGTGGCGCAAGGCCTGCAACAGGCGAACGCGTTCCCGAATGTCCGCCCCCATCTGGGTGGAAAACATAACAAATCCGCCACGCCGACTCTTCTTGGCCAGCTTGAGTGCAATATTTGCGTCTTTCAAGGCATCACGACCGGCAATGCCCTTCACCAGATACTGGGTCAAACCCATGGTGGCGGTGACCACCATGGAGTCGTCATTCACCTTGAAGGGCGAGCGAAACAGGTCCAACACCGCCAGCGGATCAAGCACATTGGCGGCGCCCATCAAGCCAAACGTGTCGCCGCCCAAGCGGGCCAAGATCACGTTTGAACCCAATTCCAATTTCAGGCGATCTGCAACGGCTTGCAGCAAGCGATCACCCTGCTGGTGGCCCAGCGCATCGTTGATCTCGGAAAAGTCATCAATGTCCAAAATCGCAATAACGTCCGCCGGGAACTCATCTGAAGCGAGGCGCTGATCACTCAGGTCAATAAACTTGTTGCGATTGGGCAGGCTGCACAGCCGATCATAGAAAGCCAATTGATCCAACTTGCGAATCTGCTCATAAGCCCGCACCGCTGCGGTGACGGTTGCATACAGTTTGGTCCGCGTGAGTTCGGACTTTGTCTTGTAGTCGTTGATGTCGAAGTCGTGAATCGTTTCGATCTCGGGCGCGTAGCCAGGTTGGCCTGTCCGCAAAATGATACGCAGCTCGGTCAAGCGCAAGTCTTGCCGGATGGTTTTGACCAACGCAAGGCCGGCATCCTCGCGCTCCATCACCACATCGAGCAGCACCACGGCCACTTCACCCTCAGTTCTCAACAGCTCTGTCGCCTCGGCAGCGGAGTAGGCATGCAGAAACTGCAGTGGACGACCCAGGATCTTGACCCCGGCCAAAGCGAACGTGGTGGCCCGGTGCACATCGGGCTCATCATCAATGACCATCAAACGCCAAACCAACCCAGCGGTTGCCCCGGTTTCGGCTTCGTCATCCAAAAAATGGAGCGTATCAGTGTCGGTATGCATTCCAACTACAAATCAGGTTGTTTAAGAACATTGTGCACCACCATCGCGAAGTTTTATCGCAATCCTAGAAAACATTAAAAAACAATTCCCACCGCGCGGCTTCGAATATCGGGAAAACCCGCAGCCGCTCAGGCCCAACTCACCAGGATTCAAAAAACTTAACCGCAGTCACCGCGACCGCTGCACCAGACTCCGGCACCAATTGCCCACAGTCAGGAGTCATAAAAGATGTGCGTGCGCCCCGGATCATTCGCGCCAGTTGCTCCATCTGTTCGAGTCCCTGATCCGGACCCCGAGCACCAACGACCAGCATGCTTCTGCCGGTCCATTCGGCGTGTAAAAAGTCCCTTGCCTGACGGGACAAGGTGGCGCCATCCGCAGCATCATGCTCAGGCACCATGGCTGGAAAAGCCTGTGTCGCCGCTCGGTAGCCCTTGGAAGGAAACGGTGCCATATAGGCAGCACACTCCTGTTCGCTTAATTTGGGGTTGCTGTCTGAAACATATTTTGCAATGTCGTATTCGGGATTTTTCGCGCACCATACACGCCAGGCAAGGCTGTGGGGTGGCAACGGAGCGTCGCCTGTTGCCAGCATGGTGTTCATGGCCAGCAATGCACATACCCTTTCAGGCATCGCGACCGGCAATGTCAGACCCAAAATGCCACCCCAATCCTGAACGACGAGAACCACCCGCTGCAAGCCTAAGCGCTCCACGAGCTCAAGCAGGGTTTGCCTGTGAAAAGAAAAGCGATGCGCGGACCTACTTTTTGGCTTGTCGCTTTTCCCAAAGCCAATCAAATCCGGAGCGACGACGCGGTGTCCAGCATCCAGCCATACGGGAATCATTTTGCGATACAAATAGCTCCAAGTAGGATTGCCATGGAGACAGAGAAAGGTAAGTTCAGAATTGACAGAACCCTCATCGACGTAATGCATCCGTAGGCCCGCTAATGAGGGCAGATCAGTGACATAGTTGGGTTGCCACGGATAACCCGGTAGGCCCTCAAATTGGGCATCCGGTGTTCGCAAGGCATCTTCCCGCAGCGGATACAAGCCAATTTTTTGTTGTGCTTGCTCGGACCGCCGCCTTTGAAAAAAGGTCTGCAATTGTGCCGTGCACTGTTGCGCCAAAACCCCGCCGCTGACCTGAGTCTGATGGTTGAGCTGTCGATTCTCAAACAGGTTAAGGACCGAGCCTGCTGCACCTGTCTTGGGGTCCGCTGCCCCGTAGACTACCCGAGCGAGCCGCGCATGCAGAATAGCGCCACAGCACATCGCGCAGGGTTCCAGTGTGACAAAAAGTTCACATCCTTCCAACCGGTAGTTGCCCAAAAATTTTGCAGCACTGCGCAGTGCCACCATTTCGGCGTGCGCAGTCGGGTCGTGACTGGCGACCGATGCATTGCGCCCGGTCGCGATGACCTGGCCATTCCTTACCACCACCGCCCCCACAGGCACCTCGCCGGACGCTGCCGCCTCCCGGGCGTGGTCCAAGGCCATTTGCATATAGACGGCATCCATCACTATTGCTATAAATTAGATAGCGTCAAAAGCAATTCTTACGAGGGCTAGAGCACGATTTGACATCGAATCTACTTGTCATCCTGAACAGGTCTAGCCTGCTGAAGAGTGCTCTCAACTGTTTGCCCAATTTGCTTTTGCAATTGGTCACTGCGCTGTTGCGGCGTGGCCGCATTCTCTGCGGCGCCAGTCATCGAAGCCGAAGGTGCACCCAACTGCTTTTTGGCCAACAACGCCACGACAGCAAAAACAATCAGCAAACTCACTAAACCCAGTGCGCCACGCATACAAAACCTCCTGCTGGCCGCCCCTGCCCGACGAATTGCCCGGTAGACCCAGCCATTTGACCGGATTCTCGCCCATTCGTGCAATTACAGGACGGGGTTGGTGGCGCGATGTAGCGTCCTTTACTCATTGAACGGGCCCCTATTCCCGCCTTGCCGTGATTGAAACCAAGCCAGCAAACAGCAAAGGTGACAGCATTGCATGCGCAAAAGCCAGACCGACCGGTCGCACATCGATCCAGAGGGAAATCAAGCCCAACGCGACCTGCGCAGCCAGCATGACTTCAAGCGACACGGCAAGACGGGATGAGCCACTGCCATTGCCCCGATCCCACAGGATGGATGCCATCAGCATCGTAGCGAACATGGCCGATCCGGCATGTAAAAAAGACACCCAGTGCATGCCGTGCATGGCGTAAAAGCTGGCTGCAGCGCCCAACGAAACATGCGCCAAAAAGACTGCCAACGCGAGTCCAACCAGAGGTGGAAATTTTTGACCCTTCTTTTCGCTGGACCGTA
>CAIQBN010000653.1 GCA_903870065.1 uncultured beta proteobacterium | reverse complement strand
CTGGCCTACCTGCGCCTGCTGGAGAACCCCAACGACGACACCAGCTTCATGCGGGTGGTAAATTTTCCGGCCCGCGGCATTGGTGCGCGCAGCCTGGAGCAGTTGCAGGACATGGCCCGCGCCAACGGGTGTTCGCTGCACGATGCGGTGAGCGCGCTCACCGGTCGGGCCGGGGCCGCGATAGCCGGCTTTGTGGCCAAGATCGATGTGCTGCGTGAGCAGACGGTTGGCATGAATCTGCGCGACATCATTGCGCTTATGTTGGACCAGAGTGGCCTGGTTGAGCACTACAAAGTGGACCGCGAAGGCGCTGACCGGCTGGAGAATTTGGACGAACTGATTAACGCGGCTGAGAGCTTTGTCATGCAGGAAGGGTTTGGCCGTGATGCAGCGGCCATGGTCTCATTGGCGGCAGGGCAAAGCCCGGTGAGCCAGGGGCTGGGCCCCGACGCTGTGACCGCTGCGGTCGACCCTGACGCGTTTGGTGACACTGGCGAAACGCTGTCGCCCCTGGTTGCCTTTTTGACCCACGCGGCGCTGGAGGCTGGCGACAACATGGCGCAAGCCGGGCAAGACGCTATTCAGCTGATGACCGTGCACTCCAGCAAGGGCTTGGAGTTTGACTGCGTGTTCATCACCGGCATGGAAGAGGGCCTGTTTCCGCATGAGAATTCCATGAACGACCATGATGGCCTGGAGGAAGAGCGCCGCCTGATGTATGTGGCCATCACCCGGGCGCGCAAACGCCTGTACCTGAGCCATTCACAGTCACGCATGTTGCACGGGCAGACGCGTTTCAACCTCAAGAGCCGTTTTTTTGAAGAATTGCCAGAAGCGTGTCTGAAGTGGCTAACGCCCAAGCAGCAGAACTTCAGCCGTGCCTGGAATGGCGATTCCGCTATGCATTCGGGAGCGGGCTACGGAGGTTCTACGAGGGCTGGAGCCTCATTTGATCAAAAAATTTCACGCAAAGACGAGTCCCAGCACGGTTTGCGTCTGGGCATGCTGGTGTTTCACGCCAAGTTTGGCGAGGGCACGGTGCTGACGCTGGAGGGCAGCGGCGATGACGCACGTGCGCAAATCAACTTTCCGCGGCACGGCACCAAGTGGCTGGCGCTCAGTGTGGCCAAGCTGACGCCGGTTTCCTGAAAAATTGCGCACCGTCCCGCGGACAAAAAAAAGCCCGGGCAAAGCCGGGCGTCTGGTGTGAGCGGCCTATTTGTTCAGCGCGCTGGCGTGGTAGCAACCTGCAAAAGGCGGGTCACGTCTTTGTCGTTGGGCAGCGCGTAGTCATAAGCACGGATGATTCGGCTGTCTTCAGTGCGAACGAACTTGAGGCTGACGAACGTCAGGTTGGCGGCAGTGGAATAGGTTCCGACCAGCACCATGTTGGCATTGTGGCTGCGTGCAATGTCCTTGATTTCACGCGACAGCAGCAGTTCGCCAGTCTCTTCGCGGATAAAGACATCGCCGCGCAGCTTCATTTCCTTCACGTTGAAGCCCGCCATTGCCATGCTTGACGCATATTGCTCCGACAGCGTGCGCCCCAGCGGTGCGGTTCGACGCATGTCATTGACGTTGACCACGGTGGCGACCAGTACCGGTGTATCACCGCTTGGTCCTCGATCAAAGTCTGCCACCAGTTTTCCAATTGCCTCCCTGTTGAGGGCGACGAACCTGCTCGCCGCCGCATCGTCGTAAGTGGGATCCGTGCGAACGTTGTTCGGTACCGCGCAACCAGCCAGCACCACCACGGCCATGGCTGCCGAGAGAATTAGTTTGTAGTTCATGGGCCAACCACCTTCACGACGTGGGGTGCCTTGGGTACCTGGTACTGAAGCAAGGTCGTATCCGCTTCTTCCACGTAATACACATCGGTCTTGCGCACCAGGTAACGCCCGCCTGACGCAATGGTGGTGGTCAGGATCAGTTCAGTGTGGGTTGGGCCGCCAGAGCTTTCGCTGGCGATGTAATCTGCACCAACAGCGGTCGCGAGGCTTGCTGCGATCTTGTCGCCAATCGGGTTGGTACTGACTCCATAGGCAGCAAAGAGTCCGGCGGTGATCATTGTGAAGCGTCCGGGCAGAAAATACGGGCGCGGACTGTTGTGGCGCACCACCTGGGTCTGGTAACTCACTTCAAGTGCTTGACCGGGTGCTTGAAGAACGACCCGTCCACTTTTGACCAAGTCCGTAATCAAGAATTGCTGAAATGCCTTGTCAAACACAGACGGATTAGTGGGCAGTGCGACATACAGGCTACCCGTTTGTCCCAGCTTGCCAAGTGACTCCAGGGTTTGCTTGACGACGTCGTTGGATAAAAGGTTCCAGTGTCCCGCAGATCGAACTTTGGGCTCAACCGTCAAAGGGAAGTTTGCAGACACCGGAATTGGCGACGAAGCACAGCCAACCAGCACAGCGGCTCCCGCTCCAATTGCCATCAGCTTCAGGGTGTTGGGAATCAAGGTAGCCCCCTTATCCATAGTTAATAAAAAAAAGACGCCACTTTCGCGCCATCAACGTGTTTCATTATCAATCGACCCGAACTATAAAAACAAGACAAATCAACACCTTCGACCGCTCTTTTCATGTTGTTTGGTGGATTTGTTGTGGCTTTGGCAACACGTTGGGGATTCAGCCACCGTATTCACGGACACTCTCCTTGCTGCCCTTTTTGCCGGAAATTTGCCAGGCCGTGCGCTCGCCGATCAATCGCGCGAGGTTTTCAAGCTCTTCGTCGGTGTGGTTAATTGCGCGCGCGGCTGACAGCGCCGCCTCGCCACCCGCCTGTATGTCTGCCCAAAAAGCCTGGTGGTATTGGGTTTCGGAGGTTTCGCGGCTGCTGCCAGCGGCCACATCAACCACGCCGTAGCAATTGCAGATGTAGCTGCGCCCGCCTTGGCTGGCAAATATTTCGGTGTACACGCCGGTCCCGCGGATCCCGGCCGTCAGCGTTGGCGTCACGATCTGCCGGTTATTGCCCTTGCCCCAGACGCTGACTACAGCGCCAGTCAGGAGGCGCAACAGGCTGACCGCGTTGATGCCGGCACCGCGCTCAACCATCATGCTGGAGTTTTGTCGCACATGAAAGGCGGAGTTCCCAATGGAGAAGATAAGGGTTGAGCGCGGTCCGGTGACGATTTCATCGCCGGTCTGCAAGGACTGCTGTGGCAGCAACCGTTGCCCGTTGACCGTTGCATCGCCCACCAACTCGACAATGTTGCCGCGAGACTGCGCCTGTGCCCCGGCCAAGCTACCAGCTGCTGTCCAGGCAGCCGCTGCCTGCAAAAATCCGCGCCGTTGAAACCACAATACCTCGGTGTCGTCTCTGCCCTGCAAGTGGTGCTGAGTCATATGTCTTCTCCTGGAGTATTTCCAAAGCTGTCAACAAAAGTGAAATAAATGGATGTGAAAAAGGTGGTCGCCATCAACATGGCTGCAGGGTAGAGTGTGGCGACAACGGCCTCTGCGCTGCCCAATACTGCTGCCAACATGGCAATGACTACGCCAAAACCCAAGAATACTCCCATCCATGCCAGTCCGTAGACCGCGAACGCTCCGAAATTGCGCATGCAGGCGACAAAACTGAAAAACAGACTCTTTACAGGCTGTATGCCATGCCAATGAACCAGCGCCGGTGCATGCCAAAACAACAGCGACAAGGGCATATACAGTACCGATGCGGTCAGCATGGCCCATTGAAAGTCGCCGTCTTGCAGCATTTCGGCGGAGATCGACCCGCCAAGCAAATAGAGTTTTGCGAATTTTCCGCCGTCGATCAGCGCAGTCAGCCCCAACACCAGCACGAAACCCAATGCATATAGCGCCCCCAAAACCAGCATGGCCCGGAGTTCTTCACGCCCAGCCCGAAAGGCGGTGATCAGAATCAGCGGCATGGGGAATTTGCCAGTGCTGGCCTCCCGGGTCGCTGCCATCAGCCCCAGCGTGGCACCGGGCAGCAGCATCAACGCCAGTGCGCTCCCCAGCAGAGGCACCAGACTGAGGACCGACATCAAGGCCAGGAACATGAAGAAGAGACCAGCCAGTGCCAGCGGCTGGCGAAAAAATGTCCGGATGCCCGATTTGACCCAATGGATGCCCCGGCTGGCCGGAACGATTTGAAGTTTCATGCGCTGATGTGGCTAGTGGTCAAGGGATAGAGGATACGCTGACGCAACACCCGATGGAAGTGCTCGGGGTCGTGGGCCTGCAAAACAGCAGCCTCGCGCGGCAGGTGCAAATCCCACAGGCGCGACAACCAAAAACGCAATGCGCCTGCGCGCGCCAAAGCGGGCAGCAGCGCGCGCTCCGCTGCCTGCAGCGGTCTGATAGCCTCATAGGCTTGCATGAATGCGTGCGTTCGCAAAGCATCCGTGCAGCCATGGTCCAGATCAATGCACCAGTCATTGAGACACACTGCGATGTCAAATAGCCAGGTGTCAACACCGGCGAAGTAAAAGTCAAAGAAGCCGGTCAAGCTGGGTTGTCCGTCAGGTTCAGTTTCAAACATTACGTTGTCGCGGAACAGGTCGGCATGGACAGGTCCACGTGGCAACGCGCCATAGGCCGGCAGTGTCGCAATATGGTTTTGGTAGGCCAGCTCGCTTTGCAGCAAGTTGGCTTGCTCGGCGGGCAAAAACGGCGACACGACGGGCACGGTGCCATTCCACCAGTCCAGCGCGCGCAAGTTGGGTTGGTGCATGTTGAAATCCTGGCCTGCCAGGTGCATGCGTGCCAGCATGTTGCCGACCAACGCGCAGTGGCTTGCGGCTGGATGCATTTCACTTTTGCCCCTGAGCCGGTTTACCACGGCGGCCGGCTTGCCGTTGAGTCTGTGGACCACATCGCCGTCACGGTTGGTGGCTGGATCGGGCACCGGAATGCCGTGGTGGGCCAGGTGCTTCATGAGGCGCAAATAAAACGGAAGCTGTTCGGCGCTCAGACGCTCAAACAGGGTCAGCACACAGGGCGCCTGGTCGGTGGTGACAAAGTAGTTGGTGTTTTCAATGCCGCCCGAGCAACCCGCCATGGTCTGGAGGGTACCCAATTGAAGGCTTTGCAGGAAAAGTTTGGCCTCGTCGAACGAAACCTCTGTGTAAACCGCCATGTATCAGCCAGCCCGAAAGTCAGAACCCCGCTGCAGCGCGGTCGCAGCCGGGCAGGGGGTGATGGAAACGCAAAGTGTGGGGCCCGATTGTAGAGCGGCCACTGGGCAGCCTCTGGCCCCTTCAGCAGGCACGGTGCCGCGCACAGCGGGCAAGCTGTGGCGGCAAACGATTCGCGGGCAAAATGCGCCCATGACCGACAAAAAAATCTTGCTGCTGGTGGACGGGTCCAGCTACCTGTACCGCGCCTTTCACGCTATGCCGGACCTGCGCGCCATCCCTGGTGACCCCTCGAGCAGCCCAACCGGGGCGATTCGCGGCATGATCAACATGATGCAGAGCCTGCGCAAGGAGATTCCCTGCGATTTCGCCGCCTGCGTGTTTGATGCCAAAGGACCGACCTTTCGCAATGACTGGTATCCACAGTACAAGGCACAGCGCGCGCCCATGCCGGATGACCTGCGGGCCCAGATTGAACCCATTCACGAAGTGGTCGCGCTGATGGGATGGAAGGTCTTGGCCGTGCCGGGCGTGGAAGCCGACGATGTCATTGGCACGCTGGGCGCGATTGCCGCCGCCCAGGGAATTGAAGTGATTGTGAGCAGCGGCGACAAGGACCTTGCCCAACTGGTGAACGAACACGTCACCATCATTGACACCATGAATGGCCGGCGCCGCGACATTGCAGGAGTGACTGCGGAGTTTGGAGTGCCGCCCGCGTTGATGGTGGACTACCAGACCCTGGTGGGCGATGTAGTCGACAACGTGCCTGGGGTCGAAAAAGTCGGCCCCAAGACCGCTGCCAAGTGGTTGCAGGAATACGGTTCACTGGACACGCTGGTAGCCCGCGCGGGGGAAATCAAAGGTGTTGCGGGGGAAAATTTACGCAAGGCACTTGACTGGCTTCCCTTGGGTCGGCGCTTGTTGACGGTCAAAACCGATTGCGATTTGAACGGTTATGTTCCAGGCCTGCCTGCTCTGGATTCGATAGCTATCAATGGCCAAAACACGGGGGCTTTGAAGGAGTTTTACGAAAAATTTGGATTCAGGGGATTGGTTCGGTCACTCGAAGGCAACAGCAGCGGAACCAGCAACGGAACCACCAACGGGCAGGCAAAGGAAGGCGGATCGGCCGCAAGCGATGGCGCCAAAGCCAACGCCGCATTGCCGCGTGCAATGGGCGCCCATTCATCACCCGG
>CAIQBN010000652.1 GCA_903870065.1 uncultured beta proteobacterium | reverse complement strand
TTTCTGGCGCCAAACTATTCAAACGTTGAGTTGGCTAAAGATGTAACCATCACCTTGGTCGGGCTCGATGGGATTGTGAGACTGCGTCATATCAACGGTAATAACAGTTCGGGCGAGGACGTCCGGGCTGGGCGACTTTTGCGAGAAGTGCGAAACGCCAAGATTGGAAACTTCGTCAGTGACACGCCCATTGATGGACGCCGTCGTGCCACCAGCTACCGAAAGTTGCCGAATTACCCTTTGATTGTGTTGGTAGGCTCGCCGGTTGAGCAGGTGGCCGAATCCTTGCAGGGCAACGAGCGCATGTATTTGATGTCGGCCGGCTTGGCAAGCGTCATGGTATGCATATTGGGTTTTTCAGTGAGCCTGGCCTTCTCCCGCAATGGGAAGAAGTTAGCGGACGCCTCAGCAAATGCAAAACGCATGCGCGCAATTGTCGATGCCTCGCCAGTTCCCATGGCACTGAATGATCCGGGCGGTCAGATCACGTTTTTGAACCGGTCATTCGTAGAAACCTATGGATACTCGCCAGAAGATATACCGACATTGAATGCATGGTGGAATAGTGCCTACCCGGATCCGTCATACCGCGATTGGGTCATTAGAAGTTGGGGCGATGAGATCAAACGCACGGAGATCACTGGGACCCACTTCACCCCAATGGAAATCAAGTTGCGATGCAAGGATGGCACCGAAAAAGTTGCCGTGGCAAGTGCGGCCAGACACTCTTCGGACGAGGATGCGGAGCATATGGTTGTGCTGTTTGACATTACCCAGCGTCAACTGGCCGAGCGCGCCATTCAGGCATCTCTGCGAGAGAAGGAAGCGCTTCTGAAAGAGGTGCACCATCGGGTCAAGAACAACCTGCAGATCATTTCAAGCCTGATTCGTCTGGAGGCCGGACGAAGTCAACAGAAGGAGGTCCAATCCGTGCTGGGCGACATGCAGGGGCGGGTCCGGTCTATGGCGTTACTGCATGAATCGCTGTATCGCGGCCAATCATTTGCCCAGATTGACTTGGACCAGTATCTTGGTCAACTGGCACAACAGGTATTCAGTGCCAACAAGTCCAAAGGGGCACCCATTGAACTCAACATTGACACTGCAAGCGTCGCAGTGACCTTGGATCAGGCCATTCCTTGTGGATTGCTGGCCAATGAGCTCATCACCAACGCGCTCAAACATGGCTTTCCCGGGAATCATTCGGGAAATGTCCTGGTTAAATTACACCCTGTTGACAACAGTTCCCTGTGGTGTTTTTGCGTGTCCGATAGTGGTGTTGGTTTGCCCGAAGACTTTGAGTCAAAGCGCAAGGGTTCTTTGGGTCTTCAACTCGCTTCGGACCTTGCCAATCAACTTGGCGGCGAATTAAAAGTGGGTCCAGGCACAAAGTTCTCTGTCCGCTTCGTTATTGACAATCCAACTCTGCCAGAAATCACGAGTTGAAGGGCGCCTCAGTCCTGAAGCGCACTTCGATCAGATGGCGTCTCGCACTGTAGCCACACAGCAAACATGGCACCTTGTGTGTCCTCAGCATGTTCGGCCCGGTTAGCCGCGGTGACCGTTCCGCCATACCGCTCCACCAGCCCAACGCTGATCCACAGGCCCAGGCCGTTGCCGTCGTTCTTGGTGGTGAAGAAGGGGCTGAACAATCGCTCACGTATGGCATCGCTCAGGCCCTTGCCGGTGTCGCAGACCTGGGTCACAACCCCCTGGCGACCCAAGGCATCTGTCTGGTTTGCGGTGCGCAGTGTCAGTGTGCCGCCGTCCGGCATGGCCTGTATAGCGTTAATCATCAGGTTGATCAGCACTTGCTGCAATTCCTGTCGGTTGATGGGTGTTGGCAGCGTGGCGGTGAGCTGGCGCTCGACACGGATTTTGGTGCGGGCCAACAAATGTTCTACCAGCACCAGTGAACTGCTGAGCGCGGCGTTCACGTCCACCGGTTCGACATAACCGGCGTAGTCGTTGGGTCGGGCGTATTGCAGCAGCTGGGTCACGATCAGGCGCATGCGATCCACCTGCTGGTCCATCAGCTTCAGTTCGGTGTGCACGGGTTCGGCATACTCACCCAAAATTTCGCGCACCAAGTCCAGGTTGCCCTGCATGACCGCAATCGGGTTATTGATTTCATGGGCCACACTGGCCGTCAGTTGGCCAATAGCGGCCAGCTTTTCCGACTTGACCAGTTGCGTCTGCGCCAACTGCAAGGACTGGTTGCTCAGCGACAATTCCTGCGTGCGCTCGGCCACCTTGGCGTCCAGCTCTTCGCCCCAGCGCTGCAGTGCGGTGGTTTTGTCGGCAATCACATCCAGCAGTTGGTCCAGGTGGCTGGCCAGTGCGCCGATTTCATCGCGGGCAACGACGTCGCCCACGCGGGCCAATGGCTCGCCTTCTTCCACTCGGCGCATGGTTTCATTCATGCGCTCGACCGGTTGAAAAATGCTGCGTGCCCTGCGGATGGAAAACCAGGCAGCCAATAGCATGGCCCCCGCAAAAATGCCCACAATGAGCGCCAGAATGCCATATTTGGTCATCCGGTAGGGCGCCTCCAGGTAACCCACATACAGCATGCCCACGCGTTGGCCCGTGCCGTCGACCAGGGGTTCGTAGCCAGATACATACCAGTCGTTGACCACAAATGCCCGGTCGAGCCAGGTCTCGCCGTTCTTCAATACGGCGTCGTGCACGGCTTGGGATACACGGGTGCCAATGGCACGCTTGTCCTGAAACAGGCGCACGTTGGTGGTAATGCGCACATCGTCCAGAAACAGGGTGGCAGTGCCCACGCTGCCCAGAGGTAGCGATCCCTCCGGGTACACGATCTGGTTGATGTGGTCGATCAGCGGCAGGTTCTGGTTCAGCAGCACACCGGCGCGTAGCCAGGCTACCACCTGACCTGCGGAGTCGTGCACGGGTGCGCTTGACAGCATGACTAGCGCCTGGTCTTCGTGCGTGCGGTTGCTGGGAACGGCACTTGGCGTGGGGATGATGGGTATGTCCAGCCGCTCGGCAAGGTGCGGTGCCAGTGTCAGCAATTGCGTTTGCTTCAGGCGTTGTATATGTGCAGCGGCTCCAACGGTGGCGCCATCTGTGGGCGTGGCGATTGCGGCGGCTGCGCCCTGTGAGGTGTCACCAGTCTCCCAACTTGCGGTCAGCAATTTCCCCTGAGGGCTATAGAGGTTGATAAAGTCAAAGCCCAGACGCTGTTGGGCGCGTATGAGTTGTACCTTCAGAGCCTGCACATCGCGATCGTGTAGAGCAAGAGCCAGGGCGTGCGATTCGGCAATCGCCCGTGTGCCCGACCCCACCTCGTTTTGCACGTGTCCAAAATAGCCGTGGGCCACTGCCAGGTCGCTGCGCACTTTGGTGATCAGCAGACGGTCAAAAGCCGAGTTGCCCCATATCACCAGCGCGCTCAGTAAGAGTGGTAACACCACCACCAGAGGCAGCAAGGACAGGACCATCAGTTTGTGGCGAACCGACAGGTCGTGCCACAGACGTTGTGACACTGGCGCTGCTTTCATGGGCTCAACCACTCCGCGCAACGCCGCTCCAGTGTGCGCCGCGAGATGCCCAGCAGTTCCGCAGCGCGCGTCTTGTCGCCGTGCACAGAGTCCAGAACCGACTGGATGTGCTGCTTTTCCAGTGACTGCAAGTTCATGGCGACAGGTGTTCCATGCCCGGTTGGGGAAGGAGCAGCGCCGTATAGCGCGGAGACATTGAGTTCACCCAGTATCAGCGAACGCTCAACCAGGTTGCGCAACTCGCGCGCATTGCCTGGCCAGTCGTACTGCATCAGGTACGCCATCTGTGCGCTGGTGATCTGCAAGGGCGAAATGCCCTTGCCAGATATCAAATGGGCCATAAAGTGCTGCACCAGGTCGGCAATGTCTTCCTTGTGCTGACGCAGGGGCCAAAGTGCAATGTCCACCACCTGCAGGCGGTAATAGAGGTCTTTGCGAAAGCGGCCCGCCTCGACCTCGTGCTGTAGGGACCGATTGGTGGCTGCCATGATCCGCACATTGACCGGCACCAGCTGGGTGCTGCCCACGGGTCGTATGCGCAGGTCTTCCACGGCGCGTAGCAGGGCGGCCTGTAACGGCAACGGCAACTCGGCCACTTCATCTAAAAAGAGGGTGCCGCCTTGGGCGTAATAAAACAAGCCGTCGCGTGCAGTGGTTGCGCCGGCAAAGGCACCCTTGGCATGGCCAAACAGGGTGCTTTCCATGCTTTCAGTTGACATGGATGCGCAGTTGACCGGCACAAACTGTCCGTTGGAGCGTGGACTCAATGCATGCAAGGCACGCGCGACCAGTTCTTTGCCGGTGCCCGACTCGCCTTGCAGCAACACGGTGCTGTCGACCGCAGCGACACGGTTCAGTGTTTCCCGCAGGGCCCGCATGTAGTCCGAGCCGCCGATCAGACCCGACGCGCTGCCGGCCTGGCGCGAGAGCGTGTGGCGCAGTACAAAGTTTTCGCGTTGCAGACGCGAAGACTCAAAACAGTGCTTGATCGCATTGAGCATCTGCGGCACGCGAAAGGGCTTCAAAATGAAGTCCGATGCGCCGGCTCGCAGTGCTTCAATGGCGGTGTCCAGGTCGGCGAATGCGGTGATCAGGATCACGTGCCCGCGGTAGCCGCCTTCACGCAGTGCCTTGAGCCAACCCACTCCACTTAAACCCGGCAGGGCAATGTCCAGAATGATCAGGTCCACATGTTGCAGTTGCAGGAAATCGGCGCCTTCTTCGGCGCTACCGGCGCTGTGAACGGTGCGGCAGCGTGGCACCAGGGTCTTGACCAGGAAGTTGCGCATGCCGGGTTCGTCGTCCACAATGAAAATTGACCAGTCGGGCCAGCCCTCGACAGGGCGCGGCGGCGACGTTTCAGCAAGGGTTGGGGTGTTCGGGGTGGGCATAAGGCGCTTGAATTCTATCGATAGACCTGAGTAATTTAGTCGGATAAAAATATTTATCGTGGGGTTCTTGCGCCGAACCTGACACGAGCTTACAGGTCTAGGTGCGGTTGTGCGCGGTTGTTCTGCGACAACTTGTCGCAAGTCTGTGCGCAGCTTGTCCGCTTCGGTTGTTGAGTGCACCACGTTTCCATGGTTTTCACTGTGACTGACAGCGGAGCGAACCATCGCGATGGGTGCGAATTTAGTGGCATGAAAGCTGCATGTGCCGCGCACAAAAACGGGGACGCCATCACCTGTGGCTTCGCGCAGTTTGGGGGCGGAGTGTGGGTTGGATGCCGCCATGAGGGTTTGCCCACTTGTTGATCTGCGTGCTTGTTGATAGATTCCGCAGCAACCAAGCTATGCAGTTTTGTGCATAAGAGCAAACCCCAACAGGAGCCTGTTCATGTCTTCATCCCCTTCCAAGCTTTCGCGCCGCACGCTATTTGTCGGTGCAGGCGCCGTGGGTGCTCTGGCAGCCACTGTGAGTGTGCTGCCTGCTGCACAGCAAGCTGCAGTGACTCCAGTGCCCAAGGCCAAGCCTGAACGCGGTGGCGGCTATGAGCTCAGTGCGCACGTCAAGCAGTACTACAAAACAACTCTGGTCTGACTTCGCTTTTTCCCCGGCATTCGGAGACTCTCATGTTGCTAACCAAAAAATCTGAAACCGTGGGCGCAAATCAGCGCTCACCCTTTGTGCACAGTCTGCGGCGCGGTCTGGCCCAGGCACTGCCCACCATGGACCGGCGCGCATTCCTTCGCCGGTCGGGCCTTGGTGTGGGCGTTGGCCTGGCCGCCTCGCAACTCACGTTGGTGAAGAAAGCGCAAGCTGCGGGTGGAGAAGTCGCCCTCGGCAAGAGCAAGGTTGAGGTCAAGCGCACGGTGTGCACGCACTGTTCGGTTGGGTGCGCCGTGGATGCGATTGTGGAAAACGGCGTCTGGGTGCGTCAGGAGCCGGTGTTTGACTCGCCCATCAACCTGGGCGCACATTGCGCCAAGGGCGCGGCGCTGCGCGAGCACGGACACGGCGAGTACCGTCTGCGCTACCCGATGAAGCTGGTCAATGGGAAATACGAGCGCATCAGCTGGGACACGGCATTGACCGAGATCAGCGCCAAACTACTGGACCTGAAAAAGGCCAGCGGACCTGACTCAATTTATTGGATCGGGTCCTCCAAACACAACAACGAGCAAGCGTATTTGATGCGCAAGTTCGTCAGCTTCTGGGGCAGCAACAACTGCGACCACCAGGCCCGCATCTGTCACTCCACGACGGTGGCAGGTGTTGCCAACACCTGGGGCTACGGTGCGATGACCAATTCGTACAACGACATGCAAAACAGCAAGTGCGCCATGTACATCGGCTCCAATGCCGCTGAAGCGCACCCGGTCAGCATGTTGCACATGCTGCATGCCAAGGAAACCGGCACCAAGATGATTGTGGTGGACCCGCGCTTCACCCGTACAGCGGCCAAGTCCGATGAGTATGTGCGCATCCGTTCCGGCTCGGACATTCCCTTCCTGTTTGGCGTGCTGTACCACGTGTTCAAAAACAATTGGGAAGACAAGCAGTACATCAACGACCGCGTGTTCGGCATGGAGAAGGTCAAGGAAGAAGTGCTG
>CAIQBN010000651.1 GCA_903870065.1 uncultured beta proteobacterium | reverse complement strand
TTTGGGGATTGGAAAACTTGCCGCCCCCAGCGCGGCAAGCCCCAACAGCGCAACCGTCATTGCAAACTCATCGGCAACCGTCAACGCCACCACCGCCCCGCTGCGCACACCCTGGGCATGGAGGTAATGTGCCGCTTTGCATGCAAGGGCATGAAGCTCTGAAAAACTGACGCTGCGGTGATGCACCACGAGCGCCGTCGCGGTGGGCCGTTGGGTGGCATGCGCCACCAAATACTGAAAAACGTTGCCCACAAAGGGAGGCAATTGCCATGCACTATCGGCTGCTATCATCTTTACAACGGTTGAATTCGGCATGGATGGATCCAGATTCGGCTAGGGAGACGGTTAGAAAATTCAACCACATGGAAGGGAGTATGGCACGCAGCCTGACGTTCGACCTGCTCGAACACGCCCAATCGACGCCCAATGCGCCAGCCCTTTTGTTGCCCGACGGAGCCCTGAGCTACCGGCAACTAGACGAAGCGGTTTGGCGCTTCAGCCAGCATTTGCATGCGCAAGGTCTGGGGCCTGGCGAGGTGCTTGGGCTAACGATTACAGACGAGCTGACGCTTGTGCTCACGCTACTGGCAGTCATTCGGCTGGGTGCAACCGCTTGTTCAATACCCCGCAGCGCAACACCCGTGCAGCGCCGTGAGATGGCCGCGCGCGGCGCCATCAAGTCACTGGCCACGGACCAGCCTGAACTGGCCGACACGGCGGCCCCCCTCCTTTTGGTTGACCGCAGCGTGCTCACCCGCGCGCGCGCAACCATCTACCGGGACATATTGTGCGAGACACCCACCGCGCCCTGGCTGCTAATCACTGGCTCTGGCTCCACGGGTGTACCCAAGTTGATGGCAGTCAGCCATGCCCAAACCGTAGTGAGGTCGCGAATTGCGACCCAGGCGCTACGGGTTACGGGCAACGACCGGGTCACATCACTCAGTCACTTTGACTTCTCCACCTCCAAGTTTCGTTTGCACGAGGCGTTTTCTGTGGGTGCTGCCTTTGCTTTGCAAGTGTGGGGCCAACCCGACTGCCTGGACTACATCCGCCAGCGCGCACTTTCTGTGGTCTATGCAACGGTTTTTCATGCCGAGACCCTGCTGGCCCGCCTGCCTCCAGACGCCCGGAGTGTGCTGGGCAGCCTCAGGGTGCTGGAGCTCACCGCCTCCACGGTCAGCGACGACCTGCGCCTGCGCATCCAGCGCCAACTGTGCGGCAACTTGCATGTGCGTTACGCAATTAACGAGGCTGGGGCGGTCAGCATTGCCAGCCCGCCCACGGTCTTTAGTGTGGCCGGCACGGTAGGCAAGCCGCTGCCGGGTGTGGTGGTTGAAATTGTGGACAGAGAGCACCGCCCGGTGGCACCCGGAGCGATTGGCCTAATCCGCATTCGCAGCCCCGGGGTGGTGGACAGCTACCGGGGCAACGACGATGCCACCCGCCAGAGCTTTGCCGAAGGCTGGTTTACCCCCGGTGACCTGGGTCGCTTTACCGAAGACGGGGAGCTGATCTACTGTGGGCGTGCGGACCACATGATGATCATGAACGGCATTAACATCTACCCCGCTGAGATTGAGCGGGTAATGACGTCCCACCCTGAAGTGCTGGATGCAGCGGCCGTGCCCGTGCGCCACATGGTGCACCAGGACATACCCGTGTGCGCCGTGACCCTGAAGCCGGGCGCACCAACCACTGGGCAAGACCTACTGCTGTGGGCGAGCGAACAACTGGGTGCCCACCGACCGCACCGGGTACTGGTCTTGGAGCAGATTCCACGCAACCACGAAGGAAAACTGGTGCGTGCAGAGCTGGCGGCGCTGATCAACCTAAGCCTCGCAGCCACAGCGTAACTCCTGAATTGATAGCACAATATCAAGCAAGTATGTGGGCTAGATGCTGATTTGATTAAAAAAAGATGCCCCAATTCCAGTCTTGAGCCTGCCTGCCACTAGCCTAGCAGCAGCATTGCGCCTAAAAACTGGTCGGAATCTGCGACCCCCACCACATTAATTACAACCTCCTCGTCCGGCAACTCGGCCTTGCCGGCCTTGAAGAACAACTGCGCATCCGGACCCAACGCCCAACTGATGGCGTCGTGCGCGGGGGTGTCGTCTGAGCACAAGAAGTGCAACTCCAGATAGTCGGGCTGCGCGTACTCGTCCCCACGTGAAGAAGCACCAGCAATGGAAAAAATGGTTGAGTTCGGCATGAGATAGAGGAGCAAGGCCACCCGCAGGTTCTTTTACAAAGGGCAGTGCAGAGGCGCTGCGCTGCCCTTTGTAAAAGAACCCCCGCGTCCTTTTGGGAGGCGGGGGTTCTTTGAATTTCCGACACTAACCGGGGTTACACCGGATAGCGCCGAATGAACACCAACTTAAATGATGTCTGTGTAATGCACCGAGTTCAGGTCTGTCACGCCTGCCAATTTAACTACACCATCCACTAGACCGTCTTGGTTTGCATCAAAGAACAAATATCCGTCAGTGCTATCCGCAGTGAAATAGTATTTCAGGACAGAGTTCATAGCCAGACCAGCGTCCGCCAAGGCATCAGCGTAGTCCGTTGCAGGAGTCAACGCAGCTTGGAAGTCGTCCGACACGGCTATTCCCAAACCAAAGCTGATGGTATCGCCCTCAGCGTCACTGAAGTCCATGATCACATCGGCCAGAGCAATGTCAGCAGCGCCGTTGGATGACGCTCCCGAACCACCATAGGCACCCGACGTTACATCTGCAAGTGTGAAGCCTCCATCATCAGCATTTTGGTCGGTAAAGGAAACATGCCAAACACCAGCATCTGAGAAAGCTGCTGCCAAAACATCGTCGCTGTGGCCAATATTAAACGCAGTCGCCAGCCCTTCGGCGATATCTTGCGACGTATCGCCATCCAGAACGGTGTAACTGGCTCCAATGCTTGTATTTGCAGCAAGGTTACCGGTTAAGGTGTAAATCTCGTTTGTGGTGAGAGTACCCCCGCCAATGGTCAGGTCCGTGATCTGCGCGATGTCAGTTCCATTCTCATCCGAGAAGGCACCAGTCGTCCAGCCACCGCCCGTCTGCTGAATTTCAACGATGGTGATGGCGTTCAAATCTCCTATCAAATCATCACCGCCGTGCACTTTCACCGTGCCGTCTACCTCTGCAAAAACTGAACTTAATGCGTTCAACTTAGATGCAATAGCCGTTTGTACAGATAGAGCACTTGCGACATTAATACCGACTGCTTGGATTTGCACATCCGTCTGAGGCGTTCCATTCAGAGACCACTTAATTGTCAAAGTCTCAGTACCCTCGTCGGTTTCACCGCTTACAGAGTAACTGATCAGCTCTTCATCAAATGGTGCCGTTGAGTCGGAGAAGCTCAGATCGACAGGAGTGCTATTGAATGTGTTGAACACAAACTGATCTGCACCCAGTCCACCTACTAACACATCCGCTGCATCTGAATTCAGCTGGATGTCATTGCCGCCGTTGATCACGTCGTCGAAGTTGCTTCCAATCAGAGTGTCTGCGCCCAACAGGCTGTCGGAGCCGCCGAACAGGTGGTAGCCGTTAGGGCCGCCAGCCAGTGACAGATCAAACAACGTGTCGTCTTCGTCACCACCATACAGATACGCGGTACCAGCGTTGGTCGTGCTCGATGTTGCAACAAACTCACTAGTGCCTGAGCCCTGTGTATTGTTTGAGAACTGCTTGATGGTTGATGGAGCGCGGTTATCAGTGTACGTAAAGTCACTAATGCTCACATCAACGTTACCCGCTGCCTTCGCTGTGAACCGTACGGACAGACCCAGGTCTTCCACAGTCCAATTAGCAAAGCTTGCCGCTGCGATCAGATTAGATGACGAATCCATCGACTCGCCGTCACTAAACTGAATATCCGTTCCATCGAAGGAGAAGGTTTTCGGACCATCGCCGCCAGGAATATAAGGATCCACCAAGAACTCGAAGGTCTCAAACACTCCGTCAACCAAACCAACGGCAGTTGCATCAGAAGCCGACACTACAAACGCGTCACCCGTAGTCAGGTCCGTGATTGTGTCTGAACCAGACTCCACATAGAACGTATCGTTGTCAGACCCACCTGTCAGCATGTCGTCACCCAAACCACCGTAGAGGTCGTCAGAGCCTGCGCCACCTGTCAGATCGTCGCTGCCACCTGCACCGTAGATGCTGTCGGCACCGCTGCCACCAACGATGGTGTCGTCGGAAGCAGAACCATCAATGGTGAAGCCTTCGGTCTGATTGCTCAGATCAAGATCGGCACCATCGCTGTGCGCTGACAGGTCAATGACTTCGATGTTGACGATCTGGTCGTCAGACACGGACCAGGCGTTCCAGTCGTCGGCAGCGGAGGTCAACACCAAGGTGTCGCCAGTCGTGTCGCTGCCGCCGTCAACATAGTCTTCTCCGGCCAGGCCGTAGATGGTGTCATTGCCGTCGCCAGCAAAGATGTGGTCTTCACCCAAGCCGCCGGTGATTTTGTCATCACTGATGCCACCGTAGATGCTGAACATCTCGTCAGAGCTCTGCACGGACAGATCGATAGTCACACCAACCGTCACGCTGTCAGCAACTTCCACG
>CAIQBN010000650.1 GCA_903870065.1 uncultured beta proteobacterium | reverse complement strand
TGGCCCCTGGCCTACGGCAGTTTTCTCATGGGCGCCGTGCTGGTGGGGGCCCTGACCTATGTGGCACTCAAACATTTCGAGGGGCGGCAGGCAAAAAGAGACAAGTCTGGCTAGCCGGGGTAGACCTTCAAGGTCTTGCCGGAATGCCCAGCACCCGATGGACCAATAAAATATTGCCAAGGTGCCCCGGATCGAAGGCATATCAATCTGGCAACTTGGAACCCAATGTGGTAACGTACCTACATACTTTGATTGGGGTACGCACCATGACCATCACAACGCTTTCAAGCCGCCAATTCAACCAGGATGCCAGCAAAGCCAAAAAGGCGGCATTGGTCGGTCCCGTGTTCATTACCGACCGAGGGCGTCCGGCGCACGTGCTGCTGACTTTCGAGCACTACAAAAAGCTAACGGGCGCACCGTCCAAAATTGCCGACCTGCTGGCCATGCCCTGGCCCGAGGGACTTGACCTTGAGGCGCATCCCCTGCCAGGAACCGCCCAGGCGGCGGAGCTTTCCTGATGTTTCTCTTGGATACCAACGTCGTATCCGAACTGCGCAAGGTTCGGCTCGGCAAGGCAGACCTCCATGTTGCGCAATGGGCCGATGGGGTGGATGCCAGTGATTTGTACCTCTCGGTCATTTCTCTGCAGGAGCTGGAAATTGGTGTGTTGCTGGCCAAGCGCCGCGACCCACGGCAGGGCGCCATCTTTCGGACTTGGCTTGACAGGCATGTCCTACCCGCCTTTGGGAACCGCATTTTGGTATTGGACGCAGCCATCGCAAAGTGCAGCGCCCAACTTCATGTGCCCGACCCACGCCCAATTCGCGATGGTCTGATTGCAGCAACCGCATTGGTGCACGGCATGGTCGTGGTCACGCGCAACGTTGCGGATTTCTCGCCCACTGGCGTGAAGCTGCTTAATCCTTGGATAGCTCCGGAGCACGGATCACTAACATCCAGCTGAACCTCACGATCCGACACCGCTGCGCGCAATCTGGTGTTGGCTCACGGCGGGGAGCACAGTCAGCCTAGTTCTGATCATTGCAGGCATGTGACATGGCGCGAAACCAAGACGAAGTGCGGGCCGCGCAGAAGCTACGATAGTGCCTCCAGAAACGGTACATTGGCTGTCCCTGCATCCCTAAGTCATAGGCGCACACCGGCTGTGGCACATTGCGGTGTCTGACAAACCCTTAACCCGTACAAAGAACCCTGTTTATGAACAAAAGAATTTTGCTAGCCCTCCTCTCGGGATGGGCACTGTCGTTTGCCGCGCAGGCCCAGTTGACACCTGCCGATGGCCCCTTGCGCATTGTGGTGGGGTATCCGCCCGGCGGTGCAACCGATCGCGTGGCCCGCATCGTGGCCGACAAGCTCCAACCCAAGCTCGGTATCACCGTCATCGTCGAAAACAAGGTGGGTGCGGGTGGCCGCCTGGCCGCACAACAGGTCAAGCTCACCCCTGCCAACCAGCTCCAGTTGATGCTCGCCAATCCCGCCGTGATGGTGATTGCGCCCATCGTCTTCAAGGACAGTGGCTACGACCCCGAGCGCGATTACGTGCCGGTGTCTCAGGTCAACAGCTATGAGTTTGCAGTGGCGGTTGGTGCCGCAGTGCCGGTCAAGGAACTGTCGCACCTGTTTGCGTGGCTGCGGGCCAACCCCGACAAGGCCAATTTTGG
>CAIQBN010000649.1 GCA_903870065.1 uncultured beta proteobacterium | reverse complement strand
TGAAGGTGAACGTGGTGCTGCCGCTGCTGGCCCGCGCTAGTGGTTGTGCAGAGCCCTGGCGTTCTTCGATGAGAGCGTCCAGCAGTTTGCGGTAGTGGGCGGTGATGTTCTTGACATAGCCCATGTCCTTGTAGCGGCCCTCGATCTTGAAGCTGCGGATGCCGGCATCCACCAACGCGGCCAAATTGTCGCTTTGGTTGTTGTCCTTCATCGACAGCACATGCTTGTCGTGCGCGACAAATCGGCCTGCTGAGTCGACCACCTGGTAGGGCAGGCGGCAGGCCTGGCTGCATTCGCCCCGGTTGGCGCTGCGCCCGGTGTGGGCGTGGCTGATGTAGCACTGGCCGCTGTAAGCCACACACAGCGCGCCATGCACAAAAAATTCCAGAGTGCAATTCGTCTGGGCGCGGATGGCGGTAATTTGTTGCAGTGTCAGTTCGCGTGCCAGAACGATTTGCGACAGACCGACGTCCTGCAGGAAGCGGGCTTTTTCCGGGGTGCGGATGTCGGTCTGGGTGCTTGCGTGCAACTGAATTGGGGGCAGGTCAAGCTGCAGCAGCCCCATGTCCTGGATGATCAGGGCATCGACTCCTGCGTCATACAGTTGCCAGGCCAGCTTGCGGGCACCTTCTAGCTCATCGTCGCGCAGAATCGTGTTGAGCGTGACAAAAATCCGGCTGTTGTAGCGGTGAGCATGGCGCGCCAGGCGGGTAATACAGGAAACGCTGTTATCGGCACTGGATCGTGCGCCAAAAGACGGGCCACCGATATAGACTGCATCCGCACCATGGTTGATGGCCTCGATGCCAATGTCGGCATCACGCGCAGGGGAGAGAAGTTCAAGCTGAAAATCGGGCGCTGACATGCGATGTGACGATCAGATCAGGCCTGGATGACATGCTGGGTTTGAGTTCCCAGGCCGTCAATGCCCAGTTGCATAGTCTGGCCAGGGCGTAAATAGACCGGTGGTTTTTGCCCCATGCCAACACCCGGCGGGGTACCGGTGGAGATCACGTCACCACTGTGCAAGCTCATGAAACGGCTCAAGTAGCTGACCAGAAATGGTACTTGGTAGACCATGGTGGAGGTGCTGCCATTCTGGAATCGCTTGCCATCCACATCAAGCCACAAATGCAGGTTCTGAGGGTTGGGCACTTCGTCCGTGGTCACCAGCCAGGGACCCAGCGGGCAAAAGGTATCGCAACCCTTTCCTTTGTCCCATGTGCCGCTGCGCTCGATTTGAAACTCGCGTTCCGACACATCGTTGACCACACAATATCCTGCAACATGGTTCATCGCATCAGCTTCAGCGATGTAGCGACCGCCCTGACCAATCACCACGCCCAGTTCAACCTCCCAGTCGGTCTTGACTGAGCCACGCGGAATCTCCACGGCGTCGTCTGGTCCCACAATGGAACTGGTCCATTTATTGAATACTACCGGTTCAGGTGGAACTTGCATGCCCGCCTCGGCTGCGTGGTCAGAGTAGTTCAGGCCTATGCAAATCACTTTGCCTGTGCGTGCAATGCAAGGCCCCAGGCGCAGCTCCTTTTGCGGCTGTCCGCTCACGATCGGTAAAGTGGCTAGATTCAGGGCCTTAAGCCGCGCCAGCTGTGCCGGCAAGAGTGCATCGCCGCCGATATCACTCACCAGATTCGAGAGGTCGCGTACACAACCCTGCTCATCGAGTAAACCAGGTTTCTCCTGGCCGACTGGTCCGTAGCGAAGTAGTCTCATGGCAGTTCCGTTGGTGATGACGATAAGGCGTATGAATGGAAAAACGCGGCCGGGGCCGCGTTTTTGCAGTTCATTAAAAGGCGATGCTCTCAGCTTATTCGATTTTGGCTTTTGAGCGCAACTCTTCCTGGTACTTGCCGATTTTTTGCTGTTGCAGTTGTTGCGCTATTTGAGGCTTTACTTCCTCAAACTTGGGTAACTGGGCGTCACGGGTGTCATCCAGGCGAATGATGTGGTAGCCAAACTGCGTCTTTACGGGCGTCTCGGTCATTTTTCCCTTGGTCAGTGCGGCCAGTGCCTCCGAGAACTCCTTTACATAGCTGCCCGGATTTGCCCAATCGAGGTCGCCGCCCTTTGCACCGGAACCGGGGTCCTTGGACGACTTCTTGGCGATCTCGTCAAATTTTCCGCCCTTCTTGATTTGAGCAATGATGGCCTTGGCCTGATCTTCTTTTTCTACAAGGATATGACGGGCCTTGTATTCTTTGCCCGAGTTGGCAGCAGCGAATCGGTCGTACTCGGCCTTGATTTCGTCGTCAGTGACCGGATTTTTCTTTTGATAATCCGAGAACAGTTCACGAATCAGAATGGCTTGGCGAGCCAATTCAATTTGGGTCTTGAAGTCTTCGGTTGCATCCAGGCCACGAACTTGCGCCTCTTGCATGAATACTTCGCGGGCAATCACCTCGTCTTTGAGCTGCCCCTGCATTTCGGGTGTCACTGGACGTCCGGAACGGGCAACTTGCTGTGCCAATGCATCCACCCGGGACTTTGGAATGGCTTTTCCATTCACGATGGCCAGATTTTGGGCCATTGCCGCGGGCATACCAGCCGCCAGCAGAGCAGCTGTGGCGAGTACGGACAAAATTTGCTTCTTCATGCGTTTTCCTTCTGGGGTGCTAATCAAATAAATGCCAAAAAGGCGTGTCAAACTGGAGTTATGTTTGGCGATTCTTCGGTTTCAATGGCCAATGCGTGTAAGCCTTGGTCAATGAAATCTTGCAGCGCATCATACACAAGGCGGTGGCGGGCCACGCGAGAGAGGCCAGTAAACAGGTGTGAAGCCACTTTGACTCGAAAGTGGGTGCCAAAGCCGGTGCCATTGGCGCCCGCATGACCATGGTGCTGATGGCTCTCGTCAATCACCTCCAGTTTGGCTGGTTCGAGCCGCTCGCGCAGGCGTTGTTCCAATTGATTTGCTGTGGTGTTGTGCGTCACGGTGTTTTCTCTTTCTCGACTTCTTCGCCATTGCGCAGGTGGGGCGCGATATAGAGGCCCTGGCCGATGATGAAGGCCAATGGAAACACGTAACCCCATAATTTGAAGCTCACCCAGTCTTCGGTGCTGTAGTACACCACCACATAGGCATTGAGGGCGGACATGAATGCGTTGTAGGCGATCCAAACGGTATTCAGTCGATGCCATACCCGGTCGGGGAGCTCCAGTTGGTGCCCCATCAACATCTTTAAGAAGTTCTTGCGCATGACCCACAAAGCCACTCCCAGTGCGACCGCCATTGCGCCATAAAGCACGGTCGGCTTCCATTTAATGAACCGATCGTCGTGTAGAGCCAGTGTGAGCGTGCCGAAAATTAGAACCAACGCCAGTGTGATCTTGTACATGGCGGGAACCTTGCGATCGATCAAATACATGATCCCCACCTGTAAAAGACTGGCCGCCATCAGCACGCCGGTGCCTACGTAGATATCGTAGAACTTGTAGGCGCCGACAAACAGGAGAATCGGAAAAAAATCAATCAGTATTTTCATGCAGGTGTGAAGTGTAACGAGGCTGAATTCATGCAGTAGCGGAGTCCGGTTTCTGTAGGACCATCGTCAAACAAATGCCCGAGGTGCGCACCACATGTGCTGCACAGGGCCTCGGTGCGAACCATGCCATGGGTGTGATCCGTGCGGGTTTTGACGGCACCGTCGGCAATGGCCTGATCAAAGCTGGGCCACCCGCAGCCTGCGTCAAACTTGGTATCAGCGCCAAATAGAGGGCTGTCGCAACAAATGCAATGGTAGACGCCGTCGCGAAAGTGGTCTGCGTACTTGCCGCTGAATGGGCGCTCGGTTGCGGCGTGTCGTGTCACTTCAAATGCAACGGCTTCCGCGCCGTTTTCCAGCAAATGGGCTTTCCACTGAGGATCGGTTTTCTGAATTGGATAGGTCATGGCTAGGATGTTCAAAAGTGAAGACGTCAGGAACTGCAACTGATCTCTATGCCCCCGGCCCAGTCTGGCGGGAATGCCGCAAAGTCCTCAAAATCTGGATGTTCATCAAATGGACGCTCCAGCACCTGAAGCAGCTGGGCAAGCAAAGAAAAATCCTTGCTTTTTGCGGCACGAATTGCCAACTCACCCAAGTGGTTGCGTAATACAAATTTCGGGTTAGATGCCAGCATTAAATCGGCTGATAGCCCTCGTGGAATAAGCTTTGTATGCTCTGAATATTGTAGCAACCATTGATCTATTCCCCGGGTGTCGATAAACAGATCGCGTACGGTTGCATCGAATGTTGTGGGTTCGATTTCCCGTGTCTTGATCCACTGGCTAAGCCGGCGCCAAAAAATGGTGTAGTCGACACGGTCGGCATGCAGGAGTTCAAGAAGCGTGTTCACCAGTTCGCGCTGCCCTTTATGAACAGCTCCAAAACCCAGTTTGGCGGCCATACAGTTGTCCAACGCTGCGTCAAAGTCCGTTTTAAAAGTCTCTAGCGCTGCGATGGCTAATTCCTGACTCTCAATGAGGGGCATGAGCGCTTGTCCCAGGCAATACAGATTCCAGTATGCAACCTGTGGTTGCCTTTGAAATGCATAACGACCCTGGTGGTCGGAGTGGTTGCAGATATGACCAGGGTCATATTGGTCAAGGAACTGGAAAGGGCCATAGTCAATGGTAAGACCCAGAATGCTCATATTGTCCGTATTCATGACTCCATGACAAAAACCCACTGCCTGCCATTGGGCCACCATGGATGCCGTGCGTGCTGTGACTTCACGCAAAAAGGCGGCATAAACACGGTCTGTCGGCCGAGTTGCACCAGGTATAGCGGCAGTCCGGCATTGCGGATAAAAACGCTCAATCACGTAGTCTGCCAATGCTCTGAGTTCGCTATGCTGGTCATGTTGACAAAAATGCTCAAAGTGCCCAAAACGAATGAAACTGGGAGCCATACGCGTAAGAACTGCTGCAGTCTCCAGGGTTTCGCGCTGCACCGAATCATCTGACCCCGTAACGCACAAGGCTCGCGAAGTGGGAATGTGCAGCCCATGCATGGCCTCGCTGCACAGGAATTCACGAATACTTGAGCGCAGCACGGCCCGTCCGTCGCCCATTCTGGAAAATGGTGTCTTGCCAGCGCCTTTCAGCTGAATTTCCTGGCCCGCCGTTTCGCCCAGCAGAATCGCGCGGCCGTCTCCCAACTGCCCAGCCCAAACACCAAACTGATGCCCACTGTACACGCTGGCCAGCATGTGGGAGCCTTCAATGGCGCAATTTCCGGTGAGCGCGTTCAGCATCTCAGGTGACTCGAGCCAATCCAGCGTGAGCCCGGCCGCCTGCGCGGCACTGGCACTACGCCCGACCCAATACGGCGAGCGCAGGGGCGTTGGATTCCAGGGCACAAAAAACGCCTCGCCCAAAGCGGCAAAACTGTTATCCCATTGAAGATTGATTTTTAATGGTGCGCAGGGTTGCTGAGGAGAAGGCATAGGGAATTGTCCCGCAAATGACTATGGCCGACAGTTATTGGGGCTTTGAAGCGGGTACGATGGTGCCACGCGCTAAGGCCGATGTTGGTGCCTGTGTCAACCTTTTTTTTCAGGAGTTTTACCATGCTTGGGTTAATGCAAAGTCAGCAATTGCTGATCTCTTCTTTGATTGAGTTTGCGCAACGACACCACGGCACTGCGGAAGTGGTTTCCAGGCGTGTCGAAGGCGATATCCATCGCTACACCTACGAAGACGTTGCGCAACGTGCGCGCAAGGTAGCCCATGCTTTGGACAAGTTGGAACTGGCGTTCAGCGATCGCGTGGCGACCTTGGCCTGGAACGGGTATCGGCATCTGGAGCTCTATTTTGGAGTGAGTGGCACAGGCAAGGTCTTGCACACACTGAATCCGCGTCTTCATCCAGACCAGATCGTCTGGATCGCCAACCATGCGGAGGACAAGGTTTTGTGCTTTGACATGACGTTTTTACCCATTGTTAAAGCGGTTCACGGACGTTGCACGACGATCAAGCACTTTATTGCACTGTGCGATGCAGACAAGTTGCCAGCCGACACAGGTATCCCAGGTTTACAAAGTTATGAGGCTTGGATCGCGGCCCAGCCAACGCAATACAGCTGGCCCGAGTTTGATGAAAACTCTGCGTCCAGCATGTGCTACACCAGCGGTACCACCGGCAATCCCAAGGCCGCGCTGTACAGCCACCGCTCCACCATGCTGCATGCAATGGCCGGGGCATTGCCCGACGCGCTAAGCATGAGCGCGCGCGACAGCGTGCTCCCAGTGGTTCCTATGTTTCACGTCAATGCCTGGGGTCTTCCGTACTCGGCGGCAATGACTGGAGCCAAACTGGTGTTTCCTGGCCCCGCGATGGACGGAAAGTCAATTTTTGAGCTTATCGAGGCGGAAGAAGTCAGTTTCGCTGCAGGTGTTCCTACCGTGTGGCAAATGATGCTGGCCCACATGCAGACCGGTAACTTGCGATTTTCCACCCTCAAGCGTACGGTGATCGGCGGCTCAGCATGCCCGCCTGCCATGATCACGGCTTTTAATGACGTCTACGGTGTGGAAGTGTTGCATGCCTGGGGCATGACAGAAATGTCACCACTGGGCACCGTATGCACTCTGAAAAACAAGCATTTGTCGATGTCGCCTGCTGACAAGATGACGGTGCGACTCAAGCAGGGCCGCGGCATCTTTGGCGTTGACATGAAAATTGTCGATGGTGAAGGTAGTGAGTTGCCGTGGGATGGCAAGGTGTATGGCGACTTGCTGGTGAAGGGACCCTGGGTAATCAAGGAATACTTCAAAGGCGAGGGTGGTGCTGCGCTGGTAGACGGTTGGTTTCCGACAGGGGATGTCGCGACGATCGATTCAGACGGATATATGCAAATTACCGATCGCAGCAAGGATGTCATCAAATCCGGCGGCGAGTGGATCAGCTCGATCGATGTGGAGAACGTTGCAATGGCGCACCCGGCCGTGGCAATGGCTGCATGCATTGGCATGAAGCATCCGAAGTGGGATGAGCGGCCCATCATTGCGGTGGTGAAAAAACCGGGTGCCGAAGTAAGCCGCGATGAACTGATCGCTTTTTACGAAGGAAAAACTGCCAAGTGGCAGATTCCGGACGATGTGGTCTTTGTGGAGGCCATTCCTTTGGGTGGCACAGGAAAAATGCAGAAAACCAAGCTGCGCGATATGTTGCGCGATTACAAGCTTCCGGGAGTCTGATACAGGCAAACTTCAGTTCGGTCGAATCCTGATACGCAGTCACCTTGGTGATACGGTCTAGGGGAAACCCTTGCGATGGCTCGTCTCAATCCTTGTACGCTAGACCTAGTTTTTCACAGGAGCCCCGTAAATGAAGTTTGCCATTCGATTCGTCGCTGCCGCAGCCGTGCTGGTATGCGCCAATTCTGCATTTGCACAAAAAGGAGAGACCGTCAAACTGGTACGGATCGATCCCTTGACCGGATTGCTGGGTCCGGTTGGCATCAGCCAGCTCAAGGGGTATCAGTTCTTTGCTGAAAAATTCAGCGGCACTGGCAACCCTGCGGGCGTCAAGTTTGAAATCACCGGCATCGACAACAAATTAAGCCCGACCGAAAGTCTCAACGCGTTGAAAGCCGCCATTGACCAGGGCGCGCGGTACATCATTCAGGGCAATGGATCCTCCGTTGCGCTGGCGCTGACTGATGCGGTTACAAAATACAACGAGCGCAATCCAGGCAAAGAAGTCATTTACCTCAACGACTCAGCAGTAGACCCTGACCTGACCAACAGTAAATGCAGTTATTGGCACTTCCGCTTTGATGCCGATACGTCGATGAAAATGGAGGCCCTTTCAAGCTTCATGGAGTCCCAAAAGGACATCAAGAAGGTTTACATCCTGGGGCAAAATTACTCGCATGGTGTCCAAGTCGCCAAGTTTGCCAAGGAAACCCTCGCCCGTAAACGTCCCGACATTCAAGTCGTGGGGGAAGACCTGCATCCCCTGGCCCAGGTGCGTGACTTTGCGCCCTATATTGCCAAAATCAAAGCATCAGGGGCTGACACCGTGATCACCGGTAACTGGGGATCCGACTTGTCCCTGTTAATCAAGGCGGCCAATGAAAACGGCTATACGGGCAAATTTTTTACCTACTATGCGGGTGTGACCGGCACGCCTACCGCGCTCGGAGCCAATGGCGCGGGCCGTGTCTATCAAATTGCCTATAACCACTACAACATGGGTGGTCAGATGCAAAAGTGGCAGGATGAGTTCAAGGCTAAGTACAACGATGATTTTTACACCGGCTCAACCATTCGTATTTACCAAGTACTCGGTGCCGCCATGGCGAAAGCAAAATCCACCGACCCGGTGAAGGTGGCAGCCGCAATGGAAGGATTGAAATTTGACAGTTTTAATGGTGAAGTGGAAATGCGCAAGACCGATCACCAGTTACAGCAACCGCTGTACGTTACAGTCTGGCAAAAGGCCGACAAAAAGTTTCCCTATAGCCCGGAAAACACCGGTATGACACTGGCACCCGTCAAGGAGTACCCGAACTATGTTTCGAGCACGCCAACGAGCTGCCAAATGAAACGTCCCTGATCCCTTGGATGCGTAGCACATGAGCCCGAGCGGGTGCGCCGCATCGGGCTCTTTTATTTGTTGAAAGCATTGCAGGAGCCGATGTGTTTAGGGCCGCAATGCATCCAACCCATTGAGAGGAAGGTCTGAAGGCAATGGAGTTCTTCATTATTTCGATGCTCAACGGGCTCAGTTATGGCCTGTTGCTGTTTTTGCTGAGTTCAGGTTTAACGCTGATATTTAGCATGATGGGCGTTCTGAATTTCGCACATGCCAGCTTTTACATGTTGGGTGCCTATGTTGGATATACGGTTTCGCAGTGGGTGGGCTTCTGGCCGGCGCTGGTAATCGCACCGATCGTGGTTGGTGTGATGGGGGCCATGTTCGAACGTGTCTGTCTGCGTCGGGTGCACAAGTTTGGTCACGTGCCAGAGTTGCTCATTACATTTGGTTTGTCCTACGTTGTGCTGGAGTTGGTTCAATTGATCTGGGGTCGCATTGCATTGGAGTTTCGCCCGCCTGATGTACTTCAGGGGCCTGCCTTTACCCTGATCAATCATTCATTGAATGGTTTGAGCATGTTGTGGGGTGCTGCGCCCGCAGAGATGTGCAATCTTGCAGATGCCACGGTGCGAATTGTCTGCTCACCATTTCCTGCCACGCGCGGCTTCATGATGGTGGTGGCGCTTGTGATGCTGGTGGCCGTTTGGTTGTTGTTGACACGCACGCGCATAGGTCTGGTAATCCAGTCGGCATTGACGCATCCGGAAGCGGTAGAGGCTCTTGGGCACAACGTTCCACGAATTTTCATGTTGGTTTTTGGCGCAGGCGCTGCGTTGGCGGGGCTGGCAGGCGTCATTGGAGGCAGCACATTCTTGACTGAGCCCGCGATGGCCGCGACAGTCGGCTCGGTCATTTTTGTAGTCGTCGTTGTCGGTGGCATGGGTTCATTGTCAGGTGCTTTTCTGGCCTCTGTGCTGATCGGTGTCATACAGACATTTGCGGTTGCTTTCGATTTTTCTGTTGCAAGCATGGCACAACAATTGGGTATAGAGCTTGGGGAGGCTGCACGCAATAACTCGTTTGTCAAGTTGACCCTGTCACAGGTGGCGCCGATCCTGCCTTATTTGTTTTTGGTGCTGATATTGATCTTCCGGCCTAAAGGTTTGCTGGGCACAAGGGAGGGGTAGGAACATGTCGAGTAACAACTCTTTGGCGTCCGTCAATTTGGGGCGATGGATTACCTGGAGCCTTTTCGCGCTGGTGTTGGCGGTTGCTCCGTTGCTATTCAATAGCGGTTTGGGGCTGACTGTCCTTTCGCAAATGGGAATTGCGATCATTGCCTGTCTGTCCTACAACATGCTGTTGGGGCAAGGGGGCATGCTCAGTTTCGGGCATGCGGTATATACCGGACTGGGTGCATTTCTAGCAATTCATGCGCTCAACTCGGTGGCCAGCGGCGCGCTGCCAATCCCTGTTTCAACGGTACCGCTTGTGGGTGGTCTTGCAGGTATGGGATTTGCCGCGCTGTTTGGCTACGTCACTACGCGCAAAGCAGGCACCACTTTCGCGATGATTACGATGGGAATGGGTGAACTGGTTTTTGCCATGTCGCTGATGATCCCAGAGTTCTTTGGTGGGGAGGGTGGCATTTCTGGCAACCGTGTCATTGGTAATGCGTTCATGGGAATCACCTATGGGCCAGCAATCCAGGTCTATTACCTGATCGCGGTCTACACGTTTATTTCGGTGGTTGCCATGTTTGCGTTCACGAGAACCCCTTTGGGGCGCATGCTCAATGCGGTGCGGGACAATCCTGAGCGGGTTGAGTTTGTTGGCTACAACACCCAGCGCATTCGCTACACCGCTTTCATCATTGCCGGTTTCTTTGCTGGCATTTCCGGGGGCTTGGGGGCACTCAATTTTGAAATTGTGACCGCTGAAGTAGTCCATGCAGGGCGATCGGGGGCCTATTTGTTGTTCACCTTCTTGGGCGGGGCAACGTTCTTTTTTGGTCCCATTATTGGTGCTGTTCTGATGGTGTTGGCCTTTGTTTTGTTCAGTGAATTCACCAAAGCCTGGCTTCTTTATCTTGGCCTGATATTTCTGTTCATGGTGATGTTTGCGCCAGGCGGTTTTGCCAGCCTGATCATGATGAATTTGCGGGTAGCAGCCTTTGGCAAGCTCCGTCAGTTGTGGGTTAGTTATTTGGCACTTGCTGTCACGGGCCTGATCACACTTTGCGGAGCAGCCGCCATGGTGGAAATGCTCTACCACCTGCAACTTAGCTCCTCACAGGGCAGCGAGATCGTGTTCATTGGGCTCACCTTGAACACAACCGGTTTCAATCACTGGGCGCTTGCCGCACTTGTGATGGGGACTGGGCTGGCATTGTTTGAGTTGGCGCGCCGACGGTTTGCGAGGGAGTGGGGGGAGATTCAGGCATTCATTGAGAAAAAACTGAACCGGGAGGAAGCGTCATGACTGCACCCGAATCTTTTGCATTGGAACTCAAGAATTTGCGAAAAAGCTTTGGCAAAACCGAAATTATTCGGGGTGTCAATTTGGCTGTACGCCATGGCGAGCGGGTTGCCATTATTGGTCCCAATGGCGCTGGTAAGTCAACCTTGTTCAATTTGATCAGCGGCCGTTTCGATGCAAGTAGCGGGGACGTGCTGCTCAATGGCATATCCATACGGGGCAAAAAACCTTTTGAAATTAATCGCCTCGGTTTGTCCCGCAGCTTTCAGATCACCAACATTTTTCCCAAGCTGAGTGTTTTTGAGAATTTGCGATGCAGTGTGTTGTGGAGCTTGGGTTACAAATACACCTTTTTGAAGTTTCTTGCCAATTTGCACGATGCCAATGCGCGAGCCAATGAATTGCTTGCCATGATCAACCTTGGAAAAAAGCACGACGTATTGGCTATGAATCTGACCTATGCTGAACAGCGCGCGCTAGAAATCGGTATCACGATTGGCGGCGGGGCCAACGTGATATTGCTTGATGAGCCTACTGCGGGTATGAGCAAGAGTGAAACAACGCGATTTATTTCCCTGATCAAGCAGGTAACCGAGGGAAAAACACTGCTGACCGTCGAACATGATATGGGCGTAGTGTTTGGCTTGGCCGACAAAATTGCAGTGGTGGTGTATGGCGAGGTCATCGCGTTTGATACGCCGGACGCAGTTCGGGCAAACCAGCAAGTTCAGGAAGCGTATTTGGGTTCTACGGTCGCCGACGCGCAGGCGGGAGGGCACTGATCATGGTCTTGAAAGTATCCAATCTTCATGCCTATTACGGCAAAAGCCATGTACTGCACGGCGTGGATATGCATGTCAAGGCCGGAGAAATTGTGGCTCTGCTGGGGCGCAACGGTTCGGGGCGCTCAACTACCGCCAAGGCGATTATGGGACTGGTCGATTGCCAAGGTTCTGCACTGTGGAAGGGCAAAGAAGCCTTAGGTCTCAAGACCTATGAAATTGCCCATTTGGGCATCGGCTACGTACCGGAGAGTCGGGATATCTTCCCAAAACTCACGGTCTATCAAAACCTGCTACTTGGCCAAAAAAGGGGTCAATCCAATCCGCGATGGTCGTTTGACGACATGTACGCCATGTTTCCCCGTTTAAAGGAACGCGAACACACCGAAGCGGGCGTCTTGTCTGGCGGCGAACAGCAAATGTTGACCTTATGTCGGACGCTGATGGGGGACCCTGATTTGATCATTATTGATGAACCAACCGAAGGTTTGGCGCCCAAGATTGTCGAGCTGGTAGCCCAATATTTGCAAGAATTGCGAAAGCGCGGTATCTCGGTGCTGTTAATTGAGCAGAAGTTGACCATTGCCATGAAGATATCCGACCGTTGTCTGGTCATGGGGCATGGAAGCATCGTCTTTGAAGGCTCACCTGATGCGCTTCGCCAGAATCAGGAGATCCGCAAGGAGTGGTTGGAGGTTTAGTACTTTGTCCCAACCGCGACAACAAGCCTAGAAGACATTGAGATTCCCACTACAATTTAAAAAGAACGATCGTTCTATTTTGGTAGTTCCCATTTTTTATTTCCGAGGAATGCAAGCATGACCGCCCAATACCAAGTTCAAGGCGACATCGCCGTAATTACGCTGGATAACCCTCCCGTCAATGGTTTGGGGTTATCGACCCGCCAAGGGATCGCAGATGGCATGGCAAGGGCCAATGCCGATTCCACTGTTAAGGCCATCATCATTACCGGCGCGGGAAAGGCATTCTCGGGCGGCGCCGATATCAAAGAGTTTGGGTCTGACAAGGCGATGCAGGAACCGAACTTGAATAGTGTTATCGGCGTGCTGGAGAACTCTGCCAAGCCCGTAATTGGCGCAATTCACTCTGTGGTGATGGGCGGCGGCCTGGAATTGGCCTTGGGCTGCCACTATCGCATTGCTGCGCCTGGAACCAGTGTGGCATTGCCGGAAGTTAAGCTGGGGCTCCTGCCCGGTGCCGGTGGTACCCAACGGCTGCCGCGTGTATTGGGCGTTGAAGCCGCGTTGAACATGATTGTGAGCGGCGAACCCGTCAAGAGTGAAATGCTGGCCATGCTGCCCGGGCAAAAGCTGTTCGACAAATTGGCAGCGTCCGCTGACTCGTTGGCCGATGAAGCAATGGCATTCGCCCGCTCGGTAGCCGATGTGCGCCCGCTTCCCCTGGTGCGCGAGCTCAAGTGCAAGCATCCGCAGGGTGACGCTTATTTCCAGTTTGCCCGCAATATGGTCAAGGGCATGTCCAAGAACTTTCCCGCTCCCGTAAAGTGTGTCGATGCTGTTGAAGCCGCTACCAAGAAAAAGTTTGACGATGGCATGGCTGTGGAGCGGGAGATATTCATTAATTTGATGTGGACGCCAGAGAGTAAATCTCTTCGGCACCTCTTCTTGTCCGAGCGTGCTGCATCAAAGATTCCAGACGTCCCGGCAGATACTGAGCAGCGTGTTATCAATTCGATAGCGGTTATCGGCGCGGGCACCATGGGTGGTGGCATTGCCATGAATTTTCTCAACGCCGGAATTCCAGTCAGGATGCTGGAAATGAAACAAGAAGCGCTAGATCGCGGCGTGGCCACCATTCGCAAAAACTATGAAGCTCAGGTCAAGAAGGGCAAGCTCAAGCAGGACAAATACGACCAGCGCATGGCGCTCCTGAGCACCACATTGAGTTATGACGATTTGACCGGTACTGACATGGTGATCGAAGCCGTATTCGAAGAACTGGGTGTCAAGGAGGCCGTGTTCAAAGAACTCGATCGGGTCATGAAGCCGGGCGCAATTTTGGCCTCCAACACATCCACTCTGGACGTCAACAAAATTGCCTCATTCACCCAGCGGCCACAGGATGTGGTGGGCTTGCACTTCTTCAGCCCCGCCAATGTCATGAAACTGCTGGAAGTGGTGCGTGGCGAAAAGACCGGCAAAGACGTCATGGCCACGGTGATGACCATCGCCAAGAAGATTCGCAAGACCGCAGTGGTCTCGGGTGTGTGCGACGGATTCATCGGCAACCGCATGATCGAACAATACGGTCGCCAAGGAGGCTTTCTTCTTGATGAAGGCTGTACCCCGGCCCAAGTGGACAAGGCCATGGAAAAGTTTGGGATGGCCATGGGACCGTTTCGCATGGGTGATTTGGCCGGCAATGACATTGGGTGGGCCATTCGCAAGCGCCGTTACCAGGAAAAACCCAATATGAAGTACAGCAAGACTGCTGACCTTCTGTGTGAGAAGGGCCGCTTCGGTCAAAAGACGGGTGCTGGTTGGTACGACTATGTGCCCGGCAAGCGAGACGCCATACCCAACGCCGATGTGGTTTCAATGATCGAAGAGCACCGCAAGTCTTTGGGCATCACACCGCGAAAAATTTCGGACGAAGAAATTGTTCAGCGACTGGTGTTCAGCCTGGTGAACGAGGCTGCGCATATTCTGGAAGAAGGAATTGCAAACAAGGCTAGCGACATCGACATTGTTTACATTTTTGGCTATGGCTTTCCGGCACACCGTGGCGGACCGATGAACTACGCAGACCAGGTGGGCCTGTTCAACGTAGTGCAAGCAATGAACCGCTTTGCCCAGAACCCGCTAGATGATGCAGCATTCTGGAAACCGGCACCGCTGCTGGAGCGTTTGGCTGCTGCGGGCAAAACTTTCAATTGAGCGGGCACATGGTCAAAAGACTGCTTGTCGGGGTCGTGATCGTACTGGCGTTGTTGGTGGCTGTTCTTGCCGCCAATACCCTACGAAAGGGTTCCCGCCAACTGGACGTTCCGCTGGTTGCTGCGGTCGCGGTGGATGAAGCTGCAGTTGCGAACCGATTGGGTGAAGCGGTGCGTTTACGAACCATTTCGTCACGGGAGGATTCCAATCTCAATGCTGATCAATTCCGGCACTTGCACGACCTGCTGCAAACACGCTTTCCAAAGACACACGCCGCTCTCAAGCGCGAGGTTGTCGGTGACCTGAGCTTGCTCTACACCTGGGAAGGTAGCGACCCCAGGGCAGCACCTATCCTGCTCCTGGCGCACCAGGACGTGGTGCCTGTCGCGCCAGGTACAGACGGTGATTGGCAAATCGCGCCATTTAGCGGCGAGAGCAAAGACGGCTATGTGTGGGGTCGCGGTTCATGGGACGACAAGGGTAACTTGATGTCCCAGATGGAGGCGGTTGAAATGCTGGTGGCCAGCGGATTCAAGCCGCAGCGCACGGTTTATTTGGCGTTTGGTGCAGATGAAGAGGTCTCTGGTGCCCGCGGCGCAGCCAAAATTGCTGCCTTGCTCAAAGAGCGCAAAGTGCATCTGGACTTTGTCATTGACGAAGGTCTATTAATTCTTGATGGAATTTTGCCGGGGTTGATCAAGCCTGCGGCCTTGATTGGTATTGCAGAAAAAGGCTACTTGTCGGTGGTCCTGAAGATGTCGGCCACGCCAGGTCACTCTTCGATGCCGCCCAAAAAAGGAACCAGCGCTATTGCCATGATGAGCGCCGCCCTAAAACGTTTGGATGACGAACAATTGCCGGGCGGCATTCGCGGCGTAGGTGGCGAAATGTTTGACACCATTGCACCGGAAATGAGCGGTTTCTCGCGTGTGGCACTGTCGAACCTTTGGCTATTTGGCCCTGTTGTGTCCAAACAATTGGAATCAGCAGCCAGCACCAACGCTATGCTGCGCACAACAACGGCGCTGACCATCATCAACGCTGGTAACAAGGAAAATGTACTGCCCGGACGGGCCGAGGCCACCGTAAACTTTCGCATCCTGCCAGGCGACACCAAGGAGCAGGTCATGGATCACATGCGCAAGCAAGTCACCCATGCAGTCGGTTCGGACCAATTTGAGCTGTTTGCGCTACCGGGCGCAGTCGACGCTTCCAAGGTGGCACCAACGGACTCAGCCCAGTACAAGTTGCTCAACAAGACGATCCGGGAAGTCTTTCCAGGAACTCTGGTTGCACCGGGTTTGATGGTCGGTGCAACCGACTCTATTCACTACGGCGACATTAGCGATCACATCTTCAAATTCTCACCCGTGCGCGCCAACGCAGAAGATTTGAAGCGCTTTCATGGAACCAACGAACGATTGGCAATCAGCAATTACGCTGAAGCCATCCGGTTTTATCACCGACTCCTGAGCGAGGGCAGCAAAGCCAGCGCACCTTGAACATTTTTTGAAGGACTCACAATGACATCCGCAGTAATCGTATCTACCGCACGCACCCCCCTGGCCAAAAGCTGGAAAGGTTCTTTCAACATGACCCACGGCGCCACGTTGGCAGGACATGCAGTGGAGCACGCGATCAAGCGCGCGGGTATCGAAGCCGCTGAAGTGGACGATGTGATCATGGGGTGTGCGAACCCTGAGGGAGCCACCGGCGCCAACATTGCCCGCCAAGCCGCTTTACGCGCTGGTTGTCCCGTCACGGTGTCGGGCATGACGGTCAATCGATTTTGCTCTTCGGGCTTGCAGACCATTGCGATGGCCTCGCAGCGCATCATTGCCAATGAAGGCGACATTTATGTGGCGGGCGGTGTCGAGGCGATTTCATGTGTGCAGCAAGAGATGAATATGCATATGCTGACCGATCCCTGGTTGGTTAAAAACAAACCCGAAATTTACTGGAACATGCTCCAAACCGCCGAGAACGTGGCCAAACGCTACAACATCAGCCGCGATGCAATGGATGAATACGGCGCCGCCAGCCAGCAAAAAGCATCTGCTGCGATGGCAGCAGGGCTGTTTGCTGCGGAAATTGCGCCAATTACGGTCACTATGGGTGTAGCGGACAAGGTGATGGGTCTGATGACCAAGCAAGTGACGGTGAGTAACGACGAAGGTATTCGTGATGGGACCACCAAAGATGGCATAAGCGGCCTGCGATCCGCTGTTCCAGGTGGTTTGATTACGGCAGGAAACGCCAGTCAGTTTTCTGATGGTGGTGGCGCGGTAGTCGTGATGCACGAAAAGTTTGCCGAAAAGAAAGGTCTCCAGCCATTGGGCCGCTTCCTCGGTTTTGCAGTGGCCGGATGCGAGCCCGACGAGATGGGTATTGGCCCGGTATTTGCCATTCCCAAAGTTCTGGCGCGCCTGGGTCTGAAAGTTGGCGACATCGACTTGTGGGAGCTCAATGAGGCTTTTGCAGTGCAGGTCATCTACTGTCGCGACAAGTTAGGTATTCCCGGTGACAAGCTCAATGTCAACGGTGGTGCGATTGCAGTGGGCCATCCTTACGGCGTTAGCGGTCAGCGCCTGACCGGTCATGCCTTGATCGAGGGTAAACGCCGCGGTGCCAAGCGTGTGTGCGTGACCATGTGCATCGGCGGTGGAATGGGGGCCGCAGGCGTTTTTGAAGTGCTGTAAGTACTGCGGCAGGCGGCATTTTTGGCCCGGCGCGTCTGATGGTCGACAGGACCCATGCGCCAGCCTTCAAATACCCAATTTAACTCGGTAACCCTGATAAGAGTTGCCATCACGATTGTGGCGCTTGCATTGTTGTTCGGCGCCGCGTATTTCCATCTTGGCGAGATGCAACCCGATTCTCGTTCTACGTCGGTGGCATCGTCAGCAATGCCGCCAGGTCCGCAACCGGTGGCGGAATATGTCGGGAATGCGCAGTGTTTTTCCTGCCATGCAGAGCAGGCAAAGGAGTGGGCGTCATCTCATCACGCACAGTCCATGGCAAAAGCAGCGCCAGCGACTGTGCGTGGGCGATTTGATGGCCGCACCTTCCAGCACCAGGGAGTAAGCTCCCGTTTCTTTCGCCGCGGGGATGCCTTTTTCGTGCATACCGATGGTCCTGATGGGAAGATGGCAGACTTTGAGATTCAATACACCTTTGGCATAGAGCCCCTGCAGCAGTACCTGATTGGAATGCCGGGCGGACGTTTGCAGGCCCTTGGGATCGCCTGGGACAATCAAAAAATGCGCTGGTTCCACTTGCGCCCGCATGAGAAAGCGTCTGCCGGTGATGTGTTGCATTGGACCGGTCGGTACCAGACAGCAAACACGATGTGCATAGTCTGTCACACCACGGCCTTTGAAAGGCGCTACGACGCAGTCACGGATTCCTTTGATTCGCGATGGCAGGAAATCAACGTATCTTGTCAGGCATGCCATGGTCCGGGTGATACGCATGTGAAGTGGGCGCAAAAGGGAACATCCGACCAACCACAGTTGGCGGGACTCAGTCGATCGGGATGGCCCACCGGCCCGCTGGACGGCAGCAAACAGCCAGCACAGGAAAGTTGTACACCGTGCCACGCCCGACGCAGTGAACTTACCGCATTGGGGGTGCCCGGCCAAGCGCTGATGGATCATTATTTGCCAACCCTGCTCAAAGAAGGTCTTTACTATGCGGATGGGCAGCAACGTGAAGAAGTTTTTGTGGACGGTTCATACCGTCAAAGCAAGATGTTTAGGATGGGAGTCAGTTGTACGAACTGCCACAATCCGCACACCGGAAAATTGCGCTTCCAGGGCAATGCTCTATGCTTGCAATGCCATGACCAGCAGAAGAATCCCGCGTTCCCCAGCGCGTCGGGTTGGTACGACGCACCTGAACATCATCACCATGCTGCGGGGTCTAAAGGTGCTCAGTGCGTCAGTTGTCATATGCCGGCTACGGTTTATATGGGCATTCAACCGCGTCCGGACCATAGCCTGCGCATTCCCCGTCCAGATGTCTCCCTGCGCACCGAGTCACCCAACGCCTGCAATGGCTGCCACGACAAGGAAACCACAAAATGGGCAGCCGACAAAGTGACTCAGTGGTATGGATCCAACCGACGGCGAGAGTCTCATTTTGGGGAGGCCATAGCCAGCTATCGCAGGGGGCAGGGCAGGGACGCCGACTTGTTGATTGGACTCATCAAGGACTCGGGCGTAGCACCAATTGTGCGGGCCACTGCACTGGACGAACTGCGGGGTGCCAGCAGTGCAGGTACCTCAGCACGTATTGCTGCGCTGTCGGACCCGTCAGCCGAGGTGCGTGTTGCAGCGGTAGCCAGTCTGGCAACACTCGAGCCGCAGTACCGGTTGCAGATATTGGGTCCGCTTTTGAGTGATCCGTTGCGCGCCGTTCGCCTTGCCGCGGTTTTAAGCCTGTCAACCCTTGCCCGACAGCAGTTTGAGCCCGAACACCGGACCACCTTTGACCTGGCGGTGCAGGAGTACACGGCAGTACAGAACCTGAGTCTCGACATGCCGGGATCTCGGCTCAATCTGGCCGTCATGCAGGACAACATGGGAAAGCAGGACCTAGCCGAGCAGAACTACTTTGCGGCCTTGAAAATCGATCCTGATTTTTCACCTGCCAGATTGAACCTGGCGCATCTGTTGGCAAGACAGCGTCGTATTTCCGAGGCCGTTGTAGTTTTGAAAGAGGGTCTAGCCCGGTCACCTGGGGTTGGCGAAATGCAGTACGCAATGGGACTCTTGCAAGCGCAAGATGGTGGCGGCAAGTCGGCTCTGGGCGCACTCAAAAAGGCGGCGCTGTTAATGCCTGGCCGGGCAAGGGTTCAATACAACCTGGCTCTGGCCTATCAGCAAAGCGGGCAGTCAAAGGCGGCTGAAGATGCACTGAAGCTTGCTGCCCAGCTCGATGACCGCGACCCCGACGTAATCTACGCACTTGCGGCGTTTTATTTTCATGCGAAGCTGTTCAAGGAGGCACGGACGTGGACGGAAAGACTGGCACAGGTGCAACCACTTGAGCCTCGCCTGTCCCCTTTGCAAAGGTCATTGGGCCTCAGTGTGCAATAACAGGCGCGTCTGCATGGGGCGCCCGAGGCTTGCATGAAACACGGGGACCTGTTTGCGGCTCAATCTACTGACGTGTTGGCATAACCTATCGTACTGTCCCTTTTGGGCAGCGATCCACGCTTATAGCTCACACTGGCCAGCAATCTAAATCGATGCATTGCCCTCAAAACCAAAGGTCTTTGACGCACCTTCCGTCGCGCGGCAGGTCTTCCCACTTGTGCAGACCGTCAAAATGATCAATGGGAATACTGGCAATCGGCTCCAGTTCGGTCAAGCGAAGATTGACCGCGATGCGACGACGGCCATCCTGGCCGGGTTCCAACGACCGCCAGTAGGTGACGCAGCCGCAATCGGGACAGAAGTGAAACCCTATGGACTTGCCTCGAACATAGGCCTTTGTCTCGCCGCTGACATGGATACCCTCGTTTTCAAAATCGTACGCCCACAGCACGCCATAGCGGCGGCCAACCATGCAGTTGCAGGCAGCGGCCGACTCGGCCAGCGATTGAAGGCGCCATTGCACGGCGCCGCAATGACATGAACCATGATCATTTTGGCCAGTGGTGGTGACGCACACGCCCGCTCATTGGCCGTGCGGCGGCTGCCATAGCTCGACCTTGTTTCCCTCTGGATCCATGACCCAGGCAAACTTCCCATACTCGGATTCATCAATTTTCTCGAGCACATCGCAGCCCTCTTCCTTCAAGACCTTGACCAAGGCGTGGAGGTCTTCAACGCGGTAGTTGACCATGAAGGGCGCAGTGCTCGGAGCAAAGTGGTCACTTTCAAGTGGACCGATGGACCAGACTGTTGTGCCGGCAACCGGCTTGCCTTCGGCGTCGGTCCAGGTGAAGCCGGTTCCGCCCCAACTTTGGATATCGATTCCCAAGTGCCGCTTGTACCAAGCCTGTAGTGCCGAAGCGTCTTTTGCTTTGAAGAAGATGCCGCCAATGCCAGTGACTCGTTTCATGGGACCTCCAATAGAGTGGGTTCAACCGCTTGCCAGGTTCAAAGAGGTCGAGATTTTGAAAGTTTTGGATCCGGTTTTGTAACAGATTCTGTGAGGCTGCACCGACAACCTCACATAAGCAAACCTCACCATACGCATCTAGGTAGGCGTCAGGTGGCAACTAAAGGCGGTTCTGCTTCATTTTGCAATCGAGTCGGTGCAAAGGCGTTGGAGGGAAGTATCCGTCAACGTGTCAATGACAAAAACAGCTTCGGCAGTTGCTCCGGCAACCTTGCAATGTTGTCAACCACTGTGTACTGGTGGCCAAATATGTCGCGCACGTAGCTATCGGCGCTTGCGTCGAGGTTGATGCAGAAGGTGAAGACGCCCCGCTGATTCAGTTCGCGCACTGCCACCTTGGCGTCTTCGATCAACAAACGTTCGTCGTGTACGTCAATGTCGGACGGTTGCCCGTCGGTCAGCACCAAGAGCAATTTTTTCTCGGCCGCCTGGGCGGTCAATGTGTGCGCAGCATGGCGCATGGCGGCCCCCATGCGGGTGCTGTAACCGGCTTCAATGGCGGCCAATCGTGCCTTGACCACATCGTCCCACTGCTCGCCAAAACCCTTGAGGTGAAAGTAGCGCACGTCGTGGCGGGTGTTGGAATGGAAGCCGGCAATGGCAAAGGGGTCACCCAGCTGCTGCACAGCC
>CAIQBN010000648.1 GCA_903870065.1 uncultured beta proteobacterium | reverse complement strand
GGGCCGCGTTCCATCTTCGGCGCGCCTGACCTCAATCACATCCGCTTCTTCGTCACAAGCGGTGCGCCAGTAAAAGCCATTGCCCCCTAAGTACAACATCCGACCACCATTCTGAAGATAGCGCCACAAACCATCCCACATTGCTGTGCTGGTGTACTCGGGATGGTGACCCGTTAGCACCATGCGATAGGGTTCAAGCGCTGCGACACCAAGGCGGTGCAGGTCGTGATCGGTAATGACGTCGAACAGCTGTCCTTGGGAGGTCAACCATTCCAACAACCAACTGTCGGCAACCAAGCCCCAAGGCCGGTGACCTGGCGAGACACTCCACAACGGGTGTCGACTGCTGCCCCAGAGCACACCTTGTCCATCGGGGTGTCGTTCGTATATGGACCTGCCATGGGCTGGATGCACAGCGTCAAGTCGCATCTCAGCCGGATGTTCGACTTTGGTTACCGGCTCCCCTCGCATGCCTTCGGGGGCGTTGGCGTAAGCGAGGTAGGTGAATGTGGGCAGCAACACTGCCACTGGGTGTTGCGGCCGCGACGCACCGCTGACAAAAAAGCTGACAAAGCTTGGTTGCTCCTGATCGTTTGCGCGCAGACGAAACGCGTAACTCCCGCTAGCCAGATCTTCCGGCACAGGCCAGACAGTCGTGGGTTCCCAATGCGCATCAAGCAACGTGTCAGAATTAAAATGCACTGCTGTGTAGTGTGCTGGTGACTGCTGAGGCCCCTGAAAACGCCCATCCCAACGCACACCTCGCACTGCACTGTAAGGGCGCTGTGGCTCAACCAAAGTGGCACCCTGCGCCAGGTCATGGACGCTAAACCCCTTGCCAGAGCGACCACGCAGCAAGCAGGCCGCACTAGGTTCGCGTAAAGCAGATATCTCCCACAATGAGAGCGCCGGGCCGTCAGCATCTTCTTCGCAGGCGAGTAAACCTGCAGGTGCCAGTGACTCAATACAGACGCGCGGCAGCACAGATACCAGGTCCACGCGTACATCAGCACTGGCGTGACTTTCGTCTTGTGTTCCCAAGTGCAGTTGACTTGGCCCCCCCATTGGTGGAGTCGAAAGAGGTAGCCAACTCTCGGTCCAGGCGGCAGCGATGCCATCCGGCACGGTGGCTCTGCATAAGGCCGTTCGGGCTCGCAGTTTCCAAGAACCGATGCTTTCCACGTCCGCCTTGAAGTCCAACACCAACAACAACCATTCGCCACTGGGCAGGTCCAGCTCCAGAGCATCCCCCCCAGGCTGCACCGATACAACCAGGGTTGCGCTACGGCGTTTGTGTGCGCGCAGTTCAAGACTGATGCCAAGACCGTCTTCACCTTGCAGTGACAACACATGCCCTGGAGCACCGCGCGCCATCCGATGTAATGCGAGTACCAGACTAAGCTCAGACCAAGCTGGTAGACCCACGCAATCCGCCCGCACTTGTGCGCCGGCTAGCAGGCGCTGCACCTGCGGACCATGAGCAACTGCAGGCACTTCTGACAACACGGAAATGCGCTCGGCAGGGCCATGAGGGCGACCGTCGGCCTGGCGCTCGTCATTGGCGCAGCCAATGTGCACAATGTCAATCTGGGTGCGGTGCGGCAAATTCGCATGCAGCGTTACGAACTGGCCGGGTTGCACTACCCACGGCACAGCGTAACCTGATGGGGCCTGCGCGAGAATATCGAGTGGGGAAGTCATGCAAAAGTTTCGGCTAATGAGCCAGCACCGCGCAGTGGAAGGCGAGCATTTGACACGTTGGTCACCGAAAGCCAGTCAGCGACGAGTGCGGGCTTGTCGCCCCCGTCGATCTCCACCGTGACTGTATACACGGCGCGAAACTGACTTGGCGAGCGCAAACTCAGGGCCTTCAGCACGAGATGGCCACGGATTCGACTGTCAACCAGCACAGGCGAGAGCATACGCAGTCGGTCAAAGCCGTAGTTGAGAGTTGACGCTTCATCGGACGGACGCGCCACAACATCATTGACCATGCGCGTGAGCAGCGATACCGTGAGAAACCCGAAGGCAAACGTTTTGCCGAATGGGCTATGCACAGCAGCATACTCAGGGTCAATGTGCATCCTGTCGCGGTCTTCCGTGACGTTGCCAAATTCGGTGATGCGCTGCTGTGTCACGTCGATCCATCGCGACGTACCAATTTCCTTGCCCAGGTAAGCAAGCGCGTTGTCATCTTCAAATAATTTGATCATTGTGAGTCCCTTGGTTGGTAATAAGAAATGCACTGAATGCGTCAGCCCAGCGCTTGTAGTTCGCTTGCCATGGCACGGGTACCCACCCGGTCGATTTTTCCGTTAGCGAGCAAAGGAAACGCCGGAATGACACGAAAACTCTTCGGCACCTTGTAGTTAGCCAATTTTTGTTGGCACAAGTCCTTCAGTTCTCCGGCTTTTACCGTTGCATCACTGCAGCTGACGACCGCATGCACGGTCTCGCCGTAGCGCTCGTCGGGTAAACCCACAACCACCACTTGGGCGATACCGGGGTGCGTTTCTAGCAACTGCTCAACCTCTCGCGGGTAGACGTTGTAGCCCCCGGACTTGATCATCTCCTTGCTTCGCCCTTGTAACGCAACGTTGCCATCTGGTCGAAGCTGGGCCAAGTCGCCCGTGTGAAGCCAGCCGTCAGCGCTAAAGGCTTCGCTTGTAGCATCAGGGTCGGCGAAATAGCCATCAAAAATCAACGGACCGCGGGCCTGAATCTCACCGACTTCGCCTATGGCACAAGGCATATTTCCAGCATTGGCAATTCGGAACTCAAAGTGGGTATCAAAGCGGCCAATGCTCTGCGTCAGCACCTCGTCGCTCGCATCAGCGTCAGAATAGGTGCCGGAACTAGTGGTTTCGGTCTGCCCGTACTCAACGAACAATGGCACGCCGATCTGGCGAAGCTTGGCAAGCGTTTGCACTGAAACTGCGCCACCACCAATGCAAATGCTATGCAGGTGACATAACGCTTTGGGATCAAAAGCCGGATCGCGCACACACTCATGAAACATGGCCGGAACCTGCAACCAGCAGTTCACCCTCTCGTTGCGAATCAATTGCAAACTGGTTGCAGCCGAAAAACGCTGCTGAAACACGATGCTGCCACCACCCACTAGGGCTGCAAGCGAAAGGTTCATGAGACAACCCACATGATTGACGGGCAGGTTACACAGGTAACGCGGTAGCGGCGGGTTGAGCCGGAGGTGCTGCACAGAAGCGGCAAGTAGAAGACCCCGATGAGTGAGCATGGCAGCCTTGGGTTTTCCGGTAGTGCCAGAGGTAAAAACAATTGCTGCAGCGGTGCATGCTGTAGTTTGCGTTAGCGGTGAATCTACTGCCCGAGCAGAATTAGCGGGCAATGCCTGCAACGAAGCCAAGCAAGTCTCCACGCTATCGAAAGAAGCAACCAGGGGCAGTGCCACGGAATCGCCAGCCGACCGAATATGGGCCAGGAAGTCCTGCCCCTCAAAGGAGCGCAGGGTAATAATCAGGCTCGGTGTTGCACGTGTCACCGCTTCTGCTATCTCGTCAGCCTTGTAGCGCGGATTCAACCCCACGTAGACGGCACCAATGCGGCTTGCCGCCATCAGCACCATGAGGTACTCCGGGCGCGGCGTACTTAGCAATGCAATCCGGTCACCAGCAACAACCCCGCACGCCGACAGCGCATGGGCGACTTGTTCTACCAACGAATTGAACCCTGACCAATTCCAGTGACGGCCCTCAAAGCTGATGCAAGGAGCCTCTGGTGAATGTTTCGCATAGACCTCAAAATCCTCATCAATGCGCGCTAAATTGGCCACTTTAATTTCGACATTCATGTCTTTCTTTCTTTTATCAATCGATAAATTTTTTGTTGACCGGTAGATTATAATGCTTTACACTTGGCATGCAAGAGATGTTTTTCTTGTGACTCATTTTTTCGAAAAAATACTTTATTCCTGAGAATGAACACATGAAGTATTCGCTTATGTCAATTCATGGACTTCGGTAAGCGGTGGCATTGGCGTCCCCCTTGGAGCCAATAAATTGCAGAGTGAAAACAGCGTCTTAAAGCAACGCATTTCGAAGATGGACTTATCCAGCATTTACAAGGAGACAACGTGATTCAACTAAAACTTATGCGGCTGATTGCTTCGGCCGCTTGCATGGCCGCACTGGTGTTAACGACGGCTTCAGGGGTCGCACATTCGCAGGAGAAAGCCCCTGCGGTAGCATCTGCAAGTGAGATCGTTAGCCCGGTTGTCCTGACTGCTTCAAAAGCATCGACCTCCACCGTCGAAAACCCCTATGGTCTGGAGTCTCTCTGGAAGACATCCGACAGCGTAGCCAAGACCGTGCTGTTGCTGTTGCTAATCATGAGCGCGGGCAGTTGGTACATTCTGGTCGTCAAGCTCCTTGAGCAATCCAAAATGGTGCGCCAGGCCAAGGCGGCCTCCAAAGATTTTTGGTCTGCTGGTACCGTTGAGCAAGGCGCGGCTGCTTTAGAGACCGGTAGTCCCTATCGATTCATGGCGGATTCAGCCGGACGGGCTGTCGCAAAACACGAAGGCCTGCGCGGTCACGTTGATCTGAACGACTGGATTGCCACAGGCATCCATCGCGCTGTTGACCGCATCCAGAGTAAAACCCAAGGTGGACTGGCCTTTCTTGCCACCGTGGGCTCCGTTTCTCCGTTTGTTGGTCTGTTTGGTACTGTCTGGGGCATTTACCACGCCCTGACTGCCATCGGCATCTCGGGCCAAGCCTCGATTGACAAAGTCGCAGGCCCTGTGGGCGAGGCGCTCATCATGACCGCTATCGGTCTGGCTGTGGCTGTGCCTGCCGTACTTTCCTACAACTGGCTGGTGCGTCGCAACAAAGCCGTCATGGACGATGTCCGCGCCTTCAGCAGCGAATTGCACGCTGTGGTGCTTGGCTCGATCAATAAAACCTGAACCTCCGTCTGCCATGTCTATGAATGTTGGCTCTAGCGATGACGGCGAAGACGCCGTCATGTCGGCCATTAACACCACGCCCTTGGTGGACGTGATGCTGGTGCTTCTGATCATCTTCCTGATTACCATCCCCGTGGTCACCACATCGATCAAGGTCTCACTGCCCAAAGAGCGTGTTGAGGTCAGAGAAACAAAGCCAGAGAACATCATCATTTCGGTTGACCAGGCCGGGCACATCTTTTGGTACGAGGCGCGCATAGACGACGTTGACGCGCTGGTGGCAAAACTCAAGAAGGTTTCTACCCTCACACCCCAGCCCGAAGTCCAGGTGCGCAGCGATGCAGGTGCCCGCTATGAAGGCGTTGGCAAGGTGCTGCTGGCCTGCCAGCGCGCTGGCATCGTCAAGGTCGCCTTCATCACCGAGCCCCCGCCATTGGGCGGTTGAGCGAAAACAAGGAGCACCCCATGGGAATGCACGTAGGAAACACCAGCAGCTCGGGTGAGCCCGAGGTGATGATGGACATCAACACCACGCCGTTGATCGACGTGATGCTGGTCTTGTTGGTCATGCTGATCATCACCATCCCGATCCAGTTGCACTCAGTCGAGCTGGAAATGCCGGTGGGCGCGCCGCCCACCAACCTGGTCAAACCCGAGAAAATCCAGATTGACATCGACGACAGAAGTGTTGTGCACTGGCAGGGACTGCCTGTGGACGCAGGCGCACTTGAGCAAAAAATGTCTGATATATCCCAGTTGCCATTGCAACCAGAGGTTCATATTCGGCCCAACAAGGACTCGCAGTACGCCGTCTTTGCCAATGTGCTCTCTAGCAGCAAGCGACTGGGGCTGAACAAGATTGCGGTCATCGGCGCGGAGCAATTTGTTCAATGAGTACAAACATGCTTGAAATGGATTACGGCTTTGAACCGCGCGATTCCTCTCGCCGGGTCAAAGGCATCGTCATCGTCGTGGTGTTACACGCCCTCATCGGCTACGCACTGGTCTCTGGCATGGCGCGCGAAGGGCTGAACCTCATCAAGAAGCCGCTTGAAGCGGTGGTGATCCAGGAGGTCATCATTCCACCACCACCACCACCGCCGCCGCCCAAGAAAATCGAAAAGCTGCCTGATGCGCCTAAGGTTGAGGCCCCGCCACCACCCTTTGTGCCACCGCCGGAGGTGGCGCCATCGGTCACCAGCAATACGCCGGTGATTCAATCAGTAGCAACACCGCCACCTGCGCCCGCCGTGATCGCGCCACCGCCGCCACCAGCGCCAGTGGTCACTGGTCCAAAGCGAGTAAGCATTGGCTTGGCTTGCCCAAAACAGGTGGCGCCAGAAATGCCACGCAAGGCATTGCAGGAAGAGATTGAGGGGGTGGTAAAGGCGCAGATTCACGTCAAGGGCGGCGTCATTCAGGATGTCACCATTTTGTCGGGTCATCGTGTGTTCCACGCTGCGGTCAAGGCGGCAATGATGCAATACACCTGCGTGACGGATGGCGGTGATGTGATTGCCACGCAGGAGTTCAATTTCAAATTGGAGTGAGTGCAACACGTTGTCGTGGAATTCGCGGGTCAGATGTCCAATTCTGATTCGTGACGTTTCAGTGACGTGGCACCCATTGCGCAATCAAACAAAGGAAAGAAATAATGGGCGCACATCAGGCAGTTCCGAAACGTGCTCTGGTCGTCATTGACGTGCAGAACGAATACTTTTCTGGGAATCTTTGCATTGAATACCCGGATGTCGATTTATCACTGACCAATATCTGCAAGGCGATGGACGCTGCGCGCGCATCAGGCATTTCCGTCGTTGTAGTTCAGCACGTTGGTCCAGAATCCTCGCCGATCGCCGGACGAGGCAGTAAGGGCGCAGAGTTGCATCCGAGGATCACCGAGCGGCATTGCGACGTGCTCATCGAGAAGAACAAGACGAGCGCGCTGAATGGAACTGTGCTCGGCACATGGTTGCGCGAACGTGAGATCGACACCCTGACTGTGGTCGGCTACATGACGCATAACTGTGTCACAGCGACGACTCTGCAGGCAGCTCAGGAAGGCTGGAGGGTTGAGCTGCTGCATGATGCCTGCGGCTCAGTTTCGTATGCGAACGCTGCTGGTAGTGCGACTGCGGAGGAAATTCATCGTGTCTACACGGTCGTCATGCACACCGGCTTTGCAGCGGTGGCAACAACGGCTCAATGGTTGAGTGCTGTCAATAGCGGCGAAGCGCTGGTAGCGGACAACATTTTTCATTCAAACCAGCGCGCATTGACCGCCCAGGCGGGGAACAAATAATTTAATGATGAATAGGAGGACGCAATGCCTTATGCAGTGGTCAATGATGCCAAGCTATATTTTGAAGATACTGGCGGTGATGAGCCAGTCGTCTTGTTCACGCATGGAATATTCTTTTCCAGCACCATGTTCAGGCCGCAATTTGAAGCATTGAAAGCGCAGTACTGATGGACAACCACACCCCGCAAGCCGCAGCGTCGTTTGAGCGCGCAGTGGTGGCGTTGCCGCAAGTACTGTCCTGCCACAATTTATCGGGTCGCTATGACTACCAACTGGAGGTGGTGGGGACCGATCTGGAAACGTTCGCAGAATTCGTGCGTACTCAAATCAGGGCGCTACCTGGGGTCCGGGAAATTTCGACTAGCCTTTCGTTGAAAGAAGTTAAGCGGGCAGGTGCGTTGCCGATCGCATAGCTCCGTACATTTTCCAGCAATTTGATTCAATGGCAAGTAACGGGAAAGAATTGTTGAAGAGCCATCGTCTGCAGCGGGCCCGCTACCGAATGCCACGAACGGCTTCTGACGGGCGATGGATTGAGTAACCCGTAAGCTGACTGTCGTGAACGGCTCCAATGGGTCTCAAAGAGTCGACCAGGTGGGAAACTCCGGTGGCTGCTTGCCATTTTTGATGACGATCAGACATCTGAAACCACCTGCTCCAAAGCTGACGATCAGTATGGCGACCCTAGTCAAAAAGCAGGAGAGTTGAATTCCTTTCAACTTTAAGGAGTTCATCATGGAAGATTCAAGCAACAAGTCCCACCACGAACCGTGGAACAAGGGCAAACTGGTGGGCCAGAAGGCACCATTTAAGCTGAAGGAAATCTGGGCCATCCGCGTGCGATTGCAGGTCGAACACCGTGTCAGAGAACTGGCCATGTTCGACTTGGGTCTCGACAGTAAGCTAAGGGCTTGCGATCTGGTCAAACTAAAGGTTCGCGACATCTGCCATGGTGATCATGTGGCTTCGCGCGCCATCATCATGCAACAGAAGACCGCCAGGCCAGTGCAATTCGAGATCACCGCGTCCACCCAGGAAGCGGTGAGCGCTTGGATAAAAGACGCGAAACTGCGATCTGAAGACTTCTTATTCCCAAGCCGAATACATGACTCCCCACATCTGGGGACTCGTCAGTACGCCCGCATCGTCGACAACTGGGTGCGCCAGATTGGCCTCGACCCAGCCGCCTACGGAACACATTCCATGAGGCGCACCAAGGCATCGCTGATCTACCGGCGCACCAAAAATCTTCGCGCCGTGCAACTTTTGCTTGGCCATGCCAAAGTCGAGAGCACCGTCCGTTATCTGGGCATCGAGGTAGATGATGCGCTGGAAATGGCAGAGGATACCGAGGCTTGACGCACCAAAAACCTTGCGACTAGCGAAAATTGTGGCGTGCCGTCGGACGGTTTGACTGTTTCGGGCGGCTCCCTCATTTGATCAGCCATCAACCAATGTCGCGCTGGCTGGATGGAGCCAGTCTTCATCTCAGTCGGCCTGGAAGGCCAGGTACCAGCACTTCGACTGGGCGCGACAATATGTGTAACCGCTGATCGTCAGCTTTGGGGCAGCCAATCCGAGGCTTGAAAAAGCCGTGGACAACGGGGAAGCCGCCCCCCAAGGGCAATCACCCTCCGACTCTTTGAGACCCATTGCCGCCGGCCACGACAGGCAGCTTTCCGGCAGTCCAGTTCAACGCCAGTTAGGAGCCGTTCGTGGCGGACTTCAGCGTGCCCTTATGCACAGTTCACAGTTATGTGCAGTTGCAGTCTCCAGCGAGCTGTCT
>CAIQBN010000647.1 GCA_903870065.1 uncultured beta proteobacterium | reverse complement strand
GGCGCCAAACCATTGGGTAAGCCGGTATCGCGCCTATGGTTGCAGTCCATGACACCGCAGGCCATCCGTGATGGATTTGGTGCGCTGCGCAGCGACAAACAAATGCAGCCCCTGGCCGACGCCGCGCGCTGCCGCAGCGAAGCGGACTGGCTGGTGGGCATCAACGGTACCCGCGCCATGACTGCGTTCAATTCGCGTGATGGCGGCTTCTTCCTGACCACCGTCGGCCGGGTGCAGACCCCCACCCTGTCGGTTGTGGTGGAGCGTGAAGAGCAAATCCGCAAATTCATCAGCCGGGACTACTGGGAAATCCACGCGTCTTTTGGCGCGCTAGCGGGTGAATACGCCGCCAAGTGGTTTGACCCCACGCATAAACGAGACGCAGACGATGCCGAGAAGAAAGCCGACCGCGTCTGGACCCAGCGCGAGGCGCAGGCCATTGCCGATGCCGTGCGCGGCCAGCAAGCGACCGTTTCTGAGGAGAGCAAGCCGACCACACAAGCCTCGCCCCTGCTGTTTGATCTGACCAGTCTGCAGCGTGAGGCCAATGGCAAGTTCGGCTATTCGGCCAAAACCACGCTGTCGATTGCGCAAAGCCTGTACGAGCGCCACAAGGCAGTGACTTACCCGCGTACCGATTCGCGCAACCTGCCCGAGGACTACGTTCCCGTGGTCAAGGACACCTTTGCCATGCTGGCCGACAGCGGCATGAAACATCTGGCGCCATTTGCCGCCACGGCCATCCAGGGCGGCTACGTCAAACCGACCAGACGTGTTTTTGACAATGCCAAGGTCAGCGACCACTTTGCCATCATCCCCACGCTGCAGGCACCGCATGGCCTAAGCGAAGCTGAACAGAAAATCTACGATCTGGTGGTGCGCCGATTTTTGGCAGTGTTCTTCCCCAGTGCGGAGTACCAGGTCACCACCCGAATCACCACGGTGACCCCCACAACGGGCACGAGCCACAACTTCAAGACCGAAGGCAAGGTACTGGTCCGCCCGGGCTGGCTGGCTATCTATGGCAAGGAAGCAGCCGACGAAGTGGCTGACGCAAAAGACGGTGACAAAGGCCAGAGTTTGGTGCCCGTGCAGCCCGGAGAAAGGGTTAAAACTGAAACGGTGGACGCCAAAGGCCTCAAGACGCGCCCGCCTGCCCGCTACTCGGAGGCAACATTGCTGGGCGCCATGGAAAGCGCAGGCAAGACCGTAGAAGACGACGAACTCCGCGAAGCCATGCAGGAAAAAGGTCTGGGCACGCCTGCCACCCGCTCCAGCATCATCGAGGGCCTGATTGCCGAGAAATACATGCTGCGCGAAGGCCGCGAGTTGATCCCCACTGCCAAGGCCTTTCAGTTGATGACGCTGTTACGCGGCCTGGGCGTGGAAGAACTCTCCAAGGCGGAACTGACCGGCGAGTGGGAATACAAGCTGGCGCAAATGGAGCATGGCAAACTTAGCCGCAGTTCCTTCATGGCCGAGATTGCCGCGATGACCGAGCGCATGGTCAAAAAAGCCAAGGAATACGACCGCGACACCATTCCCGGCGACTACGCCACCCTCTTAGCTCCGTGCCCCAATTGCGGTGGCATTGTTAAGGAGAACTACCGCCGCTACAGCTGCACCGGCAAGTCCGGTACGGACGATGGCTGCGGATTTTCGTTCGGCAAGACACCCGCAGGGCGCACGTTTGAAACCGCCGAGGTCGAGCAGTTTCTGCGCGACCGGAAAATTGGTCCGCTGGAGGGGTTCCGCTCTAAAGCGGGATGGCCTTTTACCGCTGAGATGGTCATCAAATTTGACGACGAGACCAAAAACTACAAACTTGAATTTGACTTCGGGGACGACAAAAAAGCCGAGGACAGTGGCGAAATCATCGACTTTTCGGGCCAAGAATCCCTGGGCGCCTGCCCCAAGTGCGGCGCGGGAACGGGCAACGCCGGCGGCGGCATGGTGTTCGAGCACGGCAAGAACTACGTCTGTAATCGCTCCGTGCCTACCCACGCCCACCCGACGCCGACCTGCGACTTCAAGAGCGGCCAAATTATTCTGCAGCAACCGATTGAGCGCGCGCAAATGCACAAACTGCTCGAGACCGGCAAGACCGACCTGCTCGACAAGTTTGTCTCGATGCGCACCCGCCGCCCCTTCAAGGCCATGCTGGCCTGGGACGCTGACGCCGGCAAGGTCAACTTCGAGTTTGCACCCAGTAAATTTCCGCCGCGCAAGACTGCCGCCAAGTCAACAGTTGCTACAAAATCAGTAGCCACCAAGACAACAACGACGAGGGCTAGCGCCAAGAATGCCGCTGTAAAGAAGACGACTGGCACCGCAGCGGCATCAAGCACCGCAACAACCAAGGTCAAAGCGCCCCGCAGAACCACGGCGGCCAGTGGCAAACAGCCCAGCGCCGCATTGGCTGGCGTCATCGGGTCGGCGCCGGTGGCCCGCACCGAGGTGATCAAAAAACTGTGGGACTACATCAAAGCCCAGGGACTGCAAGACACTGCCAACAAGCGCGCCATCAATGCCGATGCCAAACTGCTGGCCGTGTTCGGCAAGCCCCAGATCACGATGTTTGAACTGGCAGGCATCGTGGGCAAACACCTGTCGGACTGAGTCCACACCGGCCGATCGTGGGAGGGCGAATCAGTCGCCGCCCTCGGGCGTTTGGCCGTCAATGTAGTACCAGCGTCCACCTTCGCGAAGGAAGCGGCTGGTCTCGTGCATGCGTTCGCCCCGGCCATTCACCCGGCAGCGCGCCACAAATTCCACCACCCCCGCGTCCCCGGC
>CAIQBN010000646.1 GCA_903870065.1 uncultured beta proteobacterium | reverse complement strand
GGCATGTTGATTGACGCCATCGACAACTCGTCGATGACGGCGCGGGCGAAGAAGCAGGTGAAGAGTGTTTTCATCAAGCCCGAAGGGGGTACGGCCGAAGTTCGCGCTGCTTTTGTAGCGGGGAACGTCGATGCAGCGGTGCTGTGGGACCCGGATTTGTCATTGGCGGTGCGTGACGTCAAAGGTGCACACGTCATTTACTCCACCAAGACCGCAACGAACCTGATTTACGACGTAATGGTCTGCGACCAACGCGAGTTGGCAAAGCCCGAAAACCAGCTAGTTTTCCAAAAGTTTGTTGACGGCTGGCTGGAAGGCGTTACGGCTGCCCGAGCCAAACCCGACCAAGCAGTTGAGGCGCTGATTGCAACGAAAGAGTTTTTCAAGGTATTAGCGGCGAAAGAGGGTAAGCCTTTTGTCAAGGGATTGTTTGCCAATCTGGTGTGGACCGATCTGGCAGACAACGCACGGATACTGGGGCTGGCCGGGGGAGTCAACCACTACGAACGTGTCTACGGCCGTTTCGATCAGATCTACCGTGCGGAAGGGTCGCTGGCCAATCCGAAGTCTCCGGTGATCAGCCCGCAAGACAGCTTTGACTACCGTTTTATCAAAGCGGGTCTGGCGCGCAATGCCCAAGCCCAAACGCAGGCGGCACAGCCGGTTGAAACGTTCTCCGACAAAGGGCGCACTGCTGCCTTGGCGGCTCCGGCTTCGGTGACCAAACCGGTGGCGGTGTCGTTTGCTACAGGGTCGGCAGAATTGTCCAAACGCGCCCAGCAAACAGTGGACCGTGAAATGGTCCCCTTCATTGAAAACAACGGTAGTGCATATTTTGAGGTCAGTGGCAATACCGACGCAGTCGGCTCGGCATCCGCAAATCAGGCGCTGTCAGAAGCACGGGCTCGCACTGTCGCCGCCTACCTTGAAAAACAGTGGGAGATTCCCAAGGCACGGCTGCGGGTGACTGGATATGGATCATCCAGGCCACTGTGCAATGAGGCAAACCCGGCCAGTGCCGACATGAGTCTCGATGAGTGCCGCGCCCTGAACCGCTCGACGCGGCTGGCCGTTTTTGGCAAGTAATTGCCGCGCCGCCAATGTCTGACTTCTGGAACCCGTACCAATCGCTCGACCCGGTGCGCCGTCGCATGCTGGGCCTGGTCAGCGTGGTTGGCGTCATCATGCTGTGGGCGCTGGTCGCCGCCAGTGGGCTGATGAGCAAGAACCAGTTGCCATCGCCCTGGTCGGTGGCCGAGGCACTGGCCTATCTCGGCTGGTACGAGGGCAAGAGCCAACTCGCAGTGGCGACCATGTGGTCCGTAGGGCGTGTGGCCGCTGCCTCGTTGCTGGTGATCATCGTCGGCATCCCCACCGGGGTCCTGATGGGGGCGTCACCCCGGGTTGACGCCGTGTTGTCGCCGCTGGTGGACCCCTTTCGCTCCGCGCCGGTAGCGGCACTTTTGCCCATCATGGTGATGTGGTTTGGCATTGGTGAGGGCATGAAGATTGCGTTCCTGTTTGCAGGCTCTATCGTTTACCTGACGCCATTGGTGCGCGATGCCATTCGTGCCGTGCCCGAGCAGTATCTGATTGCAGCCAAAGACATTGGTGCGACACAGCTCGAATGCATCACCAAAGTGCTGGTGCCTTTGGCCATGCCACGCATCATGGATGCCATCATCGTCGGCGTGTCGGTGAGTTGGACCTACATCACGGTGGCCGAATATGTCAATGCACAGGAGGGGCTGGGCCAATTGATTGCCAACGCCAAGCGCCTGAGTGCCATGGACCAGGTGTTTGCCGGCATCATCGTCATCATCGCTGTGGCGCTGTTGACCTATCAGGCGCTGATGTGGCTAAAGCAATCCCTCTACAAGTGGGAGACCAAAGCGTGAGTGTCGCAGCTACCAAACCACTGCTATCAGCCATTGACATCGTGCAGGAATACGCTCAGCCCGAAGGCAAGGTATTGCGTGTGCTCGACAAGGTGTCGTTGACGTTCGAGCAACCGTCTATCAACATGCTTTTAGGTCCGTCTGGTTGTGGCAAGTCCACCTTGTTGCGCATGTTTGGTGGTGTACGGCCATGGAACGTGGCCACACCCACTTCGGGACGCGTCGAGATTGAGGGACAGGCCTGCGTAGGCCCGCACCCAGATGCCGTCATGGTGTTTCAGCACTACTCCAACCGACCGGACCTCACGGTGCGCCAGAACGTGATGTACCCCTTCCGGTTCAACGAGTGGAAGCGCAGGGTGAGCGAGAAAGACGCCGCACAGCGCGTGGACCAAATGCTCGCAGAGGTGGGACTGGCCGACAAGAAGGATTTGTATCCATCACAGTTGTCGGGCGGGCAGAACCAGCGTGTTGCCTTGGCGCGGGCGTTGGTGTTGCGGCCCAAGGTATTGCTCATGGATGAGCCGTTTGGTGCGCTGGATGCGCAGACGCGCTCGCATATGCAACAGTTGTTGGCCAAGTTGCATGAGGTGCATCGCTGTCTGGTCGTTTTTGTCACCCACGACGTGACCGAAGCCTTGCTTTTGGGTGACCGCGTGATTGTCCTGTCCACCCAGCCAGCCAAGGTGATAGATGATTTTTCAATTGAGGTACGCCAGCCGCGCAGCGCGGAATGGTTGAATGGTGTCGAAGTACGGGAGATGCACGAGCGCGTGGTTGGACATTTGCGCGCCGCCGGCGCCCATGGCAATGTGCGGGTGAGCGTGTGAAAACAGAGGTCTCCTACTGGAAGGCTTTTTTGGCCCATCCCTACAACCAGCTGGTTGTGTGGGCCGCTGCTGCGGCGGGTGTGATGGCATCTTTCCCGCTTGGCATGGACGGCTTGGCGCTGGCCCTGCTTGGTCTGGCAGCGGTGGAGGTGATTGGCTTGGCAATTGTGCCGGGGCTGCCCCCGTTTATCGCCGCCGTCGATCAAAAGGCACGCCAGGACGACCGCAGGGCCAAGCGTGAGCGACTGCTCAGTGAGATCCGAATGCACGGAGGCTCCAGTCATTTGCGATCCTATGAGCAAATGGGCCAGCGTGTCGAGTCGCTTTACCGCATGGCGGCCGATGCCGCCACCAGTTTGTCCAGGCGGGAGGTTGAGCAACTCGACGACCTTGTTGTGAACTACCTGGCAATGTGCTTGAGTGACGCCGTCATGCGATCCAAGGATGTCGGTGACCACAAGGGCCTGGCTGAGCGCAAATTGCTGACCTTGCGCCAGCGCCTGTCACAGGGCGGTCTGGCACCGGCTGATGAGCAACAGTTGGTGCGCGCCACACAAGAGTATGAAGAGGCATTGGCGCGCCAACAACGCATGGACATTCGGCGCAGT
>CAIQBN010000645.1 GCA_903870065.1 uncultured beta proteobacterium | reverse complement strand
ATGGCTTGGTAATGACTGCACATGGCCTGATCCTGGATATCATGAAATTGAGTTGGTAGTTGAGTGATTAGTCGAAACTTCAAGGCAAAAAAAAGTCCTTGATTTACAAGGACTTTTTAACTATCACTGGCGGAACAGGCGTCTGCCTCCGCCATTTCTTGCAACGTCCAATAGACCAAAATCAGCATCAAGTTGATGCAAATTTCATTGGTAAAGTGCTCTGCTGTTGTCCAACACCGTTTTTCAACGTATGATGCAATCCAACACTTTATGTTGGGTACATTGTGGGGTACAAAAGGTTATATGCCAAAAAAAGCAGTTGAATTGTCGGCGCTGGTTGTAGGACGCATCAAGACGCCAGGATTGCATGCTGTGGGTGGCGTAAGTGGCCTTCACATCCAAGTTACACCCAGCGGCGCACGGTCTTGGATTCTCCGCGTCAAGATTGGTGAAAAGCGCCGAGATATGGGAATGGGGGGATTTCCCGATGTTTCACTGGCTCAAGCACGAGAACGGGCAAGAGAGGCGCGAGACAAGATCGCCAAGGGTGTTGACCCGATTGCAGCCAAGCAAGCTGACCGCACAGCCATTGTGTCGGAGCAAGCAAGGGCCAAGACATTTGGTGAATGCACCGCGTCATATATTGCAGCGAAAGAAGCAGAGTGGACGAATCCAAAGCACCGAGCGCAATGGCTGAATACCTTGGAAACATACGCACACCCAACCATCGGCAAGATGCTGGTGCGCGACGTAGACCAAGAGCACATCATGGCGATATTGCAGCCGATATGGGCCACCAAGACCGAAACCGCCACAAGGGTACGGCAACGTATGGAAGCGGTACTCGATTGGGCGAAAACATCCAAATTCAGGACCGGAGACAACCCTGCCCGTTGGCGCGGCCACCTCGATAAGCTGCTGGCGAAGCCTTCAAAAGTAACTAAGGTGGAACACCATGCAGCGCTCGATATGAATGCCATACAGGGATTCCTAACGGCGGTGGGTAAAGACAAGGGCATGGGCGCTAGAGCGCTGGAATTTGCGATCTACACCGCTGCGCGATCTGGAGAGGTTAGAGGCGCAGTTTGGGATGAGTTCGACATGGATGCCGGTGTCTGGACAATTCCAGCCGTGCGCATGAAAGCCGGTAGAGAACACAGGGTGCCGCTATCTGATGCAGCGTTAAAGCTGCTGAAAGCCCTACCCCGCATGGATGGCTCTGAGTTTGTATTCCATGCGGTACGCGGCGGTATGTTGTCCGACATGACCCTCAGCGCAGTTATGCGCCGAATGAATGTGGACGCAGTGCCGCATGGTTTCCGGTCAACTTTCAGGGATTGGGCCGCAGAGCGCACGGCGTACCCATCCGAAGTTGTGGAAATGGCGCTGGCGCACACCATCGAGAACAAAGTGGAGGCCGCATACCGGCGCGGTGATCTGTTTGAAAAGAGAACCCGGCTTATGGCTGATTGGTCGAAGTTTTGCCACACACCACCAATCGACGGCAAGGTGGTGCCGCTGAAATTGAAGCAAGCATAAGGATACAGCGAAGCCCGAAGGCTGAGTATTTAAGGCCACCTACGGGTGGCTTTTTGCATTGCGAGCCTATGCAAAATATATTCTTCTTAAACTAAATGTGGGGGTGTTGATTTTCTAGTCTGGGACTACATTGAAGGCGCTAATTAGACGAAACAGCGTCCTAATGGAACTGAAAAACGGGCCTTGAAAAATAGTTCAAAAAAGTGTTGCACTTTCTTCTAGTTTAAGGTCGTAATCAATTCATTAGGACGCAACAACGTCTTAAAGGCGAAAGCCCCCAAGCGCTAACTTGGAGGCTTTCTAAGTACCCGAACCTGAAGGATCGAGACTGTCTGTGGAGACAAGATTGATTCTATGCCAATAGGTCAAAGACGCAAGTTTTTGAGTTTTTGGCCGGGAACGGGAGTTTTCGACTCTCAATGGAATCACATAATGTCCCATCTAAGCCACCCTGAAACCCTTATGCGTCTGCCGCAAGTGCTGGCGCGTTTTCCTATCTCTCGCGCTACTTGGTACGCCGGTATCAAGTCTGGCAAGTTTCCCAAGCCCATCAAGCTGGGTGAACGCGCCAGCGCCTGGCGTGGTTCCGAAGTTGAAGCCCTGATTCAGTCCCTCAGCAACTAAGGGGCAATCATGCACACACACAACAATGGCTCACTGCCAGGACAAAACACGTCCTCAGGCGGCATGCTGCCCGCGCAGCGACTGAATTTCAATGCGCGTTACATGGAAATGATTACCGACCGCGCGCAGTCTGACTTTGATCTGATCCCTACGAATCAAGCCATTGGTTATGTCCCCGTACCGGACACGAACGCATGTGAATCGGCATTGAAGATTCGGCTTGAAGTTGCAGAACTTCGCGGCGGCACTATCGCTTGGGACGTTGCCGAAAAGGTCGCAGCCGCCATGACAGCCGGCGAAGCTCAGAAGGCTATCTGCGATGGCATGTTTAACCTGAAACCGATTCCCAACTTTGACCGCGCATGCGCTGCATTTGTTGCGGCATTCCTGACAGCTTACGAGGTCAACATCGGAATGCTAGAAAGCGATGGTGCAGCATGACCGACAACACACCATGCCAAAAGCGATTAGCGACAGTCGCAGCGCAACTGGTGTTGGCCGGTCATTCAGTCCACGAACTTGACAACGGTGGCTTCATCGTCACCCGCTGGTGCGTGACCCGGCATTGCCCGGACTTCGCCGCCCTGGTGATCTACGCACGCCAGATGACGGAGATGCAGCAATGAAGGCCTTTACATCACACGTGCCATCCGCGCCGCTTAGCTATATCGACACGGATCTCGCCGGTTTACGCACTACCGACATTTGCGATGTCGGCATGACTATTCGCAGACCCAAGGACTACGCACGAACCATCAAGAACCTACCCACAGGGCGCGCACTGCGCCGATTGCTGGCGAAGCACAACAGGAAGGAATCCAATGTTCACTACAAATGAAAACGCCTCACGGCAAGGTGAGGCGCAATCGGAAAACACTGACAATGTGATTATGCCTAGTGCTGAAAATATAGGCAATAGCGTAATGTGTTTCAACGGTCAAGCCGACACCCATAGACACTCTGGCGTTAAGTACAACACTGTCAGCCTGCGTGATGTGTGGGTGATGGTGGCCATGCCTGACAGCAAGCCCAAAGACAAGGCGCTGGCGCTGATGGCGTCGAGCTATTGCGAGAGCGATGGCCGCACCCATGAAGTGCAGCGCGACTCTGGGCAGTTTGTGCTACTGCGCGTTGACATTGACAAGGGCAGCACCTCGTTGGGTGAGATATTATTGAGACTTCCATAATTCATGACATCACCACAGGGTAGCCTGCATCCAGCAAGCGGCAATGATCGACGGCCGCTTTTGGGCACTCTTGAGTTTGTT
>CAIQBN010000644.1 GCA_903870065.1 uncultured beta proteobacterium | reverse complement strand
TTCATCACGATGACCCTGGTCACCACGGAAACTTTGGAAGAAGGTCTCAGACGTGCGAACAGCTGGGTGGCTGCCCGAGCGAGTGGGCTTTGATTGGACAGTCAATGAAGCAGTCTCCATCTCTGGGTGTGACCTGTGGGTTCTGCCCGCCGATTCTGGTGCGAACCGCCTCCCGCAGTAAATACTCTACCTGGGCACTGGCACTGGCACTGGCACTGCGCAGTTCGGCTGCTGCCAAGCGCTCGATCTGTGCCCACAACACGGGGTCGATACGCAACGCGAAGGATTTCTTATCGGGGCTGGCCATGGCGGGTGCAAGTGGACAGGTTTCGCTTTAGACACCATCCTTTTGGGCTTGAGTCTTTAATTCAGCACGCAGTTGTTCCAGTCCGGGGGGCTCTCCCGAAAACCAGAACCACTGAGGGTCTGTTCCGCCATTGCGCATCACCCATTGGGACACAGTCGCCGACACAATGGCCGCCGCAAGTACCAATGCACCAATCAGCAAGACACCCAGTGCGCTGTATGCCAGGACCGTCAACAATGGCACTTTTGGTGCTAACTGCGAGCCGGCAACCCCAGCCAATGCTGACAGCAACAGGATCGCAAGCAGAGTTTTCTTGATCAAATGGGATGTGAGGCGTTTGGTATCCATAGCATCTCCTTAGAGTTGGCGGTTCAGCGTATCGCTGCATGACGGATATTGCTGGGCCAGCCCATGTTCTAGTTGTACAAAGTACCCGTGTTGACCACCGGTTGGGCGTCGTGGTCAGAGCACAGTACCACTAACAAATTGGTCACCATTGCAGCTTTGCGCTCGTCGTCAAGATCTACCAGGCCACGCTCCTGTAGACCTGTCAAGGCCAGTTCCACCATGCCTACAGCCCCTTGAACAATCAAGCTGCGCGCCGAGATAATGGCCTGCGCCTGCTGGCGGCGCAGCATGGCGCCAGCGATCTCAGGCGCATAGGCCAGGTGGGTGAGCTTGGCATCCACCACTACCACGCCGGCAAGCGAAAAGCGCGCCTGTAATTCTTGCAGCAGCGCAGCACCGACCTGGTCCGCACCGGAGCGCAGCGTTATCTCCTTGGGCGCCGTGCTGGCCGTATCGTTTAGGTTGTCCTAGGCGTAACTGGAGGCCAAGTGTCTCACTGCTGCTTCGGCTTGTGTTAGCACATAAGATTCAAAATTCTCCACATCAAAGCTGGCACGTGCTGTGTCACTCACCCGCCAGACGATGGCGGCGGCAATCTCGATCGGGTTGCCACGTAGGTCATTGACCTTGAGCTTTTCACTGTTGAAGTTGCGCGCCCGGGTCGAAACCTTGGTCCGGCTCAAAAACGGGTTGGCCCATCGTAGACCCTCGTTGCGATCGGTGCCCCGGCACGCTGGCCACAGTTCTGGGGGGAATTGGAATATGCTGATGGGTCGTAGACAAGATGCACCATTTCACGTTCCCGCTGCATAGAGGCACCCATGCAAACCACACTCCCGCATTTCGATTCGCTTAAGCCCGAGACCCCAAAAGTTAATGACGTCACCGTCGAGTACGCCTTGATTAAGGCTGCGTTTGACGCAGCAATTGACATTCGCGGGCGCGTGGCCGCGATCAAGCGCTGGGATGCTTTGCGTATCAAACTCGGCACATGGCAGAGCGTGGTACACGCGCGCTTCACGCAGGACACCAATAACGAAGACTACAAAGCCGCCAAGGACCAGGAGTCCGAGCTTTCGCCCAAATTCCTCGGCCCGGAAACCGAGTTCAAGCAGATACTGCTGAAGTCGCCGCACCGGGCTGAGCTCGAAAAGGAGTTCGGTGCGCAAGCGTTTCACATATGGGAGAACGACGTGCTTACCTTCGATCCCAAGATCGAGGCCGATCTGGTCGCCGAGAGCAAGCTGGTCTCCAAGTACACGTCACTCAAATCTGGTGCCCAAATCCCCTTCCGTGGTGAAAGCTACAACCTCTCGCGTCTGGCTGCATTCGCAATGGACGCTGACCGTACTACCCGACAGGCTGCAAGCGAGGCACAGTGGGACTGGTTCACCTCCAACGCCGCCGAGCTTGACGCGATCTACAGTGAGTTGGTCAAGCACCGCCACACAATGTCCCAAAAGCTCGGCTTCAGGAACTATGTTGAGATGGCTTACCGCATGCGCCAACGCAACGATTACGACGAGGCGGCCGTCGCCAAGTTTCGAGCGCAGGTTCGCGATGACATCGTACCGCTGGCCCTCGCACTCAAGCAGACGCAAGCCAAGGACCTCGGCATAGAGAAGGTGATGTCTTGGGATGAAAAGGTCTGGGACCTCGAAGGCAGCCCACGCCCTAAAGGTGACCACGATTGGATGGTGGCGCACGCCCAAACGATGTTTGACGAGCTTGGCAACGGCATGGGCGAGTTCTTCGCGTTGATGCGCGAACGTGGTCTGCTGGATCTCAAGGCCCGCGACGGCAAGGCGGGTGGCGGCTACTGCACCAGCATCACCGAGTGGGGGCTGCCGTTCATTTTTGCCAATTTCAACGGCACCAGCGGCGACATCACCGTTTTTACCCACGAGATGGGCCACGCCTACCAGAACTATTGCTCACGCAAACAGTGCCTGTCCGATTACTTCTGGCCGAGCTATGACGCGGCTGAGGTTCACTCGATGAGCCTTGAATACCTGACGTGGCCTTGGATGGACAAGTTCTTCGGCAAGGACGATGCCGACCGTTTCCGTCGCCAGGAGCTGCTGGGTAAACTCGCATTCTTGCCGTATGGCGTTGCGGTTGATCACTTCCAGCACCTCGTATATGCCGAGCCGGATGCGACATCCCAGCGACGCCACCAGATGTGGCAGGAGATGGAGCGCACATACCTCCCTTGGCGCCACTACGGTGGCATGTCGCATGTAAACCAAGGCGGCATGTGGCAAGCGCAGTCTCACATCTACCGCACACCCTTCTACTACATTGACTACGTGCTTGCCGAGACTTGCGCCATGCAATTTTGGGTGCGCGCCGACAAGGACCGAGCGGGTGCGATGCAGGACTATGTCGCGCTGTGCAGTCGTGGGGGTGAGGCACCTTTCCAGTCGCTGGTTCGCGGTGCGGGCCTCGTGTCGCCCTTCGATGAAGGGTGCCTGTCCGATGTCGTGGGCCAAGCCAAGCGCTGGCTTGGCGTGTAACCGTTACGTCTGACGCTCAGTTTGCGGTGGGCAAATTCCTTGCGATGTCTAAAAAGTTACTTTAGGACAGCGAACCATGATTGAAGGTCCTCGCGCCATTCGCTTATATGTGACGAACCTCGAGTTGGCAGAGGAGTGGTATTCCCGAGCACTCGAGGCTACTCCTAATTTTCATGATGAAAATTCAGCAACCTTTGTGGTGGGGGGGTGTCAATTCACGTTAGAACTAACCGACATAAGTGGACACCCATTGACGCGCGTATATTGGGGGGTCGACGACCTGAGTTGGGAGTACAAACGATTGTGCTCCATTGGTCAATCGGAAGGGAAGACCGCAGAGCTTATCGACGCCAACTCGAGGACTGCGGAAGTGTTAGATCCGTTCGGCAATGTATTTGGACTATTTGCAAACAATGGCAAGAATGAACGAGCAGCGCGGATTCGACGAGTAGAGCAAAAACTTGCATTGCAAAATGTACGAGAAACGCTGGACCAAATCCAACAAAAGGAAGCTGACCAAAAGAAAATTGATCGTGCCGTCGGATGGTTTGCGGCGATTGCATTGGTCTTGATGTTTGGAATTATTGGGACAATGGTTAGTTCGCGCAAGTCATCAAGCGTCCAGCAATTGACCCTGCCTATCAGCACCCAGTCCAAATAGTTTGAATGGTCCTGTATGGCAGTTTGTAACAGCCTGGGAATTTGAAAGCTGACCGTCTGCGAGCTATGGTGGGCAGTCGCAAGAATGTACGACTCGATGAGACAAATCTCAATTCGTCCTGACCACGTCAGAAATCGGGGCAGCATGAAAATCGAGCTTGACGTCTACACCTTGATTTGCCCTGCCTTCAACTGATAGCTTGCCGCCAAGTTGTGATGCCAAATCTTGTACCAGATTGAGGCCCAAGGACTTCTCGCGCCGACTTTCAAAATCTTCTGGCAAGCCAACCCCCGTATCACTCAGCTGGAGACGGCAAAGCGTACTGCCTTGCAAACCATGCAGCGAAATCGCGATTTCACCGAGCCGACCATTTGGGAAGCCATGCTTGAGGCTGTTCGAGATCAGTTCATTTGTCAGGAGCCCAAAGGGGATTGCATGCTGCAGACTGACGTGAATTGGCTCTAGCGTCAAGCTAAGTTCGACGGGGCGGGGCTTGCCTTGACCTGCTAGGCAGTATTTGGCAACGTCGCCTATGTACTGGGCCAAATTGACCCCAGAAAACTCACCATTCTTGTAGAGCGTCTCATGCAACAAAGCCATCGCACGTATTCGCGAAGTCATGTCGGCGAGGACAGCCCTGGTTGGTGGACCCTCGGCACGCCCATGCTCCAAACGCAGTAAGCTTGAGATGACCTGCAGATTGTTTTTGACGCGATGGTGAACCTCTATCAGTAGAGCTTCCTTTTCCTTAAGCAGCTGTTTCAAGTGCGACTCAGAATCAGAGAGCTTCTTGTTCGCGCTCGCAAGGTCGCTGGTGCGCAGCAGAACACGTTGCTCAAGGGACTCATTGAGTTGGCGCACCGCGTTCTCAGCTGCAGACTTTTCTTCAATATAGGCCAGAGCTTGCGCATGGCTTGCCTCCAATTCACGCTGCATCGTATTGCGCTCGGTCATATCCTTGGATATGCAGATCACTGAGACCACTCTGCGTTGGCTGTCAACAATGGGCTTGACTGTGGTCAGGTAATAGCGATCTCCGCCTGCAGTGGGGACGCGAACCTCAATGTCCCTGATCTCACCGCTTTCGAACACTGCCTTAACTACGGCAAAGCGTTTATCAGCTTCATCCTTGGAAAAAACGTCCCAAATCTTCTTCCCGACGATTTGCTCTAGCGATTTGCCAACTCCTTTGGCGAATGCCCGATTGACGTAGCGGTAGGTGCCGTCTGGGTAAAACGCAAAGATGGGATCACTGGACTCATCAAGTAGAACGGAGTATTCGTGCTCAGCTGCAATCGAAGTCAACAGCGCCACAATCAACTCAGGCTTGGACTTATTTTCAACGTTCCCTAATGGCATGGCGCTTCAATTGATTCTGGTTCTACGACAGTTGACATGAGCATACAGCAGAGATCCGTTGATAGTAGACAAGATTTGAAAAGCATAAAGCTGACATCCAGCAGTGCAGAACTTTCATCAGAGGGTTTGACCAGATCCCGCAGGTAGTGAAGGTTTTGAAAAACGTCCATTTGCCTACGAAGGCAGGTCAACATTCGCTTGCAAGGCATTGTTGAGCAAGAAATTCAACAACAGCTTCATTGACCTGCTGTGGATGCGTAATCGGTCCCATATGTCCAAGACCCTCGAACTCCCGAACCACAACGCGCGGCAACGCCTGCGTTAAAAGTCGCGCGACACCCAAGGCCGACGGAGTCGACTTCTTGCCCACCATATAGAGCACGGGTATATCCAGAGTCCTGAACACATCGATCACAGTGCGCTCGGTAAACAGTGCGTGGCCCCACCGGCGCACATTTGCGATCGAGGCAACTATTGGCGCTCTGCGTGTTTGCGGGGTGTTTTCCCAGCTTGTCGGCCCCATCCAGTAGTCGATAAAGTGCTTTGCGGCTTCATCAGCATTACCTCGATCCAACGCCCTGCCGCTGGCGTTCACGGCCTGGCGAATTCCATCGGCGGCATTGGGTGGCGGTGACTCGGCGTCGAGCAAGGAGAACAGGGTGGGCTCAAACAAGGCCAGCGCCCGCACGCGCTGGGGATATGCCAACGCCAGCATGAGGCCGACAGCAGCCCCGTGCGAGTGACCGACGATGGAAAACGAATCGCCGGTGGGAAGTACCGGTTCAATGAACGCCACTTCGTCCTGGAGGCTGATGGTTCGGTCGGACGGCCAGTCGGTGCTCTTGCCCGATCCGTACAAGTCCGGCGCTAACACCCGAAACCGCGGCGCAAGGGACACCATTAACTCGCGCCACTGACTGGAACTGCTGGCGTTGCAATGCAGGCACACAACACCGGGTCCGTTGCCTGCTTCGCGTGCAAAAGGCATTGGTTTTGTCAAGGGGTCTCCTCGCGTTATGCCGTCCCGAGAGGGTTGTCAGCCCGGACTGTACCTGTTGCAACAAACCGGGTCATTACGGGTGGTGGATGGTGCAGTGTCTGTTGCACCACGCAGCATCGCTGCGATGCGGATTCCAGAACCTCCCGTAGTTTGGGTGGTGTTCCTTCTTTCAATTGCAGGTCAATGTCACAGGCCATGGACTGAAACCCAACCGGTACCTCCGGGTCCATACCCAGGGCGCCACGCACATCGACTTGCGCGGTCACCCGCACCTCCAGGCTGACGATTTCAATGCCCAGGCGATTGGCAACCATTCTGACCGCTGAGTCCTGACATGCTGCCAGCGCGGCGCAAAGCATGTCACCAGGTGTCGGCGCGTCGTGCAATCCACCGACGGCCCGGTGCACGCCCACTGGCACTACGACGCCACATCCGACCATCGGTTCCACTCTCGAGTGAAAAGGATCGCTCGGATCGGCCCCACACGCGCGTGCGTGATCGGTGACCATGGCCAGCGCAGGGGTGGCGCGATAAAGGCTGCGAAGCGGGGCCTGGGCGTCCTGAACGAGTGTTTTCATGGTCAGCTCCGGGTGATCACAACTTCCAGGTATTCACTGGGCACGACCAGCGAGTGATCACCCGCGCGATTCATGCGATTCAGAAGTTCCGTCAAATCCTTTTCTAGAGCCGCTGCGCCGTCTGTAGGCAGTGCGGCGAATGCCTTGTGAACCGGCCCGTACCAGGTGCGAAACACGTCGATGAAATGCGCTGCAGAGCGGTAGCGAAAATTGAACATCATCGGCGTCGTCCGAATCGATGTGGCAGAAGGTCCGAACCAAGTCTCAAGGTTCGACACGACGCCCCAGCGCGAGGGAGGCTGCACGCCCGCTGGCGGCGGCAAGTGTCGCCCCAATGTCTTGAACACCTGGCCAATAAAGCCATCCGGGGTC
>CAIQBN010000643.1 GCA_903870065.1 uncultured beta proteobacterium | reverse complement strand
CAGACCCCAGCACGCGAAACTGCACCGGGTAGGGTACGGGTGGTCCATTTGGCAAAATCTTGACCCGGGCCCGAACTTCAGGAAACTCGAGTGCCATTACGGCGGGCAGTTTGATACGCAGCGACTCGCGCAGCGCCAGGTCCGCGGGCAAAATGATGAACTGCGACGCATTGGATTGGGTAAAAATATTGTCCAGCGGGAGATAAAAACGCGGCACGCCCGAACCGACCCATGCAGTCACACTCTGGACACCCGGCTCCTGCATGAGACGGGCTTCAATCCGTTTGGTCGTAACTTCATTGGCGGCAAATGCCGTGCCCTCCGGGTACCACACGTCGAGCAGTACCTCAGGGCGACTGGAGTCTGGAAAGAACTGCTGCTGCACCTTGCCCATACCCACGATACCCAGGCCAAACGTTAGCAGCATTGCGCCAATCGTCATCCAGCGGTGCTGCACACACCAATTCACTGTCATGCGGAACCGGTTGTAAAACGGCGTGTCGAACAGTTCATGCGGATCGTCCCCCACGCCGTGCGGTTTGATCTTTAGCAACAAGGTTCCCAGGTAGGGGACAAAGAAAACCGAAACAAACCAGCTCAAAACCAGGGCAAGGACTGTCACGCCAAAAATTGCAAAGGTGTATTCACCGGTGGCAGATTTGGCTATACCGATCGGCAAAAACCCAACTGCCGTGATCAAGGTGCCCGTCAGCATGGGCATTGCGGTGATTTCATAGGCAAAGGTGGCGGCACGCACCTTGTCATAACCCTCCTCCATTTTGCGCACCATCATTTCTACGGCAATGATGGCGTCATCCACCAGCAAGCCCAAAGCGATGATGAGCGAACCCAGTGATATCTTGTGCAGGCCGATTCCCCAGTACCACATGCCCAGAAACGTCACCGCCAAAACTAACGGAATGGTTATTCCGACGACCAGACCAGGTCTGGCATCAACGTAATAGCGACGGTACCAGGGCAGTGAACCGCTGCGCTTGTGCAAGCCCAAGGCCAAGACGCTAACGGCCAGCACGATGGCCACTGCCTCGACCAATACGCCGACAAATTCGTTGACCGACTTGGCAACCGCCTTGGGTTGGTCCTGCACATTCACCAGCCGAACTCCAACGGGCAGGGTGGCGGTGATTTTTTGAGTCGCCAGCGCCAGCGCTTTGCCCAAGGCAATGATGTCGCCACCCTTGGACATGGATACCCCCAGCGCGATGACCTGCTTCCCCTGAAAGCGGACTCTGATTTGAGGCGGATCAACATAGCCCCGACTGATTTGCGCAATATCTCCCAAGCGCAACTGATTGCCCGAACTGCCACGAATAGGCATGGCGCGCAATTCGTCTATCGCCTGGAACTGCCCCGCAACGCGCACCTGCACCACGTCCAACGGCGTCTGTACGGTTCCGGCCCCCTCAACTGCGTTTTGCTGGTTTAGCTGGGCCAGCACCTGGTTCATATCCAAACCCATTTGTGCGAGGCGCTTTTGCGATATCTCGATGTACAGCTTTTCATCCTGCACGCCAAACAGCTCCACTTTGTTCACGTCCGCGACCCGCAGCAACTTTTGACGGACATCATCGGCAAAGGCCTTCACTTCCGCATCCGAAAAGCCATCGGCTTCCAGCGAATAAATCACGCCATATACGTCGCCGAATTCGTCATTAAAAAAAGGCCCCTGCACACCGCCAGGCAATGTCTGGCGAATATCTCCGATTCTCTTTCGAACCGTGTACCAAATATTGGCCACCTCTGCGGCCCTTGTCGAGTCCTTGACTTGAAACAGAATTGTGGTTTCGCCCGGTTTAGAAAAGCTGCGAATTTTGTCCGCATTGGGCACCTCCTGCAGCGTGCGCTCAATCTTGTCCGCCACCTGCTCAGCCATTTGCTGAGCCGTTGCGCCAGGCCAGAATGCCCGCACCACCATGATTCGAAACGTAAAGGGAGGATCTTCGTCCTGCCCCAGCTGAAAATAGGCAGCAGCGCCCAACATCATGAGCACGATCATCAGGTAGCGGGTCAGGGCTGCATGCTCAAGCGCCCATTTGGAGAGGTTGAAGCCCTCTTTGGGTTGTTCCTGGTTCATGGAAGCCTCACCTGGAAGCCGCAACGCTGGCAGCGCCGGCCACAGCGGGTGGCGCAGTTGCAACTGAACCAATCGCGGCATTTTGCGTTGAGGTGGCCGGATTTGTGTCAGCTTTTGCCGCATACAGGGTGACTTTTTGTCCGGGAGACAAAACATGCACGCCAGCCACTACCACTTGATCGCCTGGCTGCAAACCAGTTGAAACTACTACATCGTTTCCATCAGCCGTTGCTACGTGTATTGGCTGCAATTTCACTGTCATCGCGCCCTTATCGAGCACCCACACGGCTGCTGACTTGCCATCATAGTGAAGTGCACTCGTGGGTAATTTAATCACTTGCCAACCGCTGCGATCCAACGCCTGTGGAACGATAGATACTGTAGTTCCCAGTGGCGGTGAATCGGCTGCGCCCAAGGCCACTTTGACACCAAAAGTGCGTGTAACCGGATCCGCGCTGGCGGCCACCTCGCGCACCACCCCTTTCACCGAAGCTTTGGCGGCCCACATGCGTACAGCCACTTCCGACCCGAGTTTGACCATCCCGACCTTGTCTTCGGGGACCGAAAAAACCACATCGCGCGGCCCATCTTGCGCAATACGCACAACCGGTGCCCCAGCAGCCACAACCTGGCCGGGCTCCGCCTCGATTGCGGTTACAACGCCGGCCACATCCGCCACCAGCGTGGTGTAGCCGGCCTGATTGGCCTGCGCGAATCCTTGGGCGCGTGCTTGCTCCCACTGGGCCTGTGCTGACTTGTGTGCTGCGTCGCGCCGCTCCAGTTCCGCGCCGCTAATGAAGTTTTGTTCACGCAACTCCTTGAAACGCTTGAAATCGGCCGCGGCCAGGTCACGATTAGTGAGTGCGGCTGCAACTTGTGCCTGCGCCGCCTGGGCTGCAAGTTGATAGTCCTGGGGATCAAGTTGCGCCAGCACATCACCCGCCTTAACCCTCTGGCCGAGTTCCGCCTGGCGCCGCACGACCTTGCCGCCAACACGAAAGCCCAGTCGAGACTCGACACGCGCCCGTACGTCGCCCGCATACTCCGACCCGGATTGCATGCCCTGTGCGCCGACGACCATTACCTTCACGGCACGGATCGGCTCCTCCTGCGGAATTGGTTTGGAACACGCGCTGAACACCAAGGCTCCGGCGGCCAGTGTCGAAGCAAGCGAAATTGATTTGAAAGACATTTTGAAGCGCGGTCGGGAAAAAAGTTGGAACAAACCAGTCTAATGACCGGACGGTTAGTAATTTAGTCGATCACACCGAGCTTGTCAAACGCAGGGGCAACTTGGACGGAACAGGCAAAATCCGGGTATGCAATCAGCCGCGCCACCTGTCCCCCCAATAGAACATTACGAAAATTTTCCCGTTGCATCGTTCTTGTGCCCGGTACACCTGCGCGCACCCATTGCAGCGATTTACCACTTTGCCCGCACCGCAGATGACATCGCCGATGAGGGTAATGCCACTGCAGGTCAGCGTCTGGAGGAACTTGCCGCATACAAAAGGGAGCTTGATGCGGCCGCAAGCAACTCACCCTCCATCGACTCCCGGTGGCCATGGGTCTTTGAACCGCTCAAATTCGCTTTGCGCTCGCACAAACTGCCGCCTCTGCTGCTGCACGACCTGCTCGACGCATTCGCGCAAGACATCCGAAAGTCCGACGCGGCTGAGCACTATGCAAACCACTCTGAGTTGCTCGACTACTGCCGCCGCTCTGCCAATCCAGTGGGTCGCCTGATGTTGCATTTGTATGGCGTGACTGACCCGCTGGCGCTCACCCGCAGCGATTCAATTTGCACAGCCTTGCAACTGATTAACTTCTGGCAGGACCTTCGTGTGGATATTCCAAGAGGCAGGTATTACTTGACGCAGGATGACTGTGCACGTTTTGGCGTACTGCAAGAAGACCTGGTGAACTTGCAAGCCTCCAAAAATGCTACGACTTTGATAGCTCATTGCGTAGCAACGGCGAGGGCTACGATGCTAAAAGGCTCGGAACTGGTGCACCAAATTCCAGGTCGAGCCGGTTGGGAACTGCGGCTTGTGGTGCAAGGCGGTCTGCGCATACTCGACCGAATAGACGCCATTGAGTTTGCCACGCTGACGCAACGACCAACCTTGCGCTGGCGGGACTATGTTGTCATGACTTGGCGCGCTTTGTGGATGTAGACTGCGGCAACCATGACTCCAGCCCAATACGTGCAACAAAAAGCAGCCGCATCGGGCAGCAGCTTTTACTATGCCTTTCTCTTCTTGCCTGCCCCAAAGCGGGCTGCAATCACTGCGTTTTATGCTTTTTGCCGCGAAGTCGATGATGTCGTAGACGATATGGCGGACGTCAGCGTCGCCCACACCAAGCTGGCTTGGTGGCAATCCGAGGTCACCAACGCCTTTCGCGGACAGCCCAGTCACCCTGTGATGCAAGCCTTGATGCCGCTGGCAGCGCAATTTGAGATCGAAGAGCGTCATTTACTGGCGGTCGTAGCGGGTTGCCAGATGGACCTGACACAAACCCGCTATCTTGATTACCCTAACCTGCAACGCTATTGCCATTTGGTCGCGGGTGAAGTGGGCGAAGTCGCCGCGCGAATCTTTGGTCAGACGCAAACCGGCACAACCGACTATGCGCACCGACTAGGTCAGGCACTTCAATTGACCAACATCATCCGGGATGTCGGGGAAGATGCCATGCGCGGGCGCATCTACTTGCCGATCAACGAACTCAAGCAGTTCGATGTCAAGGCAAGTGACATTTTGACCCGCAAATACTCTGAGCAATTTGAGGCGTTGATGCGTTTTCAGGCCGAACGGGCGCACCGTCTATACGACGAGGCATTGGAGCTGCTGCCCGCCGATGACCGGCGGGCACAAAAGCCGGGGCTGATGATGGCCAGTATTTATCGGGCGTTGCTGCGGGAAATTGAAGCTGATCGCTTTCAAGTGCTGCACCAACGTATCCATCTCACTCCGCTGCGCAAGATGTGGCTGGCTTGGAAGGTCCAGGCGCTCGGCAAATGGTGACCTCACCACTGGGCACCGTCGGTGCCAAACGGTTGCGCGTGGCAGTGGTTGGTGGCGGTTGGGCTGGCATGGCCGCAGCAGTCGCCGCTTGCCAATGCGGCCATAAGGTCACCGTTTTCGAGGCATCGCGCACGCTGGGCGGTCGCGCTCGCGCCATTGCGGCAACGTTGCCAGATGGTTCACCCGCCACACTTGACAATGGACAGCACATTCTGATTGGTGCTTACACCGAGACCCTGCGGGTCATGCGCATGGTGGGGGTTGACGTCGAAAGAGCTCTGATGCGGCGGCCACTGGCTTTGCCGTTTGCTGATGGCAGCGGCCTGCAGACCCCACGCTACGCGACCAACTGGACGGCTCCGCTGGACGCGATCGCCGCGATCGCGACCGCACGGGGTTGGACCTGGGCAGAACGCTGGTCACTGATAACGCATTCCCTGGGATGGCAGTGGCGACATTTTCACTGTGCACCTGAGTTGTCCGTGGCACAACTGTGTGCCGGACTGGCGCCGCGCGTGCTGCATGAACTGATTGAACCGCTCTGTGTATCGGCACTGAACACACCAGCGCACTTGGCCAGTGCACAGGTTTTTTTACGGGTCTTGCGAGACGCATTGTTTGGCATCCAGGGGGGCTCGCATCTTCTATTACCCCGCACCGACCTGAGCACACTTTTTCCGGAGATCGCCGCCAACTGGCTTACCCATCGCGGCTGTCAGATCCACATCGGCCGCCGAGTTGGCAAATTGCGCTGGCAGGCGCCCCATTGGCTACTTGACGACCAGCCGTACGAGCGCGTTATTTTGGCTATGTCAGCGTCTAATGCGGCGACAGCCCTCGTGGATTATGCGCGTAGCGCTACTGATTCAGTAGCAGATTCGATTTTTCAATGGACCCGTATTGCAGATGCAATGGGCTTTGAAGCGATCGCAACGGTGTATGCCTGGGCAGCGCGGGCGCGCCTACCGTACCCCATGATGGCGCTGCGCAACACACCAGTCGCCCCAGCCCAGTTTGTATTCGATCGAGGTCAATTCAATGGCACACAGGGGCTATTGGCTTTTGTGGTGAGTGCAGCCCAAGGTAGCCGTGAATCACTGCAAAGCGCTGTGATGAACCAGGCACGCGAACAGCTCGCAGCGTTGGAGTTGCCCCCCCTTCAAGCGGTGCAGACCGTAGTTGAAAAACACGCCACCTTTGCCTGTACGCCAAAATTAGCGCGTCCACCCGCATTCATAGCCACCGGCCTGTACGCCGCCGGAGACTATCTTGATGGACCCTACCCAGCCACGTTGGAGGGTGCTGTGCGCAGTGGCTGGAATGTTGGCACATTGCCATAAATCAATTTTTGACGTTGCTCCGGTGGTCAAAACCTGGTAATCGGCCTACGATGGGCAATGACAGAAGGTTCCGCCTTGTGCCCACTGGCACGACCCACCCTACATGACCGCTGACCGCCTGACCTCATTGGAACTGTGTTTGCGCATTCCTCCAGATTCGCTCGGCTTTGCCGATACTTCCGAGCTGGTAGAGCACAGCTTGCCCTGGGTTGGGCAAGACCGCGCCGAACGCGCAGCCCACTTTGGTCTGGCGATGGAACAACCCGACTACAACCTATTTGTATTGGGCGAGGTGGGCAGTGGCCGTTCATCACTGTTACTCCAAGGCATGCAACGCGCCGCAGCGACCCGCTCAGTGCCGCCCGATTTGTGTTATCTACACAACTTTGATGCACCAGAACACCCCCGCGCGCTGCGTATGCCAGCGGGTCAGGGGCGCCAGTTTCGTCAATTGATGCTCACGCTGGCACGGACTGTGCAGACGGAAATTCCACTGCATCTGACCAGCGAAGACTTCAAGACCGAAGCCGATCGCATCCGCAATGCCTACAAGCTGGAAGAGGCCAAATCGTATGCAGAGTTGACCACGTTTGCAGAGGCGCGCAGCTTTACCCTGTTTCGTGAATCCGGTCGCCTGGTCTTCACACTGGTGAACGAAACGGGACAGGCCTACACCGAAGCCCAAGCACGCGCCCTGCCCAAGGAACGTCGCAATGAGATCGACGCCGCTGAGCAGGCGCTGCGGGCAGAGATCACCCGCTTCATGGACACCATGCGGCCATTGGAGCGCGTGATGAATGAAGCATTGGCCGCACTGCGTCGCCAAAATGTCAAGCCCCTGCTAGACCACGAATTGCAGGAAATTCGCGTCAGTTTAAAAAAACAGATCAAAGACTCCGTTAAGCTAGCTGCCTATCTGGACCAGGTTGCCCATGACGTGCTGGAGCACCTGGAACTTTTCACGCCCGCAGATGAAGAGAAAGATGAAATCGACCGACGTGAAGCGTTGGTCCAATTGCTGGCGAGCTATACGGTCAACATCGTGGTGGATAACTCCTGCCTTACCGGAGCGCCGGTCATCGTCGAGCAAAATCCGATCTTTCGAGCCCTATTCGGCAGCATCGAATACCAGGCTGAAGAAGATGTGATGATGACCGACTTCTCCCGCATCCGCGCCGGCAGCCTGGTGAAGGCACATGGCGGCTACTTGATGTTGCATTTGCGCGACCTGCTGGCTGATGAAATGGTGTGGGAGAAATTGCGACGCTACTTGCGCAGCGGTCGCGTCCAGATTGAGGAACCGGGTACCGCGATGATGCCCATGGCGGCCGTTTCACTGGAACCTGAAGCGGTAGATGTCGACGTCAAAATTGTGCTGATTGGATCCGTCGAACAATACTACGCACTGCAGGAAGGCGACCCCGAATTCGCCCGTCGCTTTCGCGCAAAAGTAGACTTTGCCGAAAGTTTCCCAGCCAGTGCCGCAACGCGGTCTGGAACGGCGGTCTTTGTGGCGCATACATGCCGAAAATTGGGATTGCCTCACTTCTCCAGCGGCGCCGTGGCGCGATTACTCGAAGATACCCATCGCGAGGTCGATGACCAGACCCGTCAAAGCGCTAATTTTGCACGCATAGAAACACTGATCGCCGAGAGCGCAGCGGCGCGCCGCGTGGCCTGCAGCACCCAAACGCCTACATCCGCGATGGTTGAAGCCATCGACATCGACCATGCGCTGGCTGCCCGGCGCTTGCGCCATGATTATCCGGAGCAGCGGTTGCGGGAATCGGTGATTGAGGGCGATCACATGATTTCCACCCAGGGCACCCGTACTGGACAGGTTAACGGCTTGACGCAAGTCGACTTGGGAGACTGGCGCTTCGGATCACCAGTGCGCGTGACGGCGCACACTTTTGCAGGCCACGGTGGGCTGCTCAATGTTGAGCGCGAAGTTGCCATGTCTGGCCCGATACACGATAAGGGCGTGCTAATTTTGCAGAGTTATCTGACCGCCTTGTTTGCCCACGTCGCGCCGCTTGCGCTGAACGCCTCGATCGTCTTTGAACAGGAATACCACGGCATCGAGGGCGACTCGGCATCCTGCGCCGAACTGTATTCGGTACTGTCGTCACTTTCAGGTTTGCCAATGCAACAGGGGTTGGCCGTCACGGGCGCATTGAACCAGCACGGCGAAGTGCTGCCAGTAGGTGGAATCAATGAAAAAATTGAAGGCTGGTTCAGGATTTGCGAAGCGCAAGGCCTGGACGGTCACCAGGGAGTAGTGATTCCTGAACGCAATCGACGGCATCTGATGCTGGAGGCTCGCCTGCTGCATGCCGTCGAACAGGCCCGATT
>CAIQBN010000642.1 GCA_903870065.1 uncultured beta proteobacterium | reverse complement strand
CCTATGATTCGCATGGTGGTGAAACGGTTGTTTTACGATTGGATCTGTGGAGGCTAAATGGGGCCGCCAAATCAGGCTCTCCAGGGGAGATCCAGTTTTTTGCCGTGGGCCGGGTGGCTGGAAACTGAGCTCTGAAAATCGTTGTATGTAGGGACAAGCGGCATATTCTGCTTTCGGATATTCGTTTAATTAAAGCCCGCGTGCTTGCGGGAGTCGAGAATGCAGCGCTTCTTCATTTAGTCCACCCCCTGCGTGCGTTCAGGGATGCAATAGGGTCGCTCGAAATATCGGCTCGCATGTCATCCCATGAAGGCAGGCCCTTATTCATGCTGACAAAAGTCGAACCCATCTTTGCACCCTCGGTCAATAAAGTGCTGACTGCGGCCATGCCCGGGTTGATGCTGCTGGCGCTGGCACGCTTGATCAGGGCGTCGTTTTGGTATCCAGTGGCCTGAGTGCGATAGCCCCACGCCTGACGAATGGCATTGGCCTGGATGGTGTTGGCATCAATCTCACCCATCACGTCAGTGCTGGTGAGTATTTCGGCTGCACTACCCACGCCCAGGTCAACCCCGTTGGCGGCCAGGCTGGCACGCTGGCGACCCTTGAGCTGCCCCGTGCGTAAGCGCGAAGATTGGTATTCACGCTCGCCGCGCTGCAGTTCAGTCTGCGCGCTTTGTTCGGCCATGCGCGAATTAATGTCCGCTATGTTGGCCTGAAAACCTAACGAATCTTTCTGCATGGATGCAGAGTTGTAGGCGCCTACCACGCTGGTAGCGGCTCCCATACCCATCATGGCCATGGACGATTTTATAAATGACATGTGTAACCCCTATTTACCGCCCACGCGCTTGCGGGCTCCAAGTAATGTGCGTCCCTTTTGGGTGCGTTGCAGTTGCGCCCTGACCTCGTTGGTCATTGGCGTATATGGGTGCGGCTTATCCCGAGCGCTTCGATTGCGACCGTCGATCAGGATCGCCACCACATCGATGATGGGATTTTGGTAGGTTCGCTCGAGCGCTACGATTCGATTTCTAAGGCTCATGGTGGTGTACTCTTATGTGCGATCGCGAGCTTCCAGTGCGGCAATACGATCGACAAGCTCCTCGGATTCAATTATTTTTGTAGCGCTGGCTAGGGCACCTAGCAACATGGCTGCTGCGTCTGGACTGATCACTGCATTACCGACAGCCTCCAGGACGGCGCGGGCCTTGTCACCCATGGATCCAGCCAAGGCAATGCCGGGAATAGACGCTAGTGCGAACTCAGCGCGGGGTGGTGGTGCAATTCTGTCGATACAAAGGCGCAGTGCCACGGTGTCACCTGCCAGCGCCAGCTCAACAGCTTTATTTATCAAATCTTCACTGCGAGGCTTTAGCAGTTGGCGCACTCTTTCCACGCCAGGCATGCGGCCTGCAGGGTTACCCGACTGGCCTTTTACCCAGGCTGTTCGAGTCGTCTTTACAGGGCTGTTTTCCATCAGCTGAAGGTTTGGTATCGGCGAACACCGGATGGAGTCTGCTGGGTTTGTGCCATTTAGCCCCCGAGCAGAGTTTTTCTGCCAAGAGTCAGTGCAATCGGGTCAACACCCATGGGTCCCGTCAACATGGTGCCGCCTACGCCACCGGCTGCTTGTGCCTTGTTTTGATCGAATAAACCTTGCACATTCGGTTTTTTCATGTTCGACCGGTTATTGGCTTGATCAGCAGCATCAGCCTGTGCAGTTGCATTTTTGAGCGCTTGCGCTTGCGCGTCACGCTGGGCACCTTGCGCTTTTTGGCCTTGGTCGTACTGAACGGCTGCTGTGACGCCTGTGCCGATCGCAAGCCACGCAATCGCGCTTATTCCGAAACTCATACCGGTACTCCTTCAATCAAATCAATGTGGCCGCTGTTGGTCACCAGCTCGAGCTGTGCGGCCTCTGGCGTGGTTGCCTTGCAAGTGTGAAAAGTCGTCCAAACCATGTCTTCGAGTACTAGACCAATGCGCTTGACACCGGCGGGTTGAACAAACGTGCAAGGTGCAACCAGGTCGGTTTCGCCCTCATTGGTGATGACTCGCACACGTCCCTTGGTCAGCATGCTGATGGCTTCACGAAAGTGAATGGCACCCGTCATTAAAGTGCCGGCTGGGACAGTGAACTCACGCGCATACATGCCATCAGCGAACCAATGGCGCTCGGCTATTACCACCCGGGGTTGAGTTCGCGCGTAAGCTTCAATGTGAAATATTTTTTCTGTCAATGAAGAGTCTGACAGCGGCAATGCAGAATCGGTCTCGAGTGTGGGGGTAGTTGCACTGATCATGCCTGCAGTCCTTCAGAAACGGCTTTGCTATTCATGCCAGTGATGAGGCGACAGCCTGACTTTTCAACATCGGCGGCGATAAGCTCTACATCGCCAAACCGTGTCGTGTAGTTCAACGCCATGCTTGAACGTGGAACGATGCCACGCACCGCTGTGTCGAATTGGGACAGCAATGCGTTGCACGGTACGAGTTCGGCTCCTTTGAGTTGTACGAGCAGATCCATGGTGTGCACAGCGTCACCTGTTTTGACTAGGTGATAGAAAGACGATGTACTCTTCCAAAGGTCGGCATTCACGGCAAGCCATTCACGGCAAGCGACTGAGAATGCGGCCATCGTGGCATCAAGTTTTTGGGCAGCTTCATTACGCAAGGTGGAGAGCTGTTTGGCTTTGTTCAGGTGTTGCACTGCTTCGCGTTTAAGGGCCTGCGCTTCGCTGGTTTGATCGGCCTGAACGGCGGCACCGCGGGCATCGTTCAACAGTTTGAGATCACCGCGCAGGTCGGCGCAAACGCCCTCAGTTGCGCGCGAAAGTGCGCGAGCTTCTGGGTCACTAGGCGTCATTGCCAGTGCGGCACTAGCAACCAGGTGCCGCTTTTCAGCGTCGCTGAGTTGATCGCGCAGTGACGCGATGTTCGCGTTAAGTTCAGATAATTTGGTGGGCATAGGAACCTTCGTTATGAATATTCCCCCATAGTCTCAAGGCTTGCACAAGCTGTAAAGGGATGCACACGCAATGCACTCGCGCTAAAACGACACAAGCTCGATAACCTGGCGCTGCCCAACTGCAATGTGACCGTCATCGCTGATACTGATGCTACGAATGGCACGCGCCAATTCAAGGCATCTGCCAGGACCGTATTCCACCCAATGGGCAGCCTTGGCAAGTCGGTTACGCAAGGTATTTCCAGGTCGCTTTGCAGCTGTTCCCACCAGATCGCAGGCGTTTAAGGTGCTGCTAACAGTTGATCCATGCCAAAAAATTACGCTGGCGTCGTCTAACCCCCGGTGGCCAGGATGAGGGTAGGCTTGAGCGTGGCCCTTCAACCCAAGGGTGACATATCCGTACATTCCGG
>CAIQBN010000641.1 GCA_903870065.1 uncultured beta proteobacterium | reverse complement strand
GATGACGTTTTCGCTGCCAAGTATGTTGGTTTGCACGGCCTGCTCAGGAAAGAATTCGCAGGATGGCACCTGCTTGAGCGCCGCCGCGTGAAATACCAGGTCGGCGCCGCGAAAGGCCGGTTGCAGGCTTTGCCTCTGACGCACATCGCCCAGGTAGTAGTGCAGCCTGCGGTCACGAAACCGCGTTCGCATTTCGTCCTGTTTGGCTTCGTCACGCGAGATGATGCGAACCTCTGCAGCACCCAGTTCAAGCATGCGCCGCGCAACGGTCTGGCCAAAGCTCCCTGTGCCACCGGTGATGGTGACGCACAGGCTTGAGTAATTTGGTGCGCTGGTAGATGAACTTTGGCTTGAAGATGCTGGGGGAATTGCTGGCACTGAAGCCTCCGGAGGGTGAACGCGGTAGTTCACGTTGGAGTCGAGTTTAACCAAATTCATCGTTGAAAATTGCAGGGCCAACCGTGCTGGCGCTGGTGTGCGGCACAGTGGATAATTGGCGACCTGATTTGTCAAATCACCTTCGCAGCGAAGAGCTATCTATGAAAACCTTTCTCCACGTCGGCTGCGGCCCCAAGCACAAAGACCGTACCACCGCAGGCTTTAACACACCAGACTGGGCCGAGCTGCGCCTGGACATTGACCCAAGCGTCAGCCCTGACATCATCGGCACCATGACCGATATGTCTGGCCTTGCTTCTGAATCGGTGGACGCGGTCTTCTCAAGCCACAACATCGAGCACCTGTACCCGCACGAGGTGCCATTGGCCTTGGCTGAGTTCAAGCGCGTGCTCAAACCCGATGGCATTGTGGTGATTACCTGCCCGGACCTGCAGTCGGTGGCAGCGCTGATTGCGCAGGACAAGTTGCTGGAGCCGGCTTACGTTTCGCCCGCGGGACCGATTACGCCACTGGACATTCTCTACGGCCACCGCCCGCCCATGGCACGCGGCAACCTCTACATGGCGCACCGCTGCGGCTTTACGCAGAAGGTGCTGAGCGGCACTTTGCAGGCAGCCGGTTTTGTGGCCGTGGCAGCCAGGCGGCGTGAGCATCCATGCTTTGATTTGTGGGCGCTGGCAACCAAGGCATCGATTGCAGAGGCTGAGCTGCGGGCGTTGGCGGGCGCGCATTTTCCATGAGAAAGCTCAACCTCGGCTGCGGCTTTGACAAGCGTGAGGGTTTTGTCAATGCCGATAATTTTTCCGGATGTGCGCCCGATATTCAGATCGATATTGAGCAAACGCCGTGGGCGCTGGCAGACAGCAGCTTCGACTACATCCTGATGAAGCATGTGCTGGAGCACGTGGGTGCCGACTTTGCGACCTTCGCCCGCGTGATGCGCGAGCTCTACCGCGTTGTTGCCCCCGAGGGCGTCATCGAAATTCATGTGCCGCATTTCCGGCACGATACCTGGTGGTCAGACCCGACCCATGTGCGCGCCTTCACACCGCTGACCTTCAGGATGATGTCGAAAAAGCAGAACGACGAATGGATCGCCAAGCGTGCCAACTACACCATGTTGGCCCATGTGATGCAGGTCGATTTCGAGATTGTTGAAGCACTGCAGGTGTACGACCCGCTGTGGTGGCAAAAGGTGCAGACCGGAGAACTGACCCAGGACCAGTTGCGCGCCATGGCCGACCAGCAGTGGGGGGTGGTCAAGGAACTGCAGGTGAAGTTGAGGGCTGTGAAGGCGTGAGCTTGCAGGCGCGGCGTGACCTGTGTTTTGATGCCACTGCCCAGCGGGCGCCCCCGCCGCGTCATTGCGCCCCGCCGTGTC
>CAIQBN010000640.1 GCA_903870065.1 uncultured beta proteobacterium | reverse complement strand
TCTGCAAATTCTGGGCGGGCGCAAAGAGAAGATCCGCCCCGGCGATGTGCTGGGCGCACTCACCAGTACCGAGGGCGGCCCCGCTTACACCCGCGAGCAAATTGGCAAGATCCAGGTCACCGAGTTCTGCACTTTTGTGGCCGTGTCACGTGACATGGCGCAAGCCGCCTGCGCCAAACTCAACGCCGGACGGGTCAAAGGCAAAAGCGTTCGGGCACGGTTGATCACGTTGTCCGATTCGCAGTAGCAGCCAAAGTCTGTGGACAACGGTAACGGCTTACTTTTGTCCGATTTTTGCTAACCAAACATCGGTATTGCCCAGCAAGACCGGTGTTTTGGCACCTGTCGCGATGTAGAAAAAGTCGCCTCCTTTAAATGCCAGCGAACCCTTGACCGCGGGGTAAAGCTTGAAGAAGTAACCGTCCGCATTGCCTGTCGTCGCGCCTTCGGTGGGCAGTCCATAGGTAGTTTCGGCCCAGGAAAGCAATCGATCGATGTTGGTTTGCCCCACGGTGATCAAGTCTGCCTCAATGACAAAAGTACCGGGTGTGCCAGTCGCTGAACTCGCAGACACAGCGTACGTGGCGTCTGCGCTGGCGTTAAATACAAGGCAAGAGGTCTTTAGCGACTGTGAACTGGCATTGAGACACGCTTTGTTGCTTACGATGGTCTCGCCCTGCGCACTTTGAATTTCCAATGACGTGGAGAACACGGCGCCAGCGCTATCGTAAGTGGCTAATTCGCCAGTTCGAATCGCGTATTGATTGCCCTGAAAAGCCGGGAACGAATAGTACAGTTTGACGTTACCCGTTACCAAGGTCCCGTTTTGTTGACTGTTGTCGGTTGCCAATGCCAGTGCTTTGGAAATCGAGGTATTTGTAGGCGCCGTCGGTAGCGTCGTCACGGTAACGGGAACACTGACAACCCGTTGGAACAATGGCACTGGAAGGTCAGCAGGATTGGGTCCGAACTCCAGGCTGTTGGCCGTACTGAACTTTGCAACACCCCCCGGATTGGTCACCACGACGCGGAGGGTGTAGTCCCCCTTTTGCGTGACGCCCAGCAACAGATTCTCCAGCATCGCGCCGTAGCTACCATCGTTCTCCCGTTCATCAGCACCTTGTCCGTCATCCCGAAGTATCAGGTTGGAAGTGACGATGGATCCATCGGGCGCAGTCAGCGACGCCACGACCATGGCCCCCGTTACTGCCAAATCACTGGCCAACTCAACCACTGCCCCCAGTGGGCCTGGATCATCCTCAGAGCCTCCAAACACGCGCAGCCCCGCCGCCAGCAGCGTTGATCCCATGACCTCTTGAGAAACGGCATCAGCCGTGGGTGCACTCCCGGTATTGGTCAAAGTGCTAATCCAATCCCCATGCCACGCCGAAGGTACCTTTGCCACCGTGTAAATGCCATAAGAGTCGTCACTTGTATAAGTGACACCTGCAGGCAATTTGGTGGGCGTGATTTGGGTTCCATCAGGAGCTTTGAGGTCAAAACCGATCGGTGCGTTGTCGTTCCAAGAGGCAATAAACTTCAAACCTGTTTCCAGACTGCCCACTGTTGTCGTCAGGGCAAAGCTCTTGCCCGCGGGCAAGGCTACCTTGCTATTGCCGTCGTTCAGTACTTCCTCCGCAGCGCCGGATGTGCTGCTGAACAGGTTTTGCAAGTCCTTTGCTGCTTCGGTTGGATTGGAATTCGCTTTGAAGTAACCGCGTGTTTCGTTGGCCATCACACCAGTGGGATACACACCTCCGCCCGGGCTGGAGTTTGCTACCAAGGACCGACCCATGGCCACCGCGCGTGCGGCGCTGGCTTGAAACCGGGTGTCGGTTTCCAAACTGCCACGGGCATAGACATTGCCAGCGGTGGCGGTGGCAGAAACGTCTCCCACACTCAGGATGGTGACCGGTATGCCGCGCTCCTTGAATGCACTCACATCGGCTTGCACAGTTCCATCGTTAATCAAAACGACTGAAGGGTTGTCGGTAATGGGCACGTCCTTTAGCACCTCTAACGCCTTGTTCATCGCATCTTGCAAGCCAGCACCGCCCGAATTGTCCGTTTGCAAAGTACCTACTGCACTCTTCGCTGGCACTCGCAATGCATCGGCAAAGGGAATCAAGTTAGCGGGCAAAACAACGCTGTTGGCCCCATACAGCACAAAATTAACTTTATCCCCTGCCTTGATGGATGAGTCAAAGAGACCTTGCAAGGCGTTTTTCCCTGCCTCTACGAGGTTGCCCGCCATGCCTGTATTGAGGATCAGAACCACCGACGAGTTCGGTGACATGTATTGCACTTGCAACGCGCTTTCCCAGCCGGTCGCGGGTATGCTGAGGGCCGCTACCGTAGTCGGGACATTGGATTGAAAAACGGGAAATGCGGTGCGCGGTGCACGTGCGCCCGCACCTTCCGGTAACGGGTCATCATTTGGGCTACGTCCCAGGGTATCCCAGTGGGAGGCGCCGTACATACGCCCTTGAGCAGTCTGGGGGCCGTTGGCATAGTCTTCACGCACTGAGTAGCGCGTCAGACTCCAATGGTTATTCATCACGGTCTCCAACGGCGTGTCGGTCTCAAGTGGTGAGCCGGGGTAGGTGGAACTCAGGCGTCCCATTTCCCTGTACTCATCAAAGACCGCGTGAACGTAGTGTCCTAACTCATGCGCAATCGTCTTGCCAAAAATGCCGACAGGTCTTGGACCACTGGCAATGGCAGTCGACATATTGATATGTAAGCCCTTGCGTTGAATGCCACCGATGTGCGCATTGGCCCGCCCTGTCTTGTTGGTCGCGCGAATGTCCGCTGTATCCCAGTGCAAGCCATTGCTATAGACGTAAACCTTGCCGACGCTTTGCCGCCCTTCAGTCATTTGATAGGTCAGCTTTGCGAACTCACGAATCTCGTTTTCCAAATAGGCCTTGTCTACCAAGTAACTTCGCGTGTCGTTAGCCTCGGCAACCGGCGGTGCAGCGTTGATATCCCAATCTAGACTCACCACCATATCGATGGTCTGGTTGGTATTGATTTTGGTCAGGGGATGGCTGCCGGCACCAGCCAGTGTCGCAATTCCAAGGCTGCTAACGAGCCCGGCTCGGGCCAATGTACGAATCAATCGAGTTAATTTCACGGTCAATTTCCTATCAAAATTGGATCACTAAGATGGGCGCTGGAAAAAAATCGATTAAATCCCATATCACCACCATAGGTGCTTTGTGTGCGCTTTGACCCTGCGACTTTGACGGTGTTTTTGCGTTGATGGTCAATCCGCTCTGTAAGGCAATTTCCTACACGCTTAACAGTGGCTTGCTGACTCCAGTTTCGCGACACATTGACTACAGGTGTCTCAAGCGCCAAACCTGTTCCTGGC
>CAIQBN010000639.1 GCA_903870065.1 uncultured beta proteobacterium | reverse complement strand
CCCAGTATGCGAAGTGCGTTCATGCGCCCTTCCCCGCAGACCAACATGAATTTTTGCTCCCCATCGTCGCCGATGCGCTCGGCGACAGTTATGGGTTTCTTGAGGCCAATGGTGCGGATGTTCTCCACGATCTCCTCAAACACCTTCATGTTGCGGTCGCGGGAGTTGAGTACCTCGATGCGGTCAATCGGCACCAGGGTCACAGATTCAGGAGTTTCGGGGGTGTCGGTCAACATGGCGGGCTCCTTGGGGTTGAGGGTGGCAGGGGGTGGTTCACAGGGTTACTCCTTTGGTTGATTGGATGGGGTGGTAATGGGGATTGGTAAGAACTTGCTGGGCCGGTCAAGTTCGCCGGGGGAAACGCTGGCGTTCTGACAGGCCATACAAAAAGCTCAGGTCATCAAACCGAAAGCACGCAAAATCAGCCTGGTTTTGGTCGGTGACTTGAAACCCGCCCTCTGGCAAGTCCATGCGGGGCAGTAAGAAGTAATCCAGCTCGCTCTGGTTGCGATGGTCCAGCCGGACGGCTACGGTGATGTCCGGGGTGTAGTGCAGCGGGTCAAACCGAATGCGCCAACGTTGGCGACCGTTGGGCAACACCTGGCAGCGCGCCAGCACCAGGCTGATGACCAGTTCCTGGTTCAGGTGCAACAAGTCGGTCTTGGGGTCGCGCCAGATGTCGGCACCCATCTCGGCAATGGTGTGTTGGGTGCGATCCATGATCTCGGGGTGCAGTTGGCGCAAGCGGCGATTGACTTCCAGAAAGTCCAAGTCACGCTCACTCCTAAAACCCACCTGTTCGTAGGCTTTGGTGAGGCTGCCAAAGCGGCTGCTGTAGACCGATGCCGATGGCAGGTCGGGCGCGCCATCAATGAGCAGGCTGCTGAGCGTGCCTTTTTCTTGGTATAGCTCGCGCAGCTTGGTGATGAGCTCACTGTCGCTGTAGCGGCGCATGCGGGCCAGAATGATTTGCTGCGCAGCCAGAAAGGTCTCGGTGGGTACGATGGCTTCAAATGCCCCGTCCTTGCGAATCCACATCTCCGGCAGATTCTTGACCAGCACCTTCTTGAGCTTGAAGGACTGGCGGTTGTACAGGTTGTTGCCTATGTATTTTTCATTGGTAAGCACCTGACGCACGGTGGCAGCGTTCCAACGCCGGTCCAGGTCGGTCCGCACCGCCATGGCGTTGAGCCGGTTGGCGATCTCGCCAAAGCCCAGGTCGTCGTCGACCAGCCAGCGGAAAATGTCATTGACGACACGCAGTTCCGGCTCCGGCCCGGGGATCAGGATGACCCGGTCGGTCTGCAAGCTTTTGTGCTCGCCACGGCGCAGTTCGGTTTTGACGTCACCCTGCTGGTCGATCAGAATGCGGCGTAGGCCAAACCCGGCTGGCCCGCCTTGACGAAAACCCATCTCGATCAAGCGGCACTGGCCAGCAAACACCTTGGCCGAGAGTTCGCGGCTGTATTCCCCCGCCATGGCGCGCTTGACGCCTTTGACGATGGTTGAGACCGGTGAGCCATCGTTTTCGAACTGCTCGGCCACATAGGCGACGTGGATGTTCTTGCGTTTGCAGATGTACTCGTAGTAGGCGGATTCGTCGGCATCCTGAAACCGCCCCCAGCGGCTGACGTCGTAGACCAGAATCAGGTTGAAGTCCGCTTGGCCAGACTCCACATCCGCAATCAGCCGCTGCAACCCGACCCGCCCGCCAATGGACAGGCCGCTTTTACCCTCATCGGCGTAGGTGCGCACAATCACGATGTTGCGATGGCGGGCGTACTCCAGAATCTTGTCGGCCTGGTTGTTGGTGGAGTACTGTTG
>CAIQBN010000638.1 GCA_903870065.1 uncultured beta proteobacterium | reverse complement strand
TGCAATCGCTGCAGCCGCGTGATCTTGGGTTGAATAGATGTTGCATGATGCCCAGCGCACTTCTGCACCCAGCGCTTCCAGAGTCTGAATAAGCACTGCGGTTTGGATGGTCATGTGCAGCGAGCCGGTGATGCGCGCGCCCTTCAGCGGCTGGCTCTTGGCGAATTCTTCGCGGATGGCCATAAGACCGGGCATTTCGGTCTCGGCAATGGTCAGTTCCTTGCGGCCCCATTGGGCCAGGCTCAGGTCGGCAATTTTGTAGTCTTCGGTCTTGTTTGCAGGTTTCAGTGCGCTCATGGCTAACTCCAAAAATCAATTTTTTGAAATGCCACTGGAAGTGAAGGGGACCGGGAAAAGGCTCACCGCACAGACCAGTGGGTGAGCGTCGTTGGCTGACGTCAACTTGCAGTCGACGGATTCCGAGCCTCGTTCACTGCGCGTGAACTGCAACGCTCCTCGGAAAGCTGAAATTATACAAAGCTGCGTGCAGGGGTGCCGGGGGGCAGAAAAATGACCCTTGGTTTTGACGCCACCATTCGTGGCGGATTGCTGCGCTTTGGCCAGCCGGGTTAACGCAATACCATTTCAACGCGCCGGTTTTTCGCCCGCCCTCCTTCGCCGGCATTGCTTGCCACCGGTGCCAGCGGCCCGACTCCGTCGGCCGCCAGTCGGTCGGCCTGGATACCGTATTCCTTGGTCAATGCGGCGATCACAGAAGCAGCCCGGTCGCGGGACAGCTTCTGGTTGCGTTCAACAGACCCCTGCATATCGGTGTGACCGACGACAAAGACTTTTGCACTGGCATTGGCTTTGAGCCACTTTGCCATCTCGGCCAACGTCGGAGTCGATTCGCTTTTCAGCGTTGCCTTGTCGGTATCAAAGTAAATCCCATAAAGGACTACTTTGCCTTCATCGCCCATGGCCCGGGCGATCTGTTCGGATGAAACCACGACGGACTGCTCCATGCCGGCGACACGAATCACCTGGTGTTGAATGGCCCCGCACCCGCCCCCGCCAGACTCCGACCCGCAACCGGCCTTGCCCCAGAATTCGGCATCCCCCTTGCGCAAGTGATAGTGCACATATTTGGAGTTGACGAACAGCACTTCGCCCTTTGCCTGCTGGACGGCATTTTCAAAGTTGCGGACAATTTCCAGAGTGCCGGGTGGGAGACCCTGGGCATCCTTCTGAACAGGGTTGAGGTAATACCAATATTCACCCTCCACCTTGAAGGACTCGCTACCGGACTTTGAGTCGCCAGGCTTTTTCCAACGGGTCAGTTCAATATCCTTGAAGCGGGCCTGGTCACAATTGCCCATCACTTCCCCCGCGAAACGGTTGAACACGGGATTGGGTTTGCATTCCGGGTTGTCTTTGCGCGTTTGCGCCAGCGCGTTCAATCCTGACAAAGCCAGGATGGCGGTAACCACGATCACGCAGTTGAATGTTTTCATCAATCTCTCCTCCCAATGATGGGTTTGTATGAGGCGTTTCGCACCGCCTCGTGCGCCTGGGATTGCAGCAGATGGCCTTGGCACTGACGCCAGGCTCATCCACCAACCCGTCGATCCTTGTTGGGCAACTTTATCATCCAGCCCAACCCAGCAACCATCCTTCGGAACCCTAACACGCACCGTATCGAAAATCGCTTCACCGCACACAGCCGAAAGCAGGGTACCGATGCCGTTGTAGCGTGGGCTTAAAATTGCCCCCCATTTCGCAACGAACTCCGCACAGTGTCCTTCACCAACGAAACCCGCCGCCGCCGCACGTTTGCGATCATCTCCCACCCCGATGCCGGTAAGACCACGCTGACCGAAAAGCTCTTGCTGTTCTCGGGCGCGATCCAGATCGCAGGCTCTGTCAAGGCACGCAAAGCCACGCGCCACGCCACCTCTGACTGGATGGAGATTGAAAAGCAGCGCGGCATTTCGGTCGCATCCAGCGTGATGCAGATGGCCTACCGCGATCACGTGGTCAACCTGCTCGACACCCCCGGCCACAAAGACTTCAGCGAAGACACCTACCGCGTGCTGACGGCCGTGGACTCCGCACTGATGGTGATTGATGCCGCAAACGGTGTCGAGGCCCAGACCCGCCGCCTGATCGAGGTCTGCCGCCAGCGCGACACGCCCATCATCACTTTCGTCAACAAGATGGACCGCGAAGTGCGGGAACCGCTGGACATCCTGGACGAGATCGAGCGCGAACTGGGCATGCCTTGCGTGCCCATGACCTGGCCTGTGGGTCAGGGCAAGTCTTTCGGCGGCATTGTCAATTTGCGCACGCAGATGATGACGGTGTTCGACGGCGGCAAGGACCGCCGCCCACAGGAGTTTGAGTCGATGCCCCTGAGCGACCAGGACGCTTTGCTGGCGCGCTTCGGCCATGAGTGGGCATCCGCCATGGACAGCATGGAACTGGCCACCGGTGCATCCCCCGCCTGGGACCATGACGCCTTTCTGGCCGGCAAGCAGACGCCGGTGTTTTTCGGTTCCGGCGTCAACAACTTTGGCGTGATGGAAGTGCTGGACGCGCTGGTCGATCTGGCACCCTCACCGGGCAAACGCACCAGCTCGTTTGTGGTTAACAAGCAGCCGGTCATCAAAGAAGTGCGACCCGACGACGACGCCTTCAGTGGCGTGGTCTTCAAGGTGCAGGCCAATATGGACGCCAACCACCGCGACCGCATCGCCTTTGTGCGGGTCGCCTCGGGCAAGTACACGCCGGGCATGAAGCTCAAGGTCATGCGCACCTCCAAGGAGCTTCGCCCCACGTCGGTCGTCACGTTCATGAGCCAGCGCCGCGAGGCCGTGGAAGAGGCCTACGCTGGCGACATCGTCGGTTTTACTACCCACGGCGGTGTGCAACTCGGCGACACCATTACGGATGGCAGCCTCAACCTGCTTTATACCGGCCTGCCCTTCTTCGCCCCCGAGATGTTCATGACCGTGGTGCTGCGCAACCCACTGCGCACCAAGCAGTTGCAACAGGGTCTGGCGCAATTGGGTGAAGAGGGCGCCATCCAGGTTTTTCGACCCGAGGTCGGCGGCAATATGCTGCTGGGCGCCGTGGGCCAGTTGCAGTTTGAAGTGGTACAGCACCGCCTGAAGGGGGAGTACGACGCCGACATACGACTGGAAGGCTGCCAGTACACCGGAGCGCGCTGGATCACTGCTGACACGCCGCAGGAGCTAAAGGCCTTTTGCGACGCCTACCCCATGCGCATGGCGCGCGACGCGGCTGATACGCTGGCCTATCTGTGCACCAGCCCGTACGACGTGCGCCTGGCGCAGGAGCGGTTTCCAAAAATCCACTTCCATCCACTGCGCGAGCACGCAGGCCTAGCATTGCAGACGGCTGGCTAGATGGCGTCCACATGCCTGTCGCTGCAACTGCTGTGTTGCACCGTCACGGGTCTGCGACACCCAATGGGTCGGCGCGGACTCGGTTTGCTGCTGTGAAACCGCTTGCAGATTGGTCAGTGCAGGATCGACGTGGCATCGTCGGGGTATTCACCGATATTGACGACACACTGACAACCAAAGGGGCCATCACGGCAGATGCGCTGCAGGCACTTGCGAATCTGAAGGCAGCGGGGTTGACCGTGATCCCGATCACGGGTCGTCCGATCGGCTGGTGCGAGCCATTTATGACAGGCAAAAACCAGGCAGCCTGGCCCGTCGATGCCATGGTGGCAGAAAATGGCGCAGTAGCCTTTTCTCGAATCCCACCAACGGGCACCCTGGTTTCAAACAAAATATCCACCCAGCCCTCGTCGAATAAGGTTGCGACGCTATCAAAACTGTACCAACAGGACCCTGTTATCCGTCAGGAAAGCAGCCGGCGGATGCAGCAGATCGCTGCCCGGGTAATGTTTGAGGTGCCAGGTGTCTTTGTCACACGCGACAGTGTGGGCCGCGAGACTGACCTGGCATTTGATTACAACGAATTCGCCAGACTGTCACCCGAATTGGTGCAGCGCACCGTGAGCCTGTTGCAACAATTTGGTATGCACACCAGCGTAAGCAGCATCCACATTCATGGATGTTTTGGCGAGATGAACAAATGGCAAGGTGCGGACTGGATCGTGCGAACGCTGTTTGGGCGAGCGCTTGTACATGAAATTGAGCGCTGGGTATTTGTCGGCGACTCGGGCAACGACCAGGCCATGTTTCAGCACTTCACCCACAGCATAGGTGTGGCCAACATCCGCCACTTTGAAACACAACTCACCCATCTGCCGGGCTACATCACACCAAGCGAATACGGTACAGGCTTTGCCGAAGTAGCCCACGCGATTCTCAGCGTTCGATAGGCCGCTGTCCCAACGACTGCGAGCAGCGCCGCGTTCAAGCCCGGTTATGGTCAACACCAGACACCACCACCCTACCGGCGACACCATCATTAACTGCTGGACCCAGCGCGAACCACTGCTCCCCCGTCGGTGCCGACATCAATGCCGCATGCGCGCATGTCTGCAATGGTCGTTGCCAATGCGGCGACCGAATCAACCCCAAGTTTGTCGCGGACCTTGACCCAATGTTCCTCAACCGTGCGATCGACCAATCCCATGTTGGATGCAATGACTTTGTTGAGCTCACCCGAAGACTTGTACAACGCTACGCGGCGCTGCTGCGGTGTCAGGCTGTCCCAAATAGTCTGCAGAAAGTCACGCCTCTGACCCAGGATCTGCCATTGCACCTCCAATTCCAGCGCTTGTTGAAGCAGCGGCACCAAGGTGTCATCGGTATACGGCTTTTCGACAAAATTAAACGCGCCTTTTGCCATGGCGGCCACCGCTGCAGCAATGTCGCCATGCCCGCTCAGGAAAATGACTGGATTGCGCCGTTCAAGTCCACGGGCGCGCAGATGGTCGTGCACCGCTGGTCCAGACATCGGCTCCATACGCATATCAAGTACAAAGACACCGCGCAAAGGCTTGTCGGCAGCATCGGTGGCCAACAACAATTCAGGCCCCGAAGCGCATGCACAGACCTTGAAACCATGCTTTTTCAAAAGAAAGCTAAGCGCCCCGAGTACACCAGGGTCGTCATCGCACAAGTAAATGGTTTGAGTGGGGATCATCTTAGGCAAGAGTTACAAAGAAATTGCCGGAATCGTGAAGCTGAACTGTGCCCCACCACCAGGCATGTCGACCGCCGTCAGGGAGCCGCCGTGCGCTTCGATGATAGAGCGGCAAATGCCCAACCCCAGCCCCATGCCGTGACTCTTGGTCGAGTAAAAAGTTGTGCACAACGTTTCCAAGGTGCGTCCTTGCAAGCCACTTCCGCTATCAACGACAGTGACCTGCACAAACGCAGTACCCGACTTTTGGTCAACATATTCCTGAGTCGAAACGCAAATCGTCCGAATCCCGTCCTGGATGGAGACCGCATCCATTGCATTGCGTATCAGATTGGCAATAACTTGTTCGATACCGATGCGATCAACCAAAACTTTCGAATCCGCCGCGGACAAATTTTGCTCGAGCGTGGCGTGGATGCGTTGAATTTGCCGCATCCGCAGGCCAACAACTTCGGACACGATGGCATCGAGATCGCAAATTTTGCGCACGGTCTCTGTGCGGGATGTCTGTCGACGAATCCAGTTGACAATGTCTCCGGCCTTGCGGGCATGCTGATTGACAGCATCCATCGCCGCTAGATCTTCCGGATCAATCCCATGCAGACTTTGCAACGATATCTTGAGGCCGGCACTGTAGGTCAAAATCGTGGTCAATGGCTGATTGAGCTCATGCGCCAATTCGGACGCCAGCAAACCCAGGTCATTTAGGCGGGCATGCTGCGCCAGCACATCGGTGTGCGTTCTGTCCCTTTCTTCTAACCGCCGGCGCTCACTGATGTCAATGATGGAACCCATCCATCCAATATGATGTCCATTTGAGTTGACCAGACGCGCCTCGAAGATCATGACATCAATGGAGTGCCCATCTTTATGTCGCCAGCGCGTCTCGAATCCAGTGGTCGGCGCGCCACCGGCAAGCGTATTCAGGTTGCGCGCCATCATGGCGTCCACGGCATCCGGCGGCCAAAAAGGCAGCGGCGGCTTCAAGCCCACAAGTTCATCCCGACTGTACCCAACCATATCGCACAATGTTTTGTTGACGTAAAGGACTCGCCCCTCAGCGTCCCTGGCTCGCAAACCCACCAGTGCTGAGTCTTCCATCGACTGCCGCCACGCGGCTTCTGTTTTTGCCTCGGTTACAGCGCGTGACACCAACTGCATTTCATGGCGTGTCATTTGCGACGCGACTCCACCCAGCAACAACAACGCTGCCAGTAACGCCAGGGTTTTCGGGTTCTGCGTCCACGACAGGGATGCATCGTACGGTGTCAAGCGCAAACTAGTGTCCTTGAATCCGACAAGAGGCCTTTCACGACTGGCACCCTGTGGAGGTCTGGACGGGTTGGCAGTGGTCGCAATAACCTCGCCCAACTCTGAAATGAACTCCACTTCATAGCGACGGTTCAACCAGCCCAAATCCGTACTTTTTAACAGGTCGGTGATCTCAAAGCGCGCCAGCAGCTTGCCATTGCCTTGTGCATTGACGTCTCGCACAAAAACAGAAAGATGATCTGCTTGCCCGGTGGCTTGAATGCGCAAATCTTCCCTCACACTACTGGCAATGGGTGCCTTGCGTTCAGCACGCGCGATCACCCTGTTATCTTCATCTAGCCAAACCAGGCGGTTCCACAAGCGGTCAAGTCCTGCCACAACTTCCGGCATTGCGGCAAAGCCTTGATTGACGTCTTTTGCAGCTACTACCAATCGGGCTGCGGTCTCACGCAAACGGACCATTTCCATATCCCGCCTGCCAGTCAATTGCGCCTCAACACTGGCCATGTCTGCCAACAGCGTCTGCTCTTCGGCCATTTCCGCCTGCACATCATTGACCTGAGCCCAAGCAGCCATTAAGACTGCAAAGGCCACTGCCAGAAGGCCGGGCGTTAACCAAAGTAACTTCTTGCCGACTGACTCCACGGGTCCAGGTTGAAAAGGCTGCGGCGGCAAACTGTGAGGCATCAGCAAATTTTAGGTTGTAAGCGCTGTCGCGCAGTGTCGTTTTGTCTCCGGTTGTGGAAAACCACATCTGTGGGAAGCCACACTTTGAAGTCCCGCAGCACGCGAATAGACTGCAGGCACTAAACGAGAAGATCATGACACGCCATCAAATCAGCGCCAAATCCAATCAACATCCTGCCATACGCCGCTCAACTGCAGTGTGCTCTGCGCTTGCCCTATGGGTTTTCGGTATCAGTCTGTCTTGGGCTGGACCCTCGATCGCAGATGCGCCAATCGTGATCCAATTTAGCCACGTCGTGACACCTGAGACTGCCAAGGGAAAAGCTGCCATGCGATTCAAGGAGTTGGCAGAGTCCAGAACTGGCAACAGAGTACGCGTTGAGATTTACCCCAACAGTCAACTGTATAAAGACCGCGAAGAACTTGATGCATTGCGTTTAGGTGCTGTCCAAATGATTGCGCCGTCCCTCTCCAAACTGGCAAGTCTCGGCGGCGCCGATTTCGAGTTTTTTGATCTGCCCTTTCTCTTCAAAGACCGTGCGGCTTTTCGTACTGTAGTAAACGGCCCTGTTGGCTTATCGCTCCTGAAAAAGCTTGAACCCAGTGGCGTCCGAGGGCTCGCTTTCTGGGATAACGGCTTCAAAGTATTCACTGCCAACCGCCCGCTTCAGACTGTCGGTGACTTCAAAAACCAGCGCATTCGCGTTCAGGCATCACGGGTCCTGCTAACGCAGATGAAGTCGCTGGGAGCATCCGTATCGGTATCGCCGTTGACTAACGTTTACGAATCATTGAAACGCTCACAACTTGACGGCCAGGAAAACTCGCCAAGCAACATCTACACGCAACGCCTGCATGAAGTGCAAAGCAATTTGACAGTTTCGAATCATGGCTACCTGGCGTATGCAGTCATCGTGAACAAGCCGTTTTGGGACAAACTGCCCCACGATGTCAGACTCACGCTGGAGGGCGCGCTGCGCGAAGCCACTCTCTACGAGCATGACATTGCTGAACAGGAAAACAACCGTGCGCTAGCCCAAATCCGGGCAAGCGGAAAAGTAAAAATCTACACACTGAGCGCAGATGAGCGCAACCAGTGGCGAGCAGCACTGACACCCGTTTACCAGGAGGCGCGTGGACGGATCAGTTCGGAGACATTCAGTTCCGTGAACTCGCTGATGGGTACTCCGCCATAGACCGCTAATGTTTCGCAGCTGACCACAACGTCAGCCGAACTCGACTTTTCCAATTTTTTCGACAGGGCGCCCATGCTCTTGGGGGAGGGCTGCGCCCATGTATTTCGATACCTCCCTCAGAAACCTTCAACGAACCAAACGAGGAAAGCAATATGAACACCGTTCAAAATCTGATCGCCGAAAAAAAAGTGAACTGGGTGCGCTACCTTGTACTCACTGCCGCATTGGCTGGCCTCGCCGCGTTGGCACCGGTCGTATGGATGGCAGTCACCGGCGGTGCTGGACTATTCGTGCTCGCAGGGCTGCTTGCAGCAGCGTTTTCAGCTGTACAGGCTATCCCGCTCCTGGGTCAAAAGCTGGAAAACGCCCTGCTAAAGGCACGCAAGGCAGAAGCACGGCGCAACCCGATTGAACAACTTCAAGTCGAGGTGCTGCGCCGTGCCGAACGCCTTAAGTCATTTCGTAGAGCCTTGATAAGCGTGGCGTCCCAGATCGAGTCGATTAGTCAGATGATGGCAGAGCGCCGCCACCGTGACCCAACACATGAACTGGACCGTCAACAAAATGCGCTGAACCGACTGCAACAATTCCATCGTGTTAACTTGGGAAAACTGAGTCAGGCTCAGGCTGCACTGGAAGAATTTAAATCTACGGTCGAACGCAAGGAGAGTGAATGGCGCATCGCGCTGGCTATTGGCGACGCCAGCGACATGCTGGACCCGAATGCAACCGACAACCTGATGCATCACCTGCTGACTGACGCTGCGCTGCGCTCAGTGCAGGAGCGTTTCAACAGCGTCTTTGCCGAGCTAGACGTTCAGATGAGTAGCATTGATGGACCAACCCGCCTGCTATTGGACCAGAGTAACCTGGACCGCATGGGTGCACTCCAACTGCCAGAGCAAATCAGCTGGAGGGTCAGCAAATGACGTTCTGGAGCGCATTGCGCCGAATTGGAAGCGTGGTCGTTGCAATTCTGGCCTTGCTCGCGGTCATCGCCTCCTTCTACCAGCAATCGACGAGCGGCTCTGCACCAACCGAAGCAACACCTGCAGGCACCGCAGTCGCCGCGCCGCCGTCGACGCGTGGCCTTTGATACCCACACAATTTTTTACACCAAGGAGATCATCATGAATCGATTCATTTCGTCCGGCACCCTTGCCCTGGCACTGTTGATGTCAACACCCCTGACCGCGCTGGCTCAGATTGGTCCAGTCGAAGCAGTTGACGGCCTTCGCATTGCCACTGGCAAAAAGGGCAAGGGATATTCGAAACTCTTTGCCGACTTGCGAAGCGTATGTGGCGCCCAAGTCCCGATGGTTGAAGTAGAAACGGAAGGCGGCCTGCAAAACCTGACGACACTTGCAGGCAATCAGTCCGAACTCGGCTTCGTCCAGCTAGACACCTTGCAAGATATGAAAGGGTCTGACGAGAACATTGGCGCGCTGTTGGCGGTCATGCAGCTGAATACAAATTTGCTTCACATCGTGGCGCGTGACGATGGGTACACGTTTAATGGCCCGAAAAGATTGGGCGGCATGCTAGCAGGCGATGTAATTTCGGTGCTGGTTGCAAAATTTTCAGACCTCAAGAACCTGCCAGTCGCAGTCGTAGGATCAGCACGTGCGCTGGGGCGAGTATTGGATAGACGCTACGCAATGAATTTGCGATTTGTGGACGTTGAGACGGATGAACAGGCGTTAGCGGCGCTTGAATCCGGCAAGGTCGCTGCCATGCTCAGCACCAGTGGCTGGCCAAGCGGACCAATCCAACGACTCAAACGCAACGCGAACAAGCGCCTCCTGCCATTTGACCTGTCAATTCAGCCGCCTTACCAGTTAGTTCGCAAGAACTACGAAAACCTGGACACCTTTAACCACGCATTTCTAGCAGCACCCAATTTGCTGGTCACTCGTCCGTTCTCTGTCACGGGTGACAACGGCAAGGCGGTCGCTTCTCTTATGCAATGTGTCCAAAAAAACCTGAAATCGTTGCAAGAGGGAAAGTTTGAGCCCGCCTGGTCCGAGGTAAAGAACATCACCGAGACCCTTGGATGGCCCAGATTTGTCGTGGCGGCGAGGCGTTAAGCACAGTCTGCGTTCGAATCTTCATTGTGCCCGGCACTGATGGTTTTTACCTACGCAGAACTACAGCCCGCGTTTGCGAACTGACACAGATGTTGCAGCAACAGTTCGCGGCAACACTGAATTGCCAGCTAGAGAAGGCAAAAGAGGCTAGATATTTTCACAATCCAAACGAGACACACGGGAGAAATTCATGGACTTGCTAATCGTCTCATCCGCTGCATTCTTTGCACTCATCATTCTTATATTTGCTCTTGGTCCGAAATTGACATTGACGGCAGAAGGGTGCGTCAGTGTTCTGACTTCTTTCGGGAAGTACAGCGGCATGGCGGTACCTGGCGCTAGCTGGCGCAAGCCATGGGAACGGATTCAGACAGTATCCCTTCAGAATCGTTCGATGGAACTGGAGTTCGAAGCCATCACCATCGATCAGGCCAATGTCTATTTCAAATGCATGCTGTTGTTTAGAGTCGCCGACAACTCGGAACTCTCGATAAAGCGCGCAGCATTTGCATTCGCTCAGCAGACCGAGTTTTCAATGTCTATGCAACGCTTGATCGAGGACGAGACCCGGACCTTTGTCGCCACACAGAGACAAGCGCAAATGATCGGCATATCGCAAGAGGTCGTCAGACGCATTCAAGCCAACGTCGGTGCCAGGATGCGCGAATGGGGATATTGCATCGAGGATCTGCGCTACAACAACATTCGCTTTGATGCCGTAGTGACCAGCTCCATGGCACGGGTTGTCGCGGCTATCAACGAGCGCGATGCAGCACAAAATGAAGGTGAAGCCCTGCTAATTAGGCGCACCAAGGAGGCAGAAGCTGACGGCTCATTTATCAAGATCAAAGCAGAAGCAGAAAAACTGGCCTGGAAGCTGCGTGGACAGGGGCTGGCTGATTTCAGACGCGAAGTAGCCGCAGGCATTCACGATGCAGTGTCCGAATTGCAGGCAGCCGGAGTCGACCCCAACTATCTGCTCTTTTTTATGTACACAGAAGCAATCAAACACGTGGCAGAAAACGCCAAGGCGGGCCACACGATTTTCGTTGACAGCAACCCTTCCCGTCCGCGCGAGTTGATGACTGAAATGGCTGCGTTCTATCGTGTCAGCCAGGCAGATCAAACAGCTCCTACCAATGCTCGGAGCAATTGATATGTCCAAGTTTGTGCTCAATCACAAAAATTGCGGATGCAGTGCACCCAACACAAAGAGTTCGATGCGCAAGTGGGCGAGTGCGGTTGCCATCGTCGGAGCCCTATTCGCCGCACTGCTCTACGGCGGCCCAAAATGGGCACCTCAGAGCTTTGACCCGATCGGGACGCAAAGCGATGCGTACATGCTGGCGGGTCAGCATGCTGGACAGCACTCCAGCGAGTCGGGCTGTTTAACGGCCGGTTTGGAACGCCACATCAGCTCGCCCAAAAGACCATCAACATGATCGTCCTCAACAGCGTTCAAATGAGCGCCTGCCTCCAAAAAAGTCGCTATTCGGATGGCTTCTGCGATGCTGTACCGGTTAGCTCGGACATTGCGGCCACTGGTCGGTGGATGGCAAAGGCCTG
>CAIQBN010000637.1 GCA_903870065.1 uncultured beta proteobacterium | reverse complement strand
GGCGTTTGTATTCGTTGCGTGCGATCATTTTTTGGATGCGGTTGATCAAGGCAAGGCCTGCCTCGTGTGCTTGCAGTTCGGCCATCTTGGCGGCTGACCGCTCGCGCTCCCACTCGGGCATGCGGTCACCTTCAATCAAGGTTTTGAGGATCTCGTCCAACACCTCGTAAGGTGGCAAGCTGTCCGTGTCCTTCTGCCCAGGCGCCAACTCGGCCGATGGTGGTTTGTCAATGATGGCGACAGGGATCACCTCGCGACCAGCGGTCTGATTGATGTGGCGGCAGAGTTCAAAAATCTCTGTCTTGTACAGATCACCAATCAGGCCAAGGCCCCCAGTGGTATCGCCGTAGAGGGTGCAGTAGCCCACACTGACTTCGGATTTGTTGCCGGTGGTGAGTAACAAATGGCCAAACGCATTGGAATACTCCATCAACGTGGTCCCCCTCACGCGGGCCTGCAAGTTTTCCAAAGGCAGGCCCTGCAAGGGGGTGTTGAAGGTCGCTTCGAAGCCCGCCTCGTAGGCTGAAACAATATCGCGAATGGGATGTTCCAGCAATGTAATTCCCAGGTTGCGGCACAGCGTTACCGAATCAGAAACACTTCCGTCACTGGAGAACTTGGACGGCATGGTGATACCAACCACGTTGGCAGATCCCAAGGCTTCTACCGCCAATGCCAGTGTCAGTGCCGAATCGATCCCCCCAGAGGATCCCACCACAGCGCGCACAAAGCCACAGCGCCGTGCGTAATCCTTCAAACCCAGAACGACCTGCTGGCGGTAGAAATCCATGGTCGGGAGCCCCTGCGGTTTGACAGCAGGCAGTGGATTCTCATCGGCATCCGAGAAACACTGGTTGTGCCCATCAAAGCTCAAGGTCGTCACATCTTCTGCAAAACGCCGGGCCTCAAAGACAACCTTGCCCGTCGCATCCATCGCAAAAGACGCCCCGTCGTAGACCAGCTGATCGTGACCACCAACTTGATTGACGTACAACAGGGGCAGCTTGTGACGCTGACACGCTTTACCAAACACAGTGTGGCGCTGCTCGCGCTTACCGACATTGCTGGGACTGGCATTGATGGAGACGATCAGGTCAGGGGATGCATCGGCCAGGCGCTGAAACGGATTCACACCGTAATCCTGGCCCTCATCATTCCATCCATCTTCACAAATCATCAGGCCCACCTGCATATCTGCAATGCGCAACACCCGTGCGACATCAGGTCCTGGTTCAAAGTGCCGTCGCTCATCGAAGATGTTGTAGGTCGGCAGCAATTGCTTTGCATACTGCAGCACGATCTCGCCATTCTTGAGCACCAACAGCGCGTTGTGAAATGGCTTTCCTGGCCCCTGGCGGCGCATGGGCGCCCCTACGACCCAGAATAACGTGGGTGTCTCACGGGTAGCGATCTTGAGCTGCTCAATCCCTTCCAGGATCCGGGATTGGAAACCCGTGTCGTCCAGCAGATCGCCCGGGTAATAGGCGGTAAGGCTGAGTTCCGGGAACACCACCATGTGAGCCTGTTCGTCGCGTGCCTTCCGGGCGGCGCGCAACATCAATGAGATATTGCCGTCAAAGTCGCCAATGGTCGGGTTGATTTGAGCACTTGTGACTTTCAGCATATCAGTGACTTTCAGAATCTTTGGGTTGCAAAGGTGGGTTGAATGACCATTGGCTGACCATCAATCTGTCAATCACTACCAAGGCAGCTTGGCAGCGTTCATGGGGAGCGCCGTGCACCTCAATCCATGGGGTCTTTTGTTGACTGAGCAAATCGCGAAATCTTTGATTCATCCAGCCTCGAAGGTGTTCTCCGTCGCGTAGCCCATCATCTGCAAACGCCACACCTTTTTCACTGGTAAGGACGTACAGGGCTCTTGGCGGCATCGCTTTGGCGATGGCATCTACT
>CAIQBN010000636.1 GCA_903870065.1 uncultured beta proteobacterium | reverse complement strand
GGTCTTGGTCTTGCTGGAGTCGGTGATGCGGGCAATGCCAAAGTCGGTCACTTTGACGGTGTCGCTGCTCTGCTCGTACATGATGTTGGCGGGCTTGATGTCGCGGTGCACCACGTGCTGCTTGTGGGCATAGGCCAGTGCCTCGGCGACCCGTGCCACGATGCTGATGACCAGCGGCGCTGGCAGCAAATTGTCACCCTTGCAATGGTCGGCCAGATCGCGCCCTTTGAGAAACTCCATGGCAATGTAGGCCAGGTCGTGCTCCTCGCCGGCATCAAAGATCGTGACAATGTTTTGGTGCTGCAGGCGTCCGGCGGTTTCGGCCTCGCGGAAAAAGCGTTCCCGCGCATCCACCAGCTCCTCACCCGAAAACTCCTGGCTCAGGGCCATGGTTTTGATCGCGACGACCCGGCCAATTTTTGGATCCTTGCCTAGATAGACCACACCCATGGCACCCTTGCCCAGCTCCTTTTCGACTTGGTAGCGTCCCAGCATGGGTTTTTCGACCGCACCGCCGTCGAGCAGCATGGTGCCACCCGGGTGGCTGGCGCCACCGCCTAGCATGACGGTTTCGGAAAGGTTCTTGGCCCGGCTGAGCTTGATTTTGATGTCTTTGTAGTCCTTGTCAAAGGCAGCCATGTGCTCATAGACCGCTTCGGCCTTGTTGAACTGGCGTTTTCGCTCAAAATCCATGGCCAGGCTGTAGAGGTTACCCATGACCGCGTCGCTCATGGGCACGCGGCGGAAGCGGTCAAACGCCATATCCAACTGGCCCTGACCCTGCAAGGCCAGGCCCATCATGCGGTTGGTTTCGGCCGACTCTTCGTCGGCCTTGACCTTGCCGGCTTCGGTCATCAGGAAGCGCTTGGTGGTCAACGCCAAGTGGCCCAGCACCAGCACCGTAGCTGGAAATACCAGCTTAAGCCAGGTGGCCATGGCCGACAACATGCCGAATTCAACAATCAGCAGCAGCAAAAAGCTACCCAGAGTGACAACGGCAGCGACCCCGGCAGACAAGCGTGGCAAGGCGGCCACCACATAGGCCAGCACCAGCAAGAACGTAGCCAGACTGACCCACACGCCCCAAGCCGGCTGCACAATGAAATGCTCGCTCAAAATGCTAGAGGTGATGTGGGCAATGGTTTCAGCAGGGGTCAGGGACGCATAGCCAGGCACCGGAAACTGCACCCCCACACCCGCTGCGGTTGCGCCAATGATCACGATCTTGTCGGCATATTTGCTGGCCGGTATCTTGTCGGTGAGCACGTCATAGAAGGAGTCGACCGCAAATGCCGGCTTGCCATCGCGCGCCTTGTAAAACTGGGGCAGCATCATGGCGGCTTCGTCGGTTTTGACGCGCAATTTTCCGATTTGCACTGAGTCTCCGACATTGAGCCGGATGTCGGACGGTGCCAGGTTAAGACTTTTGACTGCTGCCAGCAGCGCCATCGACGGTACGGCCTTGCCGTAGTAGTTCACCAGCAAAGGCTCGAAACGGACTGCGCCGTCGCCGTCATTCCATTGGTTCAAATGGCCAATACCCGCCGCGACACCGCCGAGCGACGCGATCGGTTGCTGCCCGCGCAGGGCGGGGGTCGAAAACCCGTTCGCGTCATCGAGCGCGCTTTTCAGCGCATAGGGGGGCATGGGCTTGTCGGGTTTGCCCAGGGGCTCCCCGAGCACAAACACCGAGGGCAGTAGCACGTTGCCGGCATTTTGCAGGCTCTTGCCCAAAATCGTATCGGTGTCGAGTGCCAGCTCGGCCTCTGCAATCAATTGCGCCAATGGGTCAGCGGGTGGCTTGGCGTCTACCGGGGCCGTGTCCCCGGTCGTTGTGGTCGTCCCGGTTACTGCCGATGCCACCGTCGGCGTGGGAGCCGGTGCACCAGCCGCAGCGGGTGTTTCAGTGGGTTTTCCTGCTGCCAGGGCTTCCTTGATTTTCTTGATAAACACCAGGCCGGGGTCGACCTGGGGCTCGATAAAAAAAGTGGTTTGAACGATCGTTTTGGCCTTGGCCGCTGCCAGCTTGTCGATCAATTTAGCATGAATGTCGCGGGGCCAGGGCCAGCGACCCAGGTTGGCAATGCTTTGGTCATCAATGGCGATGACCGCGATACGGTCAGACGGCTGGCGCGACGTGCTGGTGCTGCCAAAGTCGTAAAAACGACGCTCCATGCTGCTAATGAAATCAGTCGAAAAGTGCAGCACGGCGGTGGCTAGCACCACAACCACGCCGGCAAACCAGTCGGCTCGCCAGAAAGACGCTAATTTAGATGAGAACGACTTCGCCAATTTTCACTCCATAAGCGGTGAGGAAACCCCAGCACCTGTCAGTCACCGACCCCAGCCACCCGGGCTGACCAACCCCCTGACATGAGCGCTACATTATCAGACGGACATGAGCCTGGCAAGACAAAGCGTTCATGCGCCTTGCGTTTTACGCCGTTTTAATGCGTAACCTGCGGTAAATACCAAGAGCGCACCCGCCACACCCAGACCATAGGACCAGCTGGGGTCCTGTGGTAGCAAATGTTTGATGGCGGGATCGGTGTGCGCCATGGTTCCGGCAATCCATCCCAGCAGCATGCCACCAATTATGATAATTGCCGGAAAACGGTCCATGAGCTTGAGCACCAGTTGGCTGCCCCCAATGATGATAGGGATGCTGACCAGCAAACCAAAGATCACCAGCGGCAACTGGTGCTGGCTGCCAGCCCCAGTGGCGGCGCCGGCAATTGCAATGACGTTGTCAATGCTCATGACCAGGTCGGCCACAATGACGGTTTTTACCGCCGCCCACAGCTTGTCACTGCTGGCAATGTTTGAATGATCTTCATCCTCCTCTGGAACCAGCAGTTTGATACCAATCCACAGCAACAGGACCGCCCCCACGATCTTAAGAAAGGGAATTTGCAGCAGCGTGAGGGCAAAGGCAATCAAAATGACGCGCAAGACAATGGCTCCGGCGGTTCCCCACAAAATACCCTTGGTGCGCAAATTGGGTGGCAACTGGCGGCATGCCAGCGCGATGACGACAGCATTGTCGCCACCGAGCAGAATGTCGATCATGATGATTTGGCCCACGGCAATCCAGAAATGGGCGGTCAGAAACTCTTCCACGGCAATCCTTCCACAGGGGGGCACACCATACCCAAATACAAAAGCCGGATTGTCCCTCAGGAAACCCGGCTTGGTCTGTTTAATTGACGGCAGACTGGGCTGCCGTCGAACATCACAGCAATGCTTTGAGCAGCTTGGCCATCTCGGAAGGATTGCGTGTGACCTTAAAACCACACTCTTCCATGACCGCTAGTTTGGCATCGGCGGTGTCTGCGCCGCCAGCGATCAAGGCCCCCGCATGGCCCATGCGTTTACCTGCGGGTGCAGTCACGCCGGCAATGAAGCCAACAATGGGCTTCTTCATGTTGGCTTTGCACCAGCGGGCCGCGTCGGCCTCGTCGGGACCACCAATTTCGCCGATCATGATCACCGCATCGGTGTCGGGATCGTCGTTGAAGGCGCGCATCACGTCGATGTGCTTGAGTCCGTTGATGGGGTCGCCACCAATACCTACGGCACTGGACTGGCCCAGACCAATTTCTGTGAGCTGCGCCACGGCTTCGTAAGTCAGGGTGCCTGAGCGACTGACGACACCGATGCGCCCCTTGCGGTGAATATGACCTGGCATGATGCCGATCTTGATTTCGTCCGGGGTAATCAGGCCGGGGCAGTTGGGGCCCAGCAGCAAGGTTTTTTTGCCACCGGCGGCCTC
>CAIQBN010000635.1 GCA_903870065.1 uncultured beta proteobacterium | reverse complement strand
TGTCCGTCGACAATGGCCAGGCGGCGTTCTTCAGCCTGCGTAGCGTTAATAAGCATCCGTTTCATGGAGTGCGTCCTTCATCAATGTTACACGCCCTGTATGGGCAATTGATACCTGGACTGACGAACCGGATGCGAGGTGGAATTGCCGGAGAACTTCGACTCAAACGAGGCGTCGAAGCGTAGGCGCGCGGATGGGGACGAGGGGATGCGTTTGCACATTTGCTATCATTTGCATAGCGCAATGCGCCCGTATTACGGGGGCTAGAGCCTGATTTGCACCAAAAAACGGGGCGAATACGCTCCGTAGGTACAGTTTCATCAGACACAACAGCACAAACATCTCGTTTCATTCCGTTTACAGACGAAGGGTCTGCAAACTGTGGGTATTCCGTATCAATATTCCGATTTGTCAGCTTGACCACGCTGTCTGCAGACCATCTCAGGCATTTGGCATGGGATTTATCGGCAGGAAAACGCGGCGGCATCGACCTTCTAGCGCGACTGTATATAGCGTGTGGACTAAACTCCAGACAAATCAACCACTTACAGCGCATCGCTAGTGAAACACATTATAGGGGGCAATCCAAATGTCTCTCAGCCCCAAGTAAAGACCCTGACCATTGATGTGGATGAGGCCGGACAGCGGCTCGATAACTACTTGATGCGCCAGCTCAAGGGGGTGCCCAAGACCCATATCTACCGAATCATTCGCAGTGGTGAGGTTCGTCTCAACAAAGGTCGAGCCGCTGCGGACACACGCATTCAAGCCGGTGACACAGTGCGCCTGCCGCCAGTTCGGGTGTCCGAGCGCGCTGCGGAAAAGGCGCTGGAAATCGCCATGGCCCAATCCGTCTCACCACGGGATGGCGCCTATGCTCCCGCGCGCGATTTCGAGCTGCTATTTGAGGATGATTGGCTTTTGGCGATAAACAAGCCTGCCGGCGTTGCTGTGCATGGTGGGTCAGGCGTCAGTTTTGGTGTGATTGAGCAGTTGCGGATGGCTCGCCCGGGAGAGAAATTTTTGGAACTGGTGCATCGACTTGACCGGGAAACCAGTGGGATTTTGCTGGTGGCAAAGAAACGCAGCGCGCTAAAAATCTTGCAAGATCAGTTCCGTGAGCGGGAAACCGGCAAGACTTATCTGGCGCTGGTGCTGGGTCGTTGGCCGTCCAATAGAAAGGTGCTGGACAAACCCTTGCATAAATACCTTTTGCCGGATGGCGAGCGCCGTGTCAGGGTCGTGGCCAAGGACGACCCCGATGGCATGCCAGCATTGACCTTGGTTAAGGTTCGCGCGACAAGCGACCTACCCTTGCCTGCGGGAACCAACGTGCGGGACTTAGCGCCAGAATTTTCACTGCTGGAAGTCACTATTAAAACCGGGCGTACCCATCAGATCCGTGTTCATTTGGCGTCTGAAGGCCTACCAATTGCGGGAGACGATAAGTATGGCGAATTTGAGCGCAACAAGGTTCTGGCTCGTGCCACCGAGGGGGTCTCACTTAAGCGCATGTTTCTTCATGCTTGGCGCCTGCGGTACAAGCACCCTGCATCCGGGGCCCGCATGGAACTTCAGTGCGAACTGCCTCAGGAGTTGACCCGATTCTTAAACCAAGTGGTTTTGCACACTATTTGAATGCCCATGACTTGTTAGACCATGCCACGATCCAAACCACCAACCCCAATACGACCATTTGACTTGATTGCATTTGACTGGGACGGCACTCTCTTCGACTCGACGGCCGTGATAACACGTTGCATTCAACTTGCCGTGGTCGACGTTGGCGGGCGTCGACCCAGTACGCAAGACGCGGCCTATGTGATTGGCCTGGGCCTGATGCAGGCGCTGGCACATGCGGCGCCTGATGTGCCACCCGAAAGGTACCCTGAACTCGGCGCGCGCTATAAACACCATTACGCCGCTCACCAAAACGATATTGCGCTCTTTGACGGAGTATTGGGCATGCTGGCGGACCTCAAGGCGCGCAATCATGTTCTTGCGGTCGCCACCGGAAAGAGTCGAAGGGGACTCAATGATGCATTGATGGCGGCTGTATTGCATGGAGTATTTGATGGTTCCCGCACGGCAGATGAAACTGCCGGCAAGCCACACCCGTTGATGTTGCAGGAGTTGATGCAGGAGTTTGGCGTGTCACCAGGACGTTTGCTGATGGTTGGTGACACGACGCACGACCTGCAAATGGCACTGAATGCGGGTTGTCCCAGCGTGGCAGTGAGCTATGGAGCGCATGAATCGGATTCATTTACGGCACTCAGTCCGCTTTTTGTGGCCCACTCAGTTGCTGAATTGCATGCTTGGTTTTTGACCCATACCTGATTGAATTGTGCAATGGAAAAAAAGCTGTTTGAGGCTGACGCGATTCCCCTATGTCGGTCAGATGAGCTTGTGGACAGTGGGGATGCTGTTGCTTTTGATGTGGCGTATTGTGGGAGAACGGCGCGGGGATTCGCGATCCGTTTTAACGGCACGGTGCATGCCTACCTTAACCAATGTACCCATGTCCCGATGGAGATGGACTATCAACCCAACCGATTCTTTGACAGTTCAGGGCAGTGGCTGATCTGTGCGACGCATGGTGCCATGTATAGACCTGAGACAGGGCAATGCAGTGGTGGTCCGTGCCGTGGGGGATTGATAAAGATTGCTTTGACTGAGCAGAACGGCGCCGTGCACTGGCATACTGCCCCTAACCTGAAAACAATTGAGTTCTGAAATGACTGATCTGAACATGCCTGGTGACCCAGACAAAGAAAACGGTGCGACCCAAGCACCCGTGAGTGCTGCACAGGACGTTACTGCGAAAACAGCAAGAACGGCTAACAGTGAGACACACTTCACCCAAGGGTGGGAGCGGGCGACCCTGGAGTCGCTGGCAATGGCAGCCATTGTCGAGCAACGCCAGGCCCGTCGTTGGCGCAATGCCATCCGCATGGCATGGCTCGCCTTTTTGATTGCTTTGGTCTGGATTGGCATGGACCGCGGTGGCGCCGCTTCTGATATAACCACGCCGCATACCGCAATGGTCAAGATTCAAGGTGAGATTGCATCCGGCGCTGAAGCCAGCGCAGAATTGATTGTGGCAGCGATGCGCAGTGCGTTCGAAGACAAAGGCGCGCAGGCGGTTGTTTTGCTTATCAATTCGCCGGGCGGCAGCCCGGTGCAGGCAGGCATCATCAACGATGAAATTCTCCGTTTGAAGACATTGCACAAGAAACCGGTCTATGCAGTGGTCGAAGAAACATGTGCCTCGGCAGCCTACTATATTGCCGCCGGAGCCGACAAAATATTTGTTGACAAGGCCAGTGTGGTTGGCAGCATCGGTGTATTGATGGACGGATTTGGCTTTACTGGGCTGATGGACAAACTCGGTGTCGAACGTCGACTAATGACTGCCGGGGAGAACAAGGGTTTTATGGATCCCTTCAGTCCGCAAACCGAAAAACAGCGCGAGTTTGCACAGGCAATGCTTGATCAAATTCATCAACAGTTCATCGCGGTGGTCAAGGCGGGTCGTGGTGCGCGCTTGAAAGAAACTCCAGAGACGTTTAGCGGACTTTTTTGGACCGGTCAGCAAGCCATCGATATTGGTTTGGCCGATCAACTTGGAAATCTGGAATTTGTTGCGCGCGAAGTTGTCAAGGCGGAGGAGTTGATCGACTACACCCGCAAGGAAAATGTGGCGGAACGCCTGGTCAAGCGTTTTGGTGCCGCGATCGGTGAAGGTGGTGTGCGGGCGCTTCGTTCGATGCCCAAGCTGCATTAGCGCCCGATTGCAAAGACGGTGGGTACTGTGTTTTGCAGGGTCCAGGGTTTGTGCTTCCACGTCTTAACGACATCGCTGTGGGCCGTCATGGTTGACATTGTGAGCCCGCTGGCAGTTGCCAAGCGCGTATTGTGCTGCAGAGTTTGCAACAATGCCTGCAATAGGGCCGCGTTGCGGTACGGCGTTTCAATGAACATTTGCGTTTGACCGGTTTTTAATGCCAGTGATTCGAGCTCGCGAATGCGCTGAGTGCGCTCCGCGGGGGTATGGGGGATATACCCGACAAAGGCAAAATTTTGACCGTTGAGGCCGCTGACCGCCATTGCAAGCAGCAGCGATACAGGTCCAACCAGTGGCACCACGCGAATGGCCAACTCATGCGCTGCACGAACAACGGAAGATCCGGGATCGGCAATTGCAGGCATTCCGGCTTCGCTGACCAAACCGATGTTGTTCCCATCCAGTGCAGGACTTAGCAGCGGGCGCGCATCAAAATGCCCCACATGGTCGCCCTTTTTATGAATTGCGTGGGGCAATTCCTGCAGCGACAGGCTTTGCAGAGGCAGGCAAAGCGGGTGTGTTTCATGGATCCGTTTGAGATAGGCTCTTGTGGACTTGGCGTTTTCGCAGACCCAATACTGCAAGGCGGCGGCAATTCGAAGGGTCCCATCTGGCAGAACTTCGTTGAGCGGGGACTGTTCGTCGCAACCGAAGTCCAGTGGCGCTGGTACCAGATACAGCGTGCCCGTTGCGGCCGATGGCGTTAGGCGTGACAAGTCCTTCATACGCTGGCCCGCAGCGGTGCCAAGAGCTCAATGCCTGCGGCACGTAACATACGGCAGGTTCTTATCAATGGCAAACCGATTAATGCCGTCGGGTCATCGCTTTCAATTGCATCCAGGAGTGCAATGCCAAGTCCCTCGCTCTTTGCGCTGCCAGCGCAGTCATAAGGCTGCTCCGCTCGGAGATAGTTTTCAATTTCCATGTCATTCAGGTCTCGAAAGCGAACCCGGACTGCGGCCAGATCTGACTGCACAAACCCGGTGCGCAGGCAAATAACCGCCACCGCGGTTTGAAAGATGACAGACTTGCCGCGCATTTGTTGTAATTGCACTATTGCGCGTGCGTGAGTCCCGGGTTTGCCGAGCGCCTGGCCTTGCAGGTCGGCAACCTGATCGGACCCGATCACGACGCTCTCAGGGAAGCGTTCCGCGACCGCCATCGCCTTGGCCACCGCTAGGCGCACCGCCAAGGCCGCAGGTTGCTCCCCAGGCAACTGTGATTCATCGACATGGGGCGATTCGACCGAAAACGGGATGCCCAATCGGGACAGGAGTTTGTGGCGGTAAACAGAGGTCGACCCCAAGATGACTTTTTGATGTTCTGGTTCTGGCATGACGTGATTCTCTTACACTGCACAGATGAAGAACGACTATGACGCGCGACATCTCAATATTGATTCTTTCACCCAGTCCCACGGCAGTTTGACTGGGCAGTGCCAATTAATCGATCTAAAACGGTTTGTCGCAGAGGCGCAGGGGCCGATCGACGATGCTGTGATGCGATATGTTGCCGAAGGTTCTTTGCGGGTAGATGCTGCAGCTGGAGAGCAAGTATGGCTGAGCCTAAATGCCGAGGCGGCATTGCCGATGGTGTGCCAGCGCTGCCTGGGTCCGGTCAATGTCCCGCTTCAGGTTTCGCGGGAGTTTCGTTTTGTGGCTACTGAAGAGATGGCTGAAATTGAAGATGAGGAAGCCGAGGAAGACGTTCTGGTGTCAAGTCGCGATTTTAATTTGATTGAATTGGTTGAAGACGAACTGCTCATGGCGCTGCCGGTGGTTCCTAAACACGTCGTTTGCCCGTCAAATGTCCAACTGCAGGCGGTTGACCCGGACTTTGAGCAATCTTTGCCAGAAAAGCCCAACCCGTTCGCCGTGCTCAAACAGCTTAAAAGCAAGCCGTAAGTCTTGTTCGATCTTTAGGTTATAATTTGAGGCTTCGCGCCAGATTATGTCGCGCTGTTTACTAACCCCCTGTGTTGCGGATTGCGCAGCACTCTAGCCCAGGAGCGGATCATGGCCGTCCAACAAAACAAAAAGTCACCATCCAAGCGCGGAATGCACCGCTCACACAATGCCCTGAACGTGCCCGGGATCGCCGTGGAGTCCACGACCGGAGAGACTCATTTGCGTCACCACATAAGCCCAACTGGCTTTTACCGTGGTCGCAAGGTGCTTAAGACCAAATCTGAAGCCTAATCCAGGTTTTTCACTCAAAGCCCGAAGCTGCAGGTTCTGTGGCGTCGGGCTTTTGTTGTTTTTGGCTTTGCCTCATCGTTAGATGTCATTTTTCATTTGGGCGACTTTCCCATGATCACTATTGCCGTTGACTGCATGGGAGGCGATCATGGCCCTCAGGTCACCTTGCCTGCTTGCAGGCAATTTCTTGATACCCATACCGATGCCCGATTGATTTTGGTGGGGCTCGCTGATGCATTGGGTGGCTTTTCCCATCCGCGGGCTCAAATTGTTGTGGCCAGTGAGGTGGTGACAATGGAAGACCCATTGGAAGTTGCGTTGCGCCGCAAGAAAGATTCTTCCATGCGGGTCGCCATTCAGCAAGTCAAAGACGATAAGGCGCAAGCGGCTGTTTCAGCTGGTAACACGGCTGCCCTGATGGCGATTTCACGATACATCCTTAAAACAATAGATGGAATTGAGCGGCCGGCCATCGCAGGTCAAATTCCCAACGCGACTGGCGGTGCAACGACAGTTTTGGACTTGGGTGCCAATGTGGATTGCACGGCAGAACACTTACTTCAATTTGCGGTAATGGGGTCGGCATTGGTGTCGGTGCTCAATAGTAAAGAGTCTCCTTCTGTTGGGTTGCTAAATATTGGTGAAGAAATTATTAAAGGTAATGAAGTTATTAAAAGAGCAGGCGAATTGCTGCGATCTGCGGCTAAAGCGGGTGATTTGAATTTTTTTGGAAATGTTGAAGGCAACGATATTTTTAAGGGTTCGGTTGACCTGGTGGTCTGCGATGGTTTTGTAGGCAATGTTGCGCTCAAGACCAGTGAAGGACTGGCGACGATGTTTGGAAGTTTCCTGAAGGCTGAGTTTTCACGCAGTATTTTTACGAAATTGGCTGCAATTGCTGCCTACTCTGTATTAAATGCATTTAAATCCCGCTTTGATCACCGTCGCTACAATGGCGCTGCGTTGCTTGGCTTGCGTGGTCTAGTATTCAAAAGTCATGGTTCGGCCGACATGATGGGTTTCGGCTACGCATTGAACCGGGCGTATGATTCAGCTCGGAACAATCTGATCGACCGCGTAAAAGCAAGAATTGCGCATGCTGCTCCGCTGCTCGCAGCGACGGACGTGGCGCAATAGCTCAAACCGGCGTCAACATCCCATCATGAAACGATACTCGCGAATTACTGGTACTGGCAGTTTTCTTCCGGCACGCCGACTGACGAACGCGGACTTGGTTGCCGAGTTGGCGTCCCAGGGCATTGAAACGTCCGATGAATGGATTGTTGAGCGAACTGGCATTCGAGCCAGACACTTTGCAGCTGACGGTGTTTTCAGCAGTGATCTAGGGCTTGAGGCCGCCAAACGGGCGCTTGCTTCTGCTGGCCGCAGTGCCCAAGATATCGACCTCATCATCGTTGCCACTTCGACGCCGGACATGGTGTTCCCCTCAACCGCATGTATTTTGCAGAACAAGTTGGGAGCACACGGCGGAGCCGCTTTCGATGTGCAGGCAGTTTGCAGCGGATTCGTCTATGCGATGACTATTGCCGACGCCATGATTCAAACTGGTGCGGCGACGCGGGCTCTCGTAGTGGGGGCGGAGATTTTTTCCCGCATCCTTGATTTTAAGGACCGTACGACCTGCGTGCTGTTTGGCGACGGTGCGGGGGCAATCGTTATGGAAGCATCCGATAGGCCAGGAATTCTGGCAAGCGACCTGCATGCCGATGGCAAGTATGTGGACATACTTTGCGTACCCGGGCATGTTTCTGGCGGATCGGTCCTGGGTGATCCGCTGCTCAAGATGGATGGTCAGGCAGTTTTCAAACTTGCAGTTGGAGTGCTGGAGAGTGCTGCCCGGGCGACCCTGTACAAGGCCGGCAAGACCGAGGCAGATATCGATTGGCTGATTCCTCATCAGGCCAATATACGAATTATGCAAAGCACGGCACGGCGACTCAAGCTGTCAATGGACAAGGTGATCGTGACGGTCGATCAGCATGGCAATACCTCCGCAGCGTCCATTCCGCTGGCACTCGATTCGGCTGTGCGCAGCGGGCAAATCAAAGAGGGTCAAACACTGATGCTGGAGGGGGTCGGAGGCGGGTTTACCTGGGGGGCCGTGCTCCTTATTTTGTAGCATGATGTGGTTGCTTCATGAGGGCTACAGTTATATTTCGTGGCAGAAAATTTATGAAACCGTTTGCATTCGTATTTCCTGGTCAGGGCTCCCAGTCGGTGGGCATGCTCGATGCCTGGGGTGATCATCCCGTGATTGCACAAACGCTGGGTGAGGCTTCCGACGCGCTTGGTGAAGATATTGGAAAGTTGATTCATGAAGGCCCTAAAGACGTATTGGCGCTTACCACGAATACGCAACCAGTTATGCTTGTGGCAGGTATTGCTGCCTACCGGGTCTGGATGGCCGAGGTGGGGCAGGCTCCTGCAGTGGTCGCAGGTCATTCACTAGGTGAGTACACAGCCTTGGTTGCTGCTGGTGTTTTGACGCTGGCGCAGGCTGCCCCGTTGGTGCGTCTTCGTGCGCGGGCCATGCAAGACGCCGTGCCTGTAGGGCAGGGCGCCATGGCCGCCATTCTCGGAATGGACGCGGCTAAGGTTGCCGCATGTTGTTTGGAAATAACCCAGTCTTTTGGGGGGAACACGGGCGAAACCGTGGAGGCTGTCAATTTCAATGACCCGGCTCAGACCGTGATCGCTGGCAGCAAGATGGCTGTAGAAAAAGCGTGTGAAGTGCTTAAAGCCACAGGCGCGAAGCGTGCATTGCCCCTGCCGGTGTCGGCACCCTTTCACTCTCGGCTAATGCAGCCTGCGGCTGAAAAGCTCAGGGAGCGCCTGGAGACCATTGAAATGGCAGCGCCGCTTTTTCCGATCGTCAACAATATTGATGTCAAAGCACAGAGCGATGCCAAATCCATACGAGACGCTCTTTACCGCCAAGCGTTTGGCCCGGTGCGTTGGGTCGAGTGCGTCCGGGCGATTAAGCAAATGGGTTTGGCTACACTCGTTGAGTGTGGTCCAGGGAAGGTGTTGACTGGGCTGGTCAAACGAATTGATCCCGAATTGACCGGGTTGGCGTTGTATGACCCTGCGTCATTGCAAGACATTAGAGGTGCGTTGGTATGAGTGATCTGAAGTTTGAAGGGCAGGTTGCGCTGGTGACTGGTGCTTCGCGTGGAATTGGTGCGGCGATCGCGTTAGAGTTGGCCGGCAAGGGTGTGAAGGTAGTGGGTACTGCCACGTCACAAGCCGGTGCCGATAAGGTTGGCGAGGCGCTGGTTGCCTACCCTGGCTGCTGTGGTCGCGTGCTGGATGTGACTCAGATTGGTGCCAGTGAGTCATTGGTCGACGCTGTCATCAAGGAGTACGGAAGTATTCAGGTACTGGTAAACAATGCAGGAATCACGCGCGACAATTTAGCAATGCGCATGAAAGATGAAGAGTGGGAAGCGGTCATCGATGCCAACCTCAAGGGTGTTTTTCGAATGAGCCGGGCAGTGATGCGCACTATGATGAAGCAACGTTATGGACGCATCATCAATATAACTTCGGTAGTGGGGGCTTCGGGTAACCCGGGCCAAGCTAATTATGCTGCGGCCAAGGCGGGGGTGGCAGGCATGACGCGAGCGTTGGCCCGCGAATTGGGTTCACGCAAAATCACGGTTAACTGCATCGCGCCCGGATTCATCGAAACGGACATGACCGCCGGTCTTGGAGAAGAACAGCAAAAGGCGCTCTTGGGGCAAATTCCAATGGGACATCTGGGCAAGCCCGGCGACATAGCAAATGCTGTTGCATACTTGGCATCTCCCGGGGCCGGCTATGTGACGGGCCAAGAATTGCATGTCAATGGTGGCATGTACATGTAAGAATTACAAGTTCAGCCGATTTGTCCGTTCGGCGACCTGGTTAGAGTTGGAGCTCTAAGCCCGGGTAAAATTACGGATTCTTTTACAACCCTTAGAGGGAAGCCATGAGTGATATCGAAGTCCGCGTCAAAAAAATCATTGCCGAGCAGCTCGGTGTGGAAGAGTCTCAAGTAACCAATGAAAAAGCCTTCGTGGCTGATTTGGGTGCTGATTCTCTGGACACCGTTGAACTGGTGATGGCGCTGGAAGACGAGTTCGGTATCGAAATCCCGGACGAGGATGCCGAAAAGATCACTACCGTGCAAAATGCGATCGATTACGCGACCACCCACAAGAAAGCCTGACTGGCTTTGAGCGGCACTTTGTTCATTTTTTTGCTGCGTAAGTGGCACAACTTGTTGAACAACAGTGCCGATTTATGTGGCCCGGCGGTACCGGGCAGCTTTTGTATGACCCAATCTGAAGACTGATTGCCATGTCCCGTCGTCGCGTTGTTGTTACTGGTTTGGGGTGCGTGAGTCCTGTTGGAAACACAGTGGACGAGGCATGGGCAAACATCATTGCTGGCAAGTCTGGTATCGGAGCGATTACTCGTTTCGATGCATCCGCATTCTCCTGTCAAATCGCAGGGGAGGTTCGTGATTTCAAACTGGATTCCTATATTGGATCCAAAGAAGCACGAACGATGGATACTTTTATTCACTATGGCATTGCTGCGGCGGTGCAGGCCGTTGCGGATTCGGGTTTGCCAACAGGTGATGCATTGGAAGAGGAAGCGGCCACCCGTATCGGCTGTGTAATTGGCTCTGGAATTGGCGGCTTGCCTTTGATCGAGGGGATGCACACTGAGTTTACCAATCGAGGTCCACGCCGCATTTCACCCTTTTTTGTCCCAGCGACGATCATCAATATGACCGCCGGTCACGTGTCGATGCGTTTTGGATTCAAGGGCCCTAATTTGGCCATTGTGACGGCATGCACAACTGGATTGCACTGCATAGGCGAGGCAGGGCGAATGATCGAATACGGTGATGCAGATGTGATGGTGGCAGGCGGGTCTGAAGCAACTGTATCGCCGCTGGGTATTGGCGGTTTTGCTGCAATGCGCGCGCTCAGTACTCGCAATGATGACCCTGGCACGGCTTCACGACCGTGGGATAAAGACCGTGATGGTTTTGTCCTGGGCGAGGGCGCGGGTGTAGTGGTGCTGGAAGAGTATGAGCATGCCGTCTCCCGCGGAGCCAAAATCTATGCTGAGTTAGCCGGGTTTGGCATGAGTGCCGATGCCGGGCACATGACCGCTCCCAATATGGACGGTCCGCGCCGTGCGATGCTAGGTGCACTGCGCAATGCGGGTGTCAATGCCGATCAGGTTGACTATGTGAATGCGCACGGCACATCAACACCGCTGGGCGACCTGAATGAGACTAATGCGATCAAGGCCGCACTTGGTGATCATGCCAGAAAGATTGTGGTCAATTCAACCAAGTCCATGACGGGTCATTTGTTGGGCGGGGCGGGCGGAATTGAATCCGTCTTCACCGTTTTGGCACTTCATCATCAGAAGAGTCCGCCGACGATCAATATATTCAACCAGGATCCGGAGTGTGATCTGGACTACTGTGCCAATGTCGCACGCGATATGCGCATTGATGTTGCAGTCAAGAATAATTTTGGGTTTGGTGGTACGAACGGGGCGCTGGTTTTCAAGCGCGTGTAAATTCGACCGATTCAACATAGCGGTTCATGCACACGGCACCTGCAGTCAGCTTGATGGTTGCTAGGTCTCGTTGGCAGCTCATCACTATCGGTGTGCTGCTTGCGGTGGGCGCGCTATCAGTCGGACATTACGCCGTAACGCAAGCACAAGCACAACTTCAGGTGCTAGGCATGTTCTGCGCACTGTTGTTGGCAGCAGGTATGTCGCTGCTTCAGTGGAAGCGTTTTTCGGGTGGTTGTCTGACCTGGGATGGACTGCATTGGCAGTGGGCGGGCCTGCGTGAGGGCGTGGTTTGGCACTTGACGCCGGTGTTGAACTCGCCTTTTAGTGTGCTAGTTTTCGTGCGCGTCGGCGCCGGGAAAAAGACCTGGTTGTGGATTGACCGGTGCACAGACGCAACCCAATGGCGCGCATTTCGACGCGCGATGGTGTTCGCATCACACGATATCGCGGTGCAGGACGTCGACGCGGTTGTTGGCGCACCGGGTAGGTTGGCATGAATCAGGATTTTCCCGCGTCTGAGCAGGAAAGTGACTCCATTTTGGTGCAGCGCACGCTATCGGGCGATCAGCGCGCTTATGGTTTGCTCGTCCTGAAATATCAGCGGCGCGTTCAAAGACTAATTGGTCGTATGGTGCGTGATGTCGATCTTGTCGAAGATATCGCGCAAGAGACTTTTGTTCGCGCTTACCGTGCACTGCACCAATTCAGAGGCGATGCCCAGTTCTATACCTGGCTCTATCGCATCGCCGTCAATACGTCCAAGAAATTCTTGCTCGAACTCAAGCATCAGCCCATGGTTTCTGGAAATTTCGCAGACTCTGAAGAAGACGATGAAACTTCCTGGAAAAAAAGCGAACCAACGACGGATGAAGGGCCTGAGAGCATTTTGGCGGCAAAGGAAATTGCTGCCGTCGTGAATGCGGCAATGGATGCGCTGCCAGTAGATTTGCGGCAGGCGGTCGTTCTCCGTGAAATTGAAGGTTTGAGTTACGAGGAAATTGCCGCAGCTATGGAATGTCCTGTCGGTACTGTTCGATCCCGTATTTTCCGTGCACGGGAAGCGATTTCGCAGAGGGTTCGACCCTTATTGGACAAGCAGACCGGCAAACGTTGGTGAAATTTGAATATGACTGACCTGAAGCGTGACCACTGTGAATGGATATCTGCCCTGGGTGATGGGGAATTGCGTGATGACGAGTTGGCGAATGTATTCGATGCGCTTGCGCGGGACCCCACGCTGACGACTGCCTGGCACACGTACCAAGTGATCGGAGATGTGTTACGCAGCCCGGACTTAGCGCACTCTTCAGATGGGCTTGCGTTCCTCGGCAAACTGGACGCGCGATTGGCTCACGAATTTGCCGCGTCCTGCATTGACCAGAGCGCCTTGAGCGCACAGGGGCCAGTCGTGGACAAGAACGAAGCATCGCGTGGTGTACAGATTGCTGCCAACGAATCTGTTTTTCGATGGAAAGTCTTGGCTGGTGTCGCCTGCACTGCGCTGCTGACAGTTGTTGGCTCTAGCATTTGGACGCCGCCGTCAACGCTGGCGGTCGGACATGTTGCATCCATCGCTGCGGATTCGCAGGCTCTCAAACAGGGCGCAGTCGTAGTTGAGTCCAGCGCTGGGACCATGTTGCGCGACCCTCGTCTGGATGAACTGATGGCTGCCCACCGGCAGCTTGGAGGGCACTCAGCCTTGCAAGTGCCAGCGGGATTTTTGCGCAATGCGACACATGAGGGGTCGGCTCGGTGACACGCATGCGCGTAGGATCGTTATGGCTGGTGTTCGCAGCGTTTGTGCTGTGCGCCTGGCAAAGTTCGGTGTGGGCTCAAGGGACTTCCGAACCATCTCTCAATGCGTGGCTTATGCGTGTTCATCAGGCCTCCAGGCAGAGCATCTACACCGGCACTTTCGTCGTGTCGGCTGGCGGGAGTATGTCAAGCGCAAGAATTTGGCATGTCTGCGACGGAACCCAGCAGCTAGAACGCGTGGAAACACTGAGCGGCACGCCACGGGCCATATTCAGGCGAAATGATCAAGTTGTTACGTTTTTTCCGCAAACCAGAGTTGCCATTGCAGAAGTGCGTGAGTCGTTAGGACTCTTTCCCAATTTTCTCAAATCCAACGCTTCTACCATCGGGGATTTTTATCGTTTGAAAGAACTGGGCATGGAGCGTATCGCCGGGTTTGAGGCCGACGTGTTTCAGCTCATTCCAAATGACCAATTGCGCTACGGGTATCGAATCTGGAGTGAAAGGAAGTCTGGACTGATTGTTCAATTGCAAACAGTGGGTACAGATGGAAAGGTATTGGAGCACGCTGCATTTTCGGAGCTGCAATTGGATGCGCAGGTCGATGTTGGCAGGCTAAGAAGGATGGGCAGCACCGATGGTTACCAAGTACAACGGCCTCATCTGCAAAAAACCACGGCCGATAGTCAGGGCTGGATTCTTTCAAGGGAGATGGACGGCTTCAAGCCCATGGTCTGCTACCAGCGTCAGGGCGAAGGCACAGGTAACGGCGCAGCGGCAAGTCAAAACGGGACAATGCAATGGATGTTCTCAGATGGTGTAGCGACCGTTTCACTATTTGTTGAGGCATTTGACCGAAAGCGCCATGTCCGCGAGGGTGCTGTGGACATGGGCGGGGCAACCCACACGGTAACCCGGCGTGTTCAGGATTGGTGGGTGACGGCAGTGGGGGAAGTTCCACTTTTAACGCTAAATGCTTTTGCACAGGCACTTGAACGCAAGAAATAGAACCCAAATTGGAACCCTTTGGGGCAGGTCGCCTTAATGGCACGAATTGATTCTTGATTGAAAGAAAGCAGATGACAAACTATTCACGCAACACGATGCGGTCGCTCTTGATGGCGGTCACCATGAGCGGTGCCGCTTTGGTGGCCGTTGCGCCACTACAACCAGCGGTGGCGCAAGTTCGAAATTTACCTGACTTCACGGATTTGGTGGACCAAGTCGGTCCCTCTGTTGTGAATATTCGCACCTTGGAAAAAGTGAGCGCGCGTAGCGCACACGGTGGCGCAGGGGAAGAGGATATGCTCGAGTTCTTCCGGCGTTTTGGGCTTCCGATGCCCAACATGCCGGGTATGCCACGGCAGGCACCGCGGCAGAATCGTCCGCAACAAGAAGAAGAGCAACCGCGGGGTGTGGGTTCGGGTTTTGTCCTCACGCAAGACGGCTTCATCATGACCAATGCGCATGTTGTCGATGGAGCTGATGAAGTGTTGGTCACTTTGACCGACAAGCGGGAATTCAAGGCAAAAATAATCGGGGCCGACAAGCGTAGTGATGTTGCCGTGGTCAAAATCGAGGCATCCGGGTTGCCGGCCGTAAAGATTGGTGATGTCAATCGCCTGCGGGTCGGTGAGTGGGTCATGGCGATTGGATCGCCGTTTGGTTTGGAAAATTCTGTTACCGCTGGAATTGTGAGTGCCAAGCAGCGCGACACCGGTGACTATTTGCCGTTTATCCAGACTGATGTGGCTATCAATCCAGGTAACTCGGGCGGGCCCCTCATCAACATGCGCGGCGAGGTGGTTGGCATCAACAGCCAGATTTATTCGCGCTCAGGCGGCTTTATGGGCATTTCGTTTGCGATCCCGATGGATGAGGCGGTAAGGGTGAGTGAACAGTTGCGCAGTGCCGGCCGGGTGTCACGTGGACGCATAGGCGTTCAAATTGAGCAAGTGAGCAAAGAGATTGCCGAATCATTGGGTCTTGGCAAGGCCATGGGAGCGATGGTGCGCGGCGTGGAGGCAGGTTCACCGGCAGACAAGGCGGGAATTGAAGCCGGTGACATCATTACGCGCTTTGACGGCAAGCCGATCGAGAAGTCAAGTGATTTACCGCGAATGGTTGGTGGCACCAAGCCTGGAACGAAAAGCACTATCACTGTATTTCGACGGGGCGCAAGCCGGGACTTGAGTGTCACCATCGCGGAGATAGAGGCGGACAAGCCTGTGGTCAAGACATCTAACCGCGAAGAAAAACCGAAAGCGTCCGCTGCTGGCCAGGCGTTGGGTCTTGCAGTCAGCGAAGTACCTGAGGCGCAGAAAAAGGAGTTGAAGATCAAGGGAGGCGTGCGGGTTGACAGCGCTGTGGAGGGTGCGGCGCGCGCCGGACTGCGTGAGGGCGATGTCATCTTGTCTCTGGGCAATATCGAAATCGCATCGGTGAAAGAGTTTGAATCTGCGATGACCAAGTATGACAAAACCAAGGCCTTGCCTGTGTTGGTGCGACGTGGAGAATTGGCGCAGTTTCTGTTAATAAAACCTGCCCGGTAATTGGATTGCGTCAAAGCCAGCCCAATTTGGGGAAGTTTTGACGCATCTATTTGATTGACCGCACAAATTTTCAATTTCAAATGCATTTAATTTTTTGAATGTGTGCGCTTGCTAACATATTAAAATATTGAATTTGGTTAGAATAACGGGTTTACAAGGCACTCTGTAAGCATATGGATCGCGAAAAATCCATTATGTGAGATGGAGGTAAGTGCCCCACAGGTGATCCACAGATCACCCACAAGTTGTGCAGATACTTACTCCAGAAATTGTTAACAACCTGTGAATAAAATAACTGTTGCTGACTCGCAACGCGATCAGAATGCCATTTTTCGGGCTTTGCTTTCGAGACTTTTTGCCTACAATGAAGTTCCAACCTTCGCAGTTGCCAATGATTGTTGGTTCAGGGCGCGTCAAAGTCGACGCGCCCTTTTTTCTTTCCCCCGTCCTTTTTAATTCAACCACTTAAGCGATTTCGTTGATGAATCACATCAGAAATTTTTCGATCATTGCTCACATTGATCATGGCAAGTCGACACTGGCGGACCGGTTGATTCAGCGTTGTGGCGGACTCGAAGCGCGCGATATGGAGGCGCAGGTTTTGGACTCGATGGATATCGAAAAAGAGCGAGGGATAACCATCAAGGCGCAGACCGCCGCACTGCAGTATCAGGCCCAAAACGGGCAGGTCTACAACCTTAATTTGATTGACACGCCGGGGCACGTTGACTTCTCTTACGAAGTGAGTCGATCTTTGTCTGCATGTGAGGGTGCGCTTTTGGTTGTCGATGCGAGTCAGGGTGTAGAGGCGCAGACAGTTGCCAACTGCTATACCGCGTTGGATCTTCATGTCGAAGTGTTGCCGGTGCTGAACAAAATTGACCTGCCCAATGCCGATCCAGAAAACGCGCGCAGTGAAATTGAGGACGTAATTGGTATCGATGCGACCGATGCCATCGTTTGTTCCGCGAAGACCGGACTGGGTATCGATGACATCCTCGAAGCGATTGTGGCCAAAATTCCTGCGCCAAAGGGAAATCCCGATGGCCCGCTGCGAGCCATGATTATCGACAGCTGGTTTGACAGTTATGTTGGTGTTGTGATGCTTGTGCGGGTTGTGGATGGCCGTTTGGGCAAGGGTGAACGCATCAAATTGATGGCGTCTGGTGCAATGTATAACGCCGACAACCTGGGGGTGTTTACGCCTGCAAATCAACCACGACAATCGCTGGAGGCGGGTGAAGTTGGCTACATCATTGCGGGCATCAAGGAGCTGCAGGCCGCCAAGGTAGGTGATACGGTGACACTGATCAAGCCCGGTACCGGGGGAGCGGCGTTTACTGCGACGGAGGCACTACCAGGATTTAAGGAAATCCAGCCACAGGTTTTCGCCGGCCTCTACCCGACCGAGGCCAGTGAATATGATTCGTTGCGTGATGCTCTCGAAAAGCTCAAGCTCAACGACGCATCGCTGCACTACGAACCTGAAGTTTCGCAAGCGTTGGGATTCGGTTTTCGCTGCGGTTTTCTGGGTCTGCTGCACATGGAGATTGTGCAAGAGCGCCTGGAACGCGAATTCGACCAGGATTTGATTACCACGGCACCGAGCGTCGTTTACCAGGTGATGAAAAACGACGGTGAAGTCGTGATGGTCGAAAACCCGTCCAAGATGCCGGAAATTGGCAAGACGGCAGAGATCCGTGAACCGATTGTCACGGTGCACTTGTACATGCCGCAGGAGTATGTCGGTGTCGTGATGACGCTGGCCAACCAAAAGCGCGGCATCCAGATGAACATGGCCTACAAGGGCAGACAAGTGGTGCTGACCTATGAAATGCCACTAGGCGAAATCGTGCTCGACTTTTTTGACAAACTTAAAAGTGTCAGCCGCGGTTACGCTTCAATGGATTATGCGTTTAAAGAGTTCCGCGCCTCCGATGTAGTCAAGGTTGACATCTTGCTAAACGGTGAGAAAGTCGACGCTCTTTCAATCATCGTTCACCGCAGTCAAAGTCAATATCGCGGCCGCGCAGTGGTCGCAAAAATGAGAGAAATCATTTCGCGCCAGATGTACGACGTGGCGATCCAGGCGGCGATTGGAGCCAACATCATTGCGCGTGAGACAATCAAAGCACTGCGCAAAAACGTCCTCGCCAAGTGTTATGGCGGTGATATTTCACGTAAGCGCAAACTTCTTGAGAAACAAAAGGCAGGCAAGAAACGCATGAAGCAAATCGGTTCGGTGGAAGTTCCACAAGAGGCCTTCCTGGCCATTTTGCAGGTAGAAGACTGATGCAGGCGCTAACCTCAGCAATACTTGGTGCCTTTGTTCTGTATGCCGGATCCTGGTATTTTGGTGCGGTGGAGGGTAACTTCGCCCTGCTTCTTTTTTTGGCGTCGGTGGTTACTGGTGCCTATTGGGTCGCTGAACGTTATTATTTCTTGCCACAACGCCAAAATGCCGCTGCACTCTTGGAGGCAACGGACGCCAAGCGACGTGCCGATCTCGGGAAAATGGGCATTAGTCAAGTTGATGGCGACATCACCGAAGCCAAGACACGCCTGCTAATGCAGCCTTGGTGGCTGGACTGGACCGCGGGATTGTTTCCCGTCATCATTTCTGTTTTTTTCCTGCGGTCATTCTTGATTGAGCCGTTCAAAATTCCGTCGGGTTCGATGATTCCAACACTGCTGGTGGGTGACCTGATCCTGGTGAATAAGTTCACCTATGGATTGCGTCTGCCAGTCTTGAACATCAAAATTACCGAAGGAACGCCGCCACAGCGCGGTGACGTGATGGTGTTTCGTTATCCGCCCAAACCCAGTTTGGACTACATCAAACGGATTGTGGGATTGCCCGGTGACACGGTCGCCTACATCAACAAGCGGCTGACCGTTAACGGCCAACCCGTGGCCACGACTGCCGTGCCGGAGTTTTTTGATGAAGATGCGATGCGGTATTTCAAGCAATTTGAAGAAAACCTGGGCGACAAGAAACACCGGTTGCTCAATGACGATGAACGACCTGCCTTTATTCCCGGCGCCGACAATTTTGCGGGTCGCGACGGTTGTCTATATTCGGTTGAAGGGGTGACCTGTAAAGTGCCGCAGGGGCACTACTTCATGATGGGTGACAATCGCGACAATTCGCTGGATTCACGTTATTGGGGTTTTGTGCCCGAGAAAAACATCGTCGGCAAGGCATTTGCGGTCTGGATGAATTTTGGAAATCCCAAGCGCATCGGTTCATTTGACTGAAAGGGGAAGTGGTTCATGGCAGTGCAAAGTAAATCCAAACAGCGGGGCATCACTTTTTTCGGCTTGGTCTTTGTGGGGGCCGTGGTCGGTATTTCAGGCATCATTGCTGCTCAAGTGTTCCCGACCGTTATTGAGTACCAGGCGGTTGTCAAGGCGGTCAACAAGTCCCAGGAAGGCAACTCGGTGCCGGAGGTGCGCGGTATTTTTGATAAGTCAGCTGCGATCGACAATATCTCTACAGTTCAGGGCAAGGACTTGGAAGTTACCAAAGAGGGCGACAAGGTAGTCGTCAAGTTTGCCTACGAGCGCGAAATTCATCTGGTCGGTCCCGCTTGGCTCACACTCAAGTACACCGGACGATCCAAATAACGTGGAGCTTCGTCTCGGGGAGTTGCAAAAACGCCTGCAACATGAATTTGCCAATATTGCGTTGTTGACACAGGCACTGACCCACCGTAGTTTCTCCAGCGATCACTACGAGCGACTGGAGTTTTTGGGCGACTCGGTCCTGAATCTGGCGGTATCGGACTTGTTGTATGCGCGACTGGCGAGTTTGCCTGAAGGTGATTTGTCGCGCATTCGTGCGAATCTGGTCAAGCAAGATACGCTACACCAGTTGGCAGTGGATCTGGGCCTTCCCGACATCATGCGCCTGGGTGAGGGCGAAGTCCGTTCTGGGGGCCAAAAAAGGCCGTCGATTCTGGCAGACACGCTGGAGGCCATTATTGGGGCGGTCTATTTGGAT
>CAIQBN010000634.1 GCA_903870065.1 uncultured beta proteobacterium | reverse complement strand
GCGCGAGCCGCTCCGCTCCGGTCATGGACGTGTCCGCTTTGCTGCACCAGTTTTGCGTAAAACCCTCGCGCCAGTCGCCGAACGCCCCTGCTGCGATGCCGTCGGTGTGCAGCATGTACCAGCCGTGTTTGTGGGTGGGTTTGCCATTGGTGCTGAAACGGTGGATTACGCCGTCGTCAATGATTTCAGTCGGTGGTGTCAGTCCCGCCGCTGCAATGCCCTGCCTGAATTGTTCGATCAGGTCGTTCATGGTGTGCTCCGCCGTTTGAACCACTGGCTCGGCATAGCGCACCACAGGCGCAGCGCCAGGGCGGCAAATTTGGCCGCCATTACGCTACTCCTAGCAGTTTCTTGATACCTGCCACCGGCCAGCACAAACGGCCAAGACCCCTGATGGGCCTCAACTCCGGTGGAAAGGTCTCGGCGCTCGCCCAGCCGCGAAGTGTCTGATTCTTGCGGTTGATGTGGACTCCGAGAACCGCCGTGCTGACGTGGGTTCGGGTCTCAAGGTGCAGGGGGACGAAGTCCGCAGGTAGATTTGCGGAATGGGCGGATGTTGCGCCTGGGTGGATTTCAGTCGACATGGAAGACTCCAAATAGCACCGCCTACTTGCGATGCAAGACCGATGAATTTCGATCTATGGAGCCTTATTATTTTTGTGCGTTTAACGCTTGGAAGAGAAAGTGAAAGTTTGCGGAAACCCTTATAGATATTGGGTCCCAGCTCGATTGACGATAAAACTTTCGCTGAAAGTTTGAGAGTTTTATCCCAGTGTTACGTTTGAAAACGCTTTGAGTATCGTGTCCGCTACAAACGGTTTTTTTCCACCTCGCTTTTTGATGCCTACCTTGGCGAGTGATTTTGCAACCATGTCGGCCAGTATCAATGTCTTCAGCAGCCGGGTTGAATCGTCTTTGACCAGTTGACGTGCGAAATAGCGGGCCGGTGTATACCAAGCGTGTACCGGTGGCGGGTCGCGCGGGTCGATCATCAACCACGGCGTTTCTGACTGTACAGTTTGCGGTTGCAGACTCACTGTTGCCGCAGCCGTTCCCGTTGAATGCGTGACACTGGGGTCATTCGCGACTGTAGTGTTTGCCTTAATGACAGTGGCAGGCCGTATTTCACTTAAATCGCAATCGAAAGGTTTTCCCCAATCTTCAACAGTGAAAGGGGGGCTATTCCACAAAGCGCTTAACCGTGCCAGGTTGGCCCGCAAGGTGTCCAATTGGGTCTTCTTGGTCACCGCCTCGCTGGGGATGCCGTGGTCGCTCATTAACTCCCACCGTTTGATCTCGGACTCGACTTCCTGCGTTCTGCACGTCAATTGCCACCAATATTCATTTTCTGGTTCAAGGGCTGGATCGTGCTGCACATCATTCTGTTGCGCCAGGGATCGGCGTTGGTCAGGGGCAAGTTGATCCCAATGGGGCATTGGAAAGAAAGCCTGCGCAACCCGTTCCCGGAGGCCGACTGGTATCGCTTCAAATTTCCCGTTGGCGTACTGTTCTATGAGTTCGGTCAAGGGTTCAAATGCCGGACTTGTTTTGGCGTCTGGCTGATGAAACCCTTCCATGACTATGAGTTGGGTATGGGATTCTGGAATGAACGGGTCGAAGTCCAGTGCGAATCTTGTCAGTTGCTCATTTTCAGGAAGCCAGTTGCCTTCAATCAGATAGGAGGTGTCGTCTGGTCCGTGGAAATAGTTGTGGCGCGTCTCATACTCGTCTTGCCAGACAAATACTCCAGCAGGTAATATCGGAATCGAACG
>CAIQBN010000633.1 GCA_903870065.1 uncultured beta proteobacterium | reverse complement strand
GCAGGCGAGACTGTCGCCCCGATTGTTGTCAACTCGTCACGTGCGATTTTGTATGCCGATTCGGGCAACACCTTTGCCGCAGCAGCGCGGCAAGAGGCTGTGCGCACGCGTGAATCGCTGCGCGCCGTTACGGTCCGTAACAAATGATTGTTTTTCCCAACCGTTGTCGACGGACGGAAGTCCAATAATTACATTAAGCTGCGTTCTTTCCAGCCGAAGGACTCAGCGATGAACGCAAAACCAGAGATCGATTGCGGCACAGACGATTTGTGTTTTTCTGATGTTGCGCAAGCGCCGCTATGGGCGGGCGCCGGCGCTGCTGCGTTGCTCGCTGCCTGCGGCGGCGGCGAAGGTGGCTCGGTTGGGTTGCCAGCGCCAATGCTTGACCTGCAAAGTGCGCGGTCCAATTCCAATTTGCTGAAGGCCACTGCGCAGACGGTCACGCAGGGTACGCAGGCCAAGTCTGCTGGTGTGCCGGATGCCAACGCGTTCATGGACTGGGCCGAGCGGTTCTATCCCCTGTATTTTCCTGGTCACCCGGCCAACCTTGTCAGTGATCCTTATATCTATCGCTACTACGCCGGGACCGACAACTACCTGGGTGTCGTGGGTAGTGATATCTATGTTCTGGGTCCTGCAACGGCGGGGCAATTGGTAAGGGCTGGCGCGCTGGCGGATTTTGCGGGTGCGGTGAATTCGAACTATGCAACAGCCCGTCCGCAAACTGCTGAGCAGGCCGCACGTTTCCTGCTGCAGGCTCAATTTTCCGCATCCGATGCGGAAATCACTGCGGTGACCCAGCTCGGTTATGGCGGGTGGCTGCAGGAGCAGTTTAGTGCCCCAACCAGCACCACCGGTTTTGACTGGCTGAACCAGCGCGGCTATAGCGCAATTAGCAACACGACCAACTATTACGACGCCACTTATCCCGGCGACTACATGATCTGGAATCAGCTCATGACATCGCCTGACGCGGTGCGCAAGCGGGCCACGCTGGCGTTGTCGGAGTATTTTGTTGTGTCGCTGTACGGGGTTGATTTCAATTGGCGCAGCCATGCCATGGCAGCCTGGTGGGACATGCTAGTGGCCAATGCCTTTGGTAATTTTCGCAAGTTACTCGAAGACGTTACGCTCAGCGCGGCAATGGGTTACTACCTCAATACCAAGGGTAACTTGAAAGAGGATGTGGCCCGCGGGCGTGTGCCTGACGAGAACTACGGCCGCGAGATCATGCAGTTGTTCACCTTGGGCCTGTACCAACTCCAAATTGACGGCACAGAACTGCGCGACGGCAGTGGCAAAAAAGTGGAGACCTATACACAGAGTGACATCACCAACATCGCGCGCATTTTTACGGGCTGGGACTTTGATCAAACCCAGAATGTCAACACAGTGGAGCCGGTGCAAAACCGAAATATTCCCAACACAATATTCACCCGCTTGCCAATGCGTTTGATTGCCGCCAATCATTCGACACTTCCGGCCATTTTTCTGGGAACGACGGTTGGCGCCAATACCGATGGTGTGACCGCTTTGAAGATGGCGCTCGATACGCTGTTCAACCATCCCAACGTGGGGCCGTTTTTTGGCAAACAAATGATTCAACGCCTGGTGACCAGCAGTCCGAGCCCGGCGTATGTATCGCGCGTGGCAAGTGCATTCAACGACAACGGCGCCGGTGTACGGGGCGATCTGAAAGCGGTTTTTTCTGCCATTCTGCTCGATGACG
>CAIQBN010000632.1 GCA_903870065.1 uncultured beta proteobacterium | reverse complement strand
TGCATCTCGTTCATCCAAGGAAACGACATTTTGCACGGACCACACCAGGATGCCCAAAAATCAAGATAGACCGCCTTGCCCCGGTAATCGGCTAAGTGAATGGTGCGTTGCATGCCTGGCAATTCAAAGTCGGGCGCAACAGCACCCACCTCAATACTCCATGCGTCAGCCGACACAAAGAGCAACAACGCCAACAGGGCTGAAGCCGGTTTCATGGTGCAGCCTCTAGTCAACGGCAACCTGCCGCACGCGAGGCTGCAAACAAACCTGCACTGCTGGATACGCCAAGTGGCGTCGGTGCAGCAAAACCCAGACCGGGTGCCAACACCCAAACCTGAGAATCTGCTGCGTTATGGCCCAAGGCATTAACAACCGCACCGGCACCATACAACCGATAGTTGAGCGACGAGATGGCCCCCACCTGAACGGCAGGCGCGTTAAATACCGAAGGCAATTGGGACTCTGCCCAATTGAACAGGCATTCCTCGTTGCTGAGTGTGGGCGCTGCAATAGGTTTCCCGTAACGCACTGCATTGATATAGGCGGCCAAGTCTGCCAAGTCGGTATCTGGCCAAGACGCAAACTCAAACATGTCGCGCTGAATCGCGATACGACCGCGAATGACGCTGGGTATGCCCTGACTGGCAATTGTTCCGGAAGCGTTCCAGACGTTTTTGACATTTTGATTCGGCGTCACGCCATGGCAATCGCTGCACATGTTGATGGTTGATTCGCCTGGCTTGTTCCACAACACCTGCCCGCGCGCCGGGTCAGCTGCCAGTGCGCTCTGCCCCATGGCGAACGCAACCCAACCCAACGCCATGCGTCGAAGCACCACCATCAACATACGCATTTTCACGATACAGACCTTCTTGAAATAAATGTTAGGTGTACGGACCGGTACAAAGTATCCCACTTCAGCTGACATCGCGCTCATCGGGCACTCTTCCCAAGACTTCTGGGGCCCTTTGCGCCTTCTGGTATTGGTCCGGGGCAAACTGGCCGGGTCGTACGGTTAGACTGATTGCCTTTCAATTTTTAAACTACGACCATGAGCGAACTCGTCTCCTGCCAATTGAACGACGGCATTGCCACCATGACCTTAAACAATGGCAAGGTCAATGCCTTCACACATGAATTGATTGCCGATTTCCACCGTGCACTGGATCTTGCCGAGGCTGCCGGCGCCGTCGTGATTGTGACGGGCCAGCCAGGCATCCTCAGTGGAGGTTATGACCTGAAGATTATGATGTCGGGTCCGCAAAATGCTATTGATTTGGTAGCAAGCGGATCCCAATTGGCGCGACGCATGCTGGCGCATCCACAACCCATCATCGTTGCCTGTTCGGGACATGCCATGGCCAAGGGTGCATTTTTGCTGCTGTCGGCAGATTACCGTATTGGCGCGGACGGTGCGTTTAACATTGGCCTCAACGAAGTCAAAATCGGCATGACCATGCACCATGTCGGCATCACGCTGGCGCGAGATCGGTTGACCAAGCCCGCCTTCCAGCGCGCCGTCAACAACGCCGAAATTTTCACCCCTCAAGGAGCTGTGGTTGCAGGATTCCTGGATTTGGTTGTTCCTGCCGAGCAATTGTTGCCTGCGGCATATCAAGTGGCGGATCAATTGAAAAAGCTCAACATGACGGCCCACCGAAATACCAAGCTCAAAGTCCG
>CAIQBN010000631.1 GCA_903870065.1 uncultured beta proteobacterium | reverse complement strand
CGGCCGGACAGTCCCAAGAGCAGGACTTACGTTCTGCCGTCTCCATGCTGATGGAGCACCCCAATATTGCACCATTTGTGTCTCTGCGCATGATTCAGCATCTGGTCAAGAGCAACCCGACGCCCGCCTATGTGGGGCGGGTTGCCGCCAAGTTTCGTAACAATGGGCAGGGTGTCTCTGGCGACATGAAGGCGGTTGTCAAGGCCGCTTTGCTGGACAGCGAGGCACGTGCGGGTGACAAGCCGGAGCTGTCCCGGGCCGATGATGGAAAATTCAGAGAGCCTTATTTGCACAATACGGCGCTTTGGCGCGGCTTGAATTGCAAACGGGTGCCGCGCTATCCCTGGGGCGATGGAACATCACCAGTGCGGCCGCCGCAGCAGGGTGGCTTTGAAGCTGAAAGCGTTTTTGGCTATTACGCACCGACCGATAGAGCCCCTGGCAGCAACTTGTTGGCACCCGAGCAAAAGTTGGCCAATGCGTCCGAGTTTACGGAGCGGCTCAATCTGGCCAATGCCAGGCGCTGGAACGACACCGCGCAACGTAACGATCTGACAGTATTTGATGCCGCAGGATGTGATGTTGCGACCATCACGACGGCCTATGCCCTATCGCCTCGTATGTTCAACGACTACCTGAGCGAACACTTCTTTAGAGGCGCCATGCCGCCCACCCTGCGCAGCAACATCGAGCAACTCATCAAACAGCCGCAATGGGACACCCAAGACCCCAGCGAAGGCGCCATGCGGTTGCTTGATTTTGCTTTGACCAGCCCTTACCACGGAGTGATCAAATGATGAATCGACGCCAATTATTGGGAACAGCCGGCGCAGCCGGCGTGGCCGGCATGTTGGGTGGATTGTCGCTGCCGGGTATAGGAGCAGACGAGGACTACCGCGCCCTGGTCGTGGTCTACCTCAATGGCGGCAATGACGGCCACAACACTCTGGTGCCCACCGATGCCGCCTACAACGACTATCAGACAGCCCGGGCCAATTTGGCGATGTCGAAAAGCAGCCTGGCGAATTTGCCCGGAACGGCGATTGGTCACAGCTTTGGCCTGCATTCGGCCTTGTCAGAGTTGGTACCGTTGTACACGGAGGGGCGCTTGGGTTTTGTTGCCAATGTGGGGCCGTTGGTGGAACCGTCGACCGCACAAAGCGTATTGGCCGGCAGTGTCAAAGTGCCGCCATTCCTGATGTCGCATAGCGACCAAACGGCGATGGTGCAAGGATGGATGGTGTCGGATGACACCAGTGGTTGGGCCGGGCGTGGCCTAGAGCGATTGCCGTCGAACTTGCGAAATGCCCTATCCGCGGTCACCATGGACAACAACCGCACGCTGGTTTTGGGCCAGCAGTCCTCGGTGTCGTTCATGCCGCCGGGTGGCTCCAGATGGTGGGGCACGGCAGACCTGGCGCAGCCCGAAAGCGCATCGGCGCAGTCGCTCAACCGGATGGCACGCTGGCAGTTCGCCAACGCGTATGAAGCCGAATATGCGCGAACCTTTGGATCCGCTATTTCAGACTCGACGCTCTCTACCAAGGCGTTTATGGCGGCAATCGAGCCAACCGCCGACTTTGGCAGCAATACGGACCATGGCGATTTGCCAAGAAATTTGCGCTCGTTGGCGTCGGTCTTGCCGGTGTTCAAAGCGCAAGGGCTCAAGCGGCAGGTTTTTCTTAAACAGTGGGGCGGCTTTGACACCCATACCAACCAACGTGGCACAGGCTCGACAACACAAGATGGCCAGTTGGCAATTTTGGCAAAAGCCCTGACCGCCTTTGACGCCACCAACCGCGCGAATGGCCTGGACATGAATGTGATCACCCTGGTGATGTCGGAATTTGGCAGAACCCTGCGGCCAGGCTCAGGCGGTGGCAGCGAGCATGCCTGGGGCAACCACTGGTTTGCCTTGGGCGGGCCGGTCGCGGGCGGTACCGTTTATGGAAGCTTCCCGTCCTTGGTGCTGGGTGGAATTGACGATGGCGACCGTAACAAGAACGGGCGTTTTGTTCCAGGTATCAGCAGTGACCAGGTCGGGGCGACACTCATGCAGTGGATAGGGCTGCCAAGTAGCCAACTCGTGGATGTGTTCCCCAATTTGGTGAACTTTCCAACCAAGACCATTGCCCTGCTCAGGGTCTAAAGAGAGGTTGGAACCATGCCCGATATTCGATTGACTGAAGGTGACGATGCTTACGTTCAGGCCGAGAGCGCGAAAGACCAGTGGAACAACTACTTTGGCTTGGGTGGCAACGACCGCTTCAAACTATACAACGGTGGCGTCAATGGGGGGCCGGGGAACGACACAATTGAAAGGATGGTGGTGCCTGGGCAATCCTGGCGCACATTAGACGCCGTCTATTGGGACTCTCCGTCTGGCGTCAACGTCGACTTAACGGTCGGTCGAGCGGAAGATGGTTTTGGAACGGCGGACACCTTGATTGGCGTTGAAAATGCCCAGGGAAGTGGCCATAACGATTGGTTCAAGGGCAACAACAACGACAATAGTTTCTGGGGCAATGGCGGCATGGACACCTTCTTCGGTGAAGGTGGCATCGACTGCGTCGGCATTCCCTGGTTTCAACCGGTAGAAAATGGGCCGTGGCGCCAAGCCGAGCTTGCCGACCTCAACATTCAAGTGTCGGTGGATGGCATAAACGCCACAGTGTCGCCAAAGTCCGGGACCGGGTTTTCCTACGCACTGACCGACATCGAGTATTTGATTGTTCCGATCAATGGGGGCGGCAGCAACCGGTATAACCTGGCGGACTTCATCAGCCCGCAAAACATGGCGGAGCAGTCCATTGCAGCTGGCAGCACACTGCGATGGAATGCCGGTCAGGCACTGGCGAGTCCGGTCACCGTCACCTTCAGTTTTGTGGGGAGCGTCGCCAGTGCCGGCGTCGCGGTCAGTGGCTTTCGCAGCTTCAGCAGCGCCGAACAACAGGCGGTGCGTGACATTTTTATGCGGACTTCGCAACTGAGTGGTCTTACCTTCACCGAGGTCACAGAGAGCCAGGGGGGCGTGGGGCAGATTCGGTTTGGTGTGAGCCAGCAAATCGCCACCAAGGGTGTGAGCTGGCTACCCAATCAAGCCGGCGCTGGTGCGCTTGCCGGGGATGTGTGGATGGATGTCGAGTCCATGCTCAACCTGGCACCCGGCAGCGAGGGTTACGCCGCGTTGCTGCATGAAATCGGGCACGCCCTGGGTTTGCGCCACCCGCGCAACGTGGACCCTGGAGACAGCTGGAGCACCCAGTTGCGCGCCACCGATGACCGCAGCGCCTTGACAGTGATGTCGTCTGGCACGCAGTCATCTGACGGCCTCTATCGCACCGACTGGGGGCCGCTGGACGTGTTGGCCCTGCGCTATCTGTATGGCACCACGCCGATGGCAACCGGCGACACCCTCTACACGCTCGGGTCGCTGCAGGCCAGCGGCCAGAGCACCATTGTGGATGATGGCGGTGCAGACACGGTGGATGCGTCTGCCTTCGCCACGGGTGTGCAAATTAATCTGGCCCCGGGCAGCCTTTCCAGCGTGGGACTGACTGCCATTGGCTTGGCAGGCGTTGAAAATCTTGGCATCAGCGCGGGAACCTGGATAGAGAACGTGACCGGGTCGGCCTTTGATGACGTTCTGATCGGCAATGACCTGAACAATCAGTTTTTTGCGGGACTTGGAAACGACTGGGTAGAAGGCGGCAAAGGCATTGATGTTGTCAGGCTCAATGGCGACGCCTCTGCCTATGCGGTCTCCAGCAATTTCGGCAAGTTTTTCGTCGAAGCCAAGAATGGCCTGGACGGCTTTGACACCTTGATCGATGTCGAGCGCTTGCGATTTGCCGACAAGGCTTTTGCCCTTGATTTGGGACCGACCCAGGGCGGCGGAGTTGCGGCCTTGTTGACCGGCGCTGTGCTGGGGCAGTCTGCCCTTTTTGTGGCCAAGGATGTTCTGGGCATCATCATTGAGTTGACGGATGCAGGCCTATCTGGCAAGACTGTGGCGGGTCTGATCATGCGTTTGGAAATTTGGGGTTTTCTCGCCAATGGCGGGGCGCCATCTGCTACCAGCACCCAGATAGCGAGTTACCTGCTGACCCGGGTGAACGGCGTGGCACCCGATGCCCAGACACTGTCCACTGCCGCCTTGGCTTTGGACGGCGAAGCCGCCAACCCTGCCTTGCAGGGGGAATTTCTTTACGGTTTGGCGATTTCCCAAGCCAACCAAACCCAGGTAGGACTGGTCGGACTAGCTGCAACGGGCATGGAATTTATACCGACGATTGGATGAATCAGAGGAAATGGGCCGGTAGCCCTCGTGGAATATAGGTTTATAGCTATCAATTTTGAAGTGACCCGCGTCACTGTAGCATTGGAGGCACAAGGGTTTGATATGCTGGAGTGAGTCATCAGGGTGCGCCCCTGCTGTGTTGTCCGGCTGATTGGTAGCGTTGACGGGGGATGAATCATGCAATACAGGCTGATCACACTATTGTTAAATGTCGTGCGCCCGGTGCTGGCGTTACTTTTCCTGTATGCGCCGTTGGCGACCCACGCGCATGCCACTGACAATGCCAACTCCCCGCTCGGCGTCAATGTGCGCGAAGTCCGCTATTGGGGGACGGAGACCCACTTTGTCGACTTTTTCAAACGAGCGGGTAACGGTGAGAATGCGGTCTGGCTGACACAGTGTGCGGCTCCGTGCGGTGGCGCCAATACCTGGAATACGAAGGAGCAGGCGCTGCTGGATCTGGATGCGGACGGATGGCCAAAGTCTTTACCTGCCGTATCCGATTCGGTCACCAAGTACCGATTTGTGACGACGATCCTGTGGATGAACTCGACCAAGTTGCCCGTTGGTCGGTGGACCGTCCTGTACGACGGCGAGGGATCACTTTCCTATGGTTTGACTGGCGTGACACGTAATGGGGGCGCGTCACGCCCCGGCATTGACGCGGTCGACGTTGCATCGGGTGCGGGTTCGTTAACCCTCAGCATCACTGCAACGGACCCCTCGCGTAACGGCAATTACCTGCGCAATGTTCGGGTCATACCGCCCGGCGGCACTTGCAACAACGATCCTGCTTCGTATGCCGCTGATGCCGCAAATTGTCCTGCGTCCTACCGACCGTTGACCCAAACCTATGCCAGTGAGCCCTTTCATCCGCAATTTTTGCGTGATATCCAGCCGTTTGCTGCTTTGCGGTTCATGCAGTTTTTCAGTACCAATCTCGACCAGACCAGCTTGTGGTCAGAGCGAAGCAAGCCAACCGATGTGAGCTGGGGATACCGCGCGGGTCGCGGTGCACCGATCGAGGTCGCGCTGGACATGGCGCTGGCCGCCAGGGCCTCGCCCTGGTTGAGT
>CAIQBN010000630.1 GCA_903870065.1 uncultured beta proteobacterium | reverse complement strand
CGCACAGCGGTCGGGGGACACGAAGCAAAACGCTGTGCCGCCCAGGCTTCCGCGCCGGAGGATTTGACACGCGTTCAACGCTGCGTCATCTGCGAGCACGAATACGAGGCACCCGACATGGCGCATTGCCCGGCTTACCGTGGTGCCATTTGCTCGCTGTGCTGCACGCTGGATGCGCGCTGTGGTGACCTGTGCAAGCACGATGCTGCCCTGTCCGCGCAGTGGTCGGGTGCGTTGCGCTGGTTGCTGCCAAGGCGCGTTTGGCCATATCTGGACACCGGTCTGGGGCACTTCATTCTGCTGATGCTCATCATCGTGCCTCTGCTGGCCACGGTGTTTGGCATGTTTTACCGGCAGGAGCTCGCGGCCTTGACTGAGGCTACAGGGGGCCAGCGTGCGCTGGAAGAGGCGCTACGCTCAGGCTTTTTCAAGGCGTATATGGCGCTGCTCTTGCTGGGGGGTATTGTGGCCTGGTGGTTGGTGCTGGCACACAAGAGCCGCCAAGTGGCGCAGGAAGAGTCCAACCGACAGACCCATTTGCTGATGCAGGAAGTTGAGTCACATCGCCAGACTGACGAGGCATTGCAGGCCGCCACGGCAGTGGCCGAACGCGCCAAGCTGCAGGCCGAGCAGGCCAACCAGGCCAAGAGCCGCTACATCAGCGCGATCAGCCATGAGCTGCGCACACCGCTCAACAGCATTCTGGGCTATGCGCAGTTGATGGGCGAAGACGCATCAATTCCTGCGCACCGCAAGCAGGCCGTCAGTGTCATCAAGCGCGGTGGCGAGCACTTGCTCTCGCTGATCGAGGGAACGCTGGACATGGCCCACATTGAGTCAGGCAAGCTCACGCTCAATGTCAAACCCATGCAATTTGCCAATGGCATGCATGAAATTGCCAGCCTTTTTGAGTTGCAGGCCGCCGCCAAGCGACTGGCATTCAAATTTGAAGTGCAGGGCGCAATACCTGAATGGGTGCGGGCCGATGAAAAACGCGTGCGCCAAATCATCATCAACCTGCTAGGCAATGCGATCAAATTCACCCAGCATGGCAGTGTCACCTTCAAAGTGCGCTATGGGCGCGAGATGGCGCAGCTGGAGGTATACGATACCGGCCCCGGCATGCTACCGGCAGAAATGGATCGAATTTTTGACCCCTTTGCCCGCGCCGCCAGCGTGGCCGTGGGTGCCACTGGCTCCGGCCTGGGGTTGACCATCGCCAAGATGCTGACCGACTTGATGGGGGGAGAACTCACCGCCACCAGCGAGCTCGGTGAGGGTTCGGTGTTTCAGGTGCGCCTGTTCCTGCCCGAACTGCACAACCAGCCTGGGCAATCACTGGAACGGCTGGTGCCGGTGGTTCGCAAGTCGCGCCATGGTTATGCAGGCGAGCGGCGCAGGATTTTGGTGGTGGACAACGAAGAGGCAGACCGCGAATTGCTGGTCAGCTTGCTGGAGCCCATGGGATTTGTGTTGCGGGTGGCAGCCAGTGGGCACGATGGACTGGATTTGCTGGCCTCAGGTTACGACCCCGATGTCGTGTTGCTGGACCTGGCCATGCCCGGTATCGACGGCTGGGAGACATTGCGCCGCATCCGGGCCCTGGATGGGCGCCAGCCGCAGGTGGCCATTGTCTCTGCCAATGCGTTTGAGCGGGGTGCGGACAACACCCTGGGCATTGCGAGCGAGGATTTTATTGTGAAGCCGGTGCGCCACAGCGAGTTGCTGGATTGGCTGGAACGCAGGCTGGAGTTAGTGTGGCTGGATGCCCCCGACGCGTCTGCGCTGCCCATGACGGTGGAAAGTGCCGCGTCTAAGGCGCCGAGCGTTGCTCCGCCGCCAGCCGATTTGTTGGCCTTGCAGGAACTGGTGCGGCTGGGTTTTTACCGGGGCATCACCAACAAGCTCGACGCCATCCGTGGCGCACATCCGGCGTGCGGCAGTTTTGTGGAAACCATGCGCACTATGGCCCGACAATTTCAATTTGAAACCATGCTGACCCGATTGCAAGACGAGCTGGACGACAACCATGCCCGCTGACACCCACAGCATCAACGCTGCGCAAACCAGTGCCAGTGCCTGGGACGGCACATTGGACCGTGCCAACAGCGACGTGGTGTTGATCGTGGACGATGTGCCCGACAACCTTGCCGTGCTGCATGATGCTCTGGACGAATCGGGCTACACCGTGCTGGTGGCCACTTCGGGCGAAGCTGCGTTGCAGCGCGCCGCGCAGGCCGTGCCCGACATCATCTTGCTGGACGCCATGATGCCTGGCATGGATGGTTTTGATGTGGCACGCCGCCTGAAGGCGCAGGCGCTGACAGCACATATCCCCATTGTGTTCATGACCGGTCTGACCGAGACCGAATATCTGGTGGCGGCGCTTGAATCCGGCGGTGTGGACTACGTCACCAAACCGATAAAGCCCAAAGAAGTTTTGGCCCGCATGCAGGTGCATTTGCGCGGCGCACGCGAGCGGCGCCAGACTCGCAATGCGCTGGATGCCTTTGGTTACGCCACCATCATGGTGCGGGCTGGCAACGGCGCCTTGATGTGGCAAACGCCGTTGGCGCGGGAGTTGCTGGAACGCTATTGCGGCACACAAGCCCCCACCACGCCGGCACCCGTGCTGGAATGGTTGCGCCGCGGTCTGGCGCAACTGGCACAGGGTGAGCCGCCCAAGCTATCCATTGAACGCGGCGCGACCCGCCTCACCTTTCGCCTGCATCAGCAAACTGGCGACAGCGACGCGAGTGCCGAAAACGCCGACTGGCTGATCGTGATGCGTGAGGTATCCGACACCGCCGTTATCGAAGCCATGAGCCTGTCCTTCAAACTCACAGCCAAAGAGGCGGAGGTGTTGTACTGGGTGGTCAAGGGCAAGACCAACAAGGACATTGGCGACATTCTGGGCAGCAGCCCCATGACGGTGAAGAAGCACCTGGAGCGCATTTTTGTGAAGATGGGTGTGGAGACGCGCACCGCTGCGGCAGGCATGGCGATGACACGCATTCGGCAGTTGCACCCGCAGTTTGAGGGGTAAAAGTTTTGGTAAAAGTGGAGTGTAGCCCTCGAAAAACTTCGTTGTAGTGCTATGTAAGTGATAGCATTTTTTGTCACGCAGGGTTACAAATCTTCCGGTTTTTTGGGCAAGCCATAATCTATTCCCACCACTACCCAAGGAGACAAATATGAAATACAAACCCCTGATTGCGGCGCTGGCAATGACCGGCTTATGTTCTGCGGCACTTGCCCAACAGAAAGATGAAAAGCTGTTTGTTGCTGCTCAGGCTGAGCAAGCAGCGGTCATTGAAACCCTGCAAAGCCTTGTGAAGATTGAGTCCGGTTCAGCCAACCTGGAGGGCATCTCCAAGGTGGCGGATTTTGCCGAGGCCAGACTCAAATCGATGGGCGCCCGTACCGAGCGCATCAAGGCTGCCGACAGCGAACGTGTCATGGTTAAAGGCGTATTCACTGGAACGGGAAAACTTACCGCTTTGCTGATTGCGCATATGGACACGGTATACGCCGAAGGCATTCTCGCAACTGAGCCCTATCGACTGGATGGCAACCGCCTTTACGGCCCAGGCATCGCGGATGACAAAGGCGGCATTGCGGTCGTGTTGCATTCGTTGGCCCTGCTCAACCAGGTGGGGTGGCGCGACTACGCCACCATCACCGTACTCTTTAACGCTGACGAAGAAATTGGGTCCGCAAGTTCCGGCGAAACTCTGGCCGCTTTAGGCGCTATGCATGACGTGGTTCTGTCTTACGAGCCTTCGCCGGCAAAAGCCATGGCCAAGGTGGAGGCCGTGCTGCTCGGTGCCGCTGGCACCGCGACTGCGACCATCGAAGTCAAAGGGCGTTCGTCACACGCCGGTGCTGCACCCGAGCAGGGACGCAATGCACTCATCGAACTGTCACACCAGTTACTGGCCACGCAGGATATTGCCAAAGACATTCCCGGCGCGCAACTAAACTGGACCTATTCACAAGGTGGCCTGGTTCGCAACCAGATACCCGAACGCGCCCACGCATTTGCCGATGTGCGTCTGCTACAGCCCGGTGCTGCCGAGAAATTGCGGGCTGCACTGGAGGCCAAGGTCAAGGAAAGCAAGCGAGTGCCTGACACCGAAGTAACGGTCAAAATCGACATGGGTCGTCCCCCTTACTTGGCAGGTGAACGGGGCTTGGCGTTGGCCAAGAGAGCGCAAGCGATATATGCCGAACTCGACGGTCGCAAGCTCCAGTTCATTCCTTCCACCGGTGGGGGAACGGACGCTGGGTATGCCGCACGCTCAGGAAAACCCGCAGTGCTGGAGAGCCTTGGTCTGGCTGGCTGGGGCTACCACGCCAAGAACGAGTACATCGAAATCGACTCCATCGTCCCGCGCATTTACCTGACTTCACGTTTACTGCAGGACTTGGCTAAAACCCCAGCCCAATAGAAGTCCGTGGGTCGGTGGGTGAGTGAGTGAGGTATTTCAAGTTGACACGCAGGCATCTCTAATCAATTCACCACCATATCCAAGTGCCGGTGCAGTGTGTCAGTTCGATCCGCATGCGTTATCAACGTCAGCGCCACTCTGAAGGCGTTGATCGTTGCCGACAGCGTGTGTTCATCATGTGCAGTGGTAGACAGGAAAGTACCGGCCACGGTTAAAACGCTTTGTTTTACCAACTCTTGCATCAGCAGTGTGCGCTTGAGTCTGCGTCGCTGGGCATCACTCTCCTTGAAGATGAATGCCAGGCGAAAGGGTGGCCCGGTGCACACACCGTCAACGCCCAACTCCCGGCAAACGCCATGGATACCTTGTCGAAGCGCTTCGCCGTGTTTCCATATCTGCTGGGCCACCGGTTCGGTCCGGTAGATCTGAATGGCGGCCTTGGCAGCGGCGAGGGAGTAGACCTCACCCCGGAAGGTCGGGTGAAAGTGGGTTTTGTGGAATGATGGCAAAAACAAGCGCTGCGATCCCAACAGCGCCGACAAGGGCATGCCGGACGCCAATGCCTTGCCCAGACAGGTCAGGTCGGGCACGATGCCAGTGTCCTTTTGCACACTGCCATTGCGGTAGCGGAATCCGGTGACGATTTCGTCAAACACCAATAGCGCCTTGGCGCGTCGGGTGGCGTCGGCAACGATGTGCAAAAAGTCCGGGTCAGGCTCACCGCCCAAGCCCAGCACCTCGTCCATTAGTGGGCCGGCCGGCTCAATCATCACCGCCGCCAGATCGTGCTTGTGCTGGTCGTGCAGCGCCAAAAAGCCGTCGATATCGTTGAAGCGAAACTTGAACAGGCTGCGCTGGTCCGGGTAGGGTATGCCGCAATCCTGGAAGTCGAAGTACTCCAGCGAAAAGTCCTGCCAGCCGTGGTAGCCGCAGGACAGGATGACGCGTTTGCCGGTGGTGACGCGCGCCAGTCGGGCGGCGATGGAGCAAACGTCTGATCCATTTTTGCCGAACGCCACCATTTCGTGGGGCGCAAAGTCTTCGACCAGCATGCGCGACACTTCCATCTCCAGCGGGTGTGGAAATGGCAGCACGGCACCGCAATCGAGCCGTTGGCGAATGGCTTCCTGGATGCGGTCGTCGGCGTGACCCAGGATCGTGCTGCCCCAGCCCATGGTGTAGTCGATGTATTCATTACCCTCCACATCCCACACCCGGCTACCCTTTGCGCGCTCGATAAATAGCGGCAGCGGATGTCCATCCCGGGTCTGGGTGATACCCTGGAAAGGGTTGTAGTGCCACGGGTTGTGGTTACGCTCAATCTCAAATAGCTCCACCGTGCGCGACCAGGGTGCGGCCTGAACTGCCATGCTGTGCTTCCAATCGGCGTCTGAGTGGTTTTCAATCCGCTCACCGTCCTCCAAGCGCAGCGCAACCTGTAACCGGTGTGTGCCAGGCTGGTCCGATGCCCTGAATGGAAAGTGAATGGTGGCGTCGCCGCCCGGTGCCACCGCGACCTCTGGCAGTGCCAGCTCGGCCAGCAGCACGTTGTCCACCAGAATCTGCACCCGCATGGCCGGCTGGCCGGCGGCATGCACCTGCCAGGGCAGTGAGCCGGTGTTTTGAAGCCGCAGCATCACGCCGTGGGTGACGCCGTGGTTGCTGTCCACCGGAAAGGTGTGCTCCAAAACCTTGTAGTCATAACGGGGAATGAGTGCTTGGCCTGCAACCGGGGGCAGCCAATGCTTCAACCGCTGGAGGGAAGAGGGTGTATCAACCACAAGGTCTCCTGTGTAAAAGATGGTCATGGGTACGGGAGCGTCGGTCGCCATTGCAAGCGGCCTCAAGCCGAGTTGCAACCGGTAGTGGCCGGCGGCTGCAGGGGCCAGAAACTCAAAAACAACTGGCACAAAATGCTCGTCCGGGTTGATGGTGTTAAGCAGCGGGACCGTGGTGCACGTCTCACCATCCAGCAGCACCGCAATTCCCATAGCCACCGTTGGGTCGGGGTTGTGCTGGGTGGCCAGCCATTGGTGTTCGCCCCCATTTCGCAGCACCAATCGGGTGACTGCCAATTCACTGGGGCCCAAACGCGTTGGCACGTCGCGCGTCAGCACCAGTACCCGGTAGGGGCCTTCGAACATGCGCTCAGTCAATAGCCGCGTGGGACCGGGATGTTGATGCTTCGCGCACAACCTCTGCATTTGTTGGTGCACCCGGCCAAGCGCAGCGGGGATGTCAATGCCGTGGGTGCACCCACACGTCTGGTTGCTGCAGGTCACGCAGGCCAATACCGGGTCCGGATGCAGGTCGAAGTAGTTCTCTGAAGGGTCGGCCTGGTTGCATTCACTGTGCAAGGTCCAAATGGCGGCGTCGCGAAACATGCCGGGTATGGGCAACTGGCGCGAGCACGTCGGCTCGCAATCGCCACATCGGTTGCAGGCCATCAATCGGCGCTCTGCAACCAGTGTCGCGATGCGGGCACCGGCTTCTTCCAGGCTGGCACTGCTGGGCAGGGCCGCCGACACGTTCTCGTCTGCCTCTTCAATCGAATCGGTGCCAGGGACCACGGCACAAACGCCGGGCATGTCCAAAATCAGTCGCAAAATCTCGGGCGCCGACACGTTCTCGCGGAGTGTTGCCACCCAGTCATGCGGTGGGAATGCCAGACTCTTGAGCAACATGCCCCCGGCCAGTGGGCGCATCACCAGCAAGCTGACTCCGTGTGCCTGTGCCATAGGAAAAATCCGGTCTTTGAACTCCGGCAAGTTTTCGTGGTGGCGGCCGATTTTTTCGCGCGCCCAGGCGTGAGACTGCTGGTGAAAGCCCAATGGGTTCCAGGCCAGCATGATGGCATCGAAGACACCGCACTGGATCAGGCGCTCGACATAGTCGGCCGACCCGTGCGTAGTGCAGTACAAAGCGCCGAGCCGCCCTTGCTCTTTCTTGCGCTGCAAAAAGGACACCATGCCACCCGGGCCCCAGACGTTTTCGCCGAACCACTCGATGTCTTCGATCCCGGCAATGCCATACAGGGCCAGCCGCGGGGTTTCGTAGACATGGCAGGTGTTCTCGAAGAAAGCCTCCAGGTCCGCGTTGCGTGGCGGACTGCCAGACGCCACCATGACATCGCGATTGCTTTCGCGGATGGCCTGCTTGATCCACGGATCTATGCCACCATAGTCCGGCGCTGTGTGGACCCAGTTGACACCCCCTTCAAAGGCCCGTACCAAGGTACTAACCGCCTGGCGCTGGGGCAGCATCTGCAATTGAGATGTTCCAACGCCGACCAAGCTCACGTGAACGCCGGTTCGTCCGATTTCGCGCGTGCGCATGTTGGTTGATGACCCTGCGCTTTAGTGTTTGCGGGTGGCAAACAAGGCGTCGTGATTGGGAAAATGGTCGGCTAGATAAGGGCATCGCCGGCACATGTCGGGCGGGTCCGATCGCAATATGCGGTTGCGTAGTTCGGTGAATTGGGCATTCAGCCAAATCTGGTCCAGCGGAGAGTTCGCAGACACTTGCCCATAAGGGCCCTGGCCGTGCGAATGCGGACACGGCAGCACATGACCTCCTGGGCCTATGGAGAGATGAAAAAATGGAAAGGGACAGTACGGCGTTGGGAGCGCCTCGGCCGCAGTGCGTGACGCACTGGCGTTTGCGGTGTTTTCATCAAATAGCTCGGGGTGCGTCTGGACCTCCAGCCCCAGGCTGGCCGCTAGCTCCAGCGCACTGCCCAGCCAGTAGTTGGACACGGACTTGGCGTGCACCAGGGATTCGTGCCCCATGTCCAGTCCATCAAAAGACACCATATGCCGAAAACTCAACTGCTCCACGCCCATCCGCGCAGCTAGGCGCACGATGTCTGGCAGCTCCCGAATATTGCGCCGCATCAGCACCACATCAAACCGGACCTTCGGTGTTCTGGCGTTGGCACGGTTGCGCTGGGCTATCAGGTTCTCCACATTTTTGATGACGTCATCGAACTCCCCGCCCCGGCGGATGGCGTTGTAGGTTTCACGCTTGGCACCATCAATCGAAACGCAGATCTGCGTCACCCCGCAAGCTATCATGGCTGCAACTTTCTGGTCGTTGAGCAACAGACCATTGGTGAAAAAGTTGACATGCGGCACCTGATAGGGTGCTGCCAGTTTCAGCATGGCTTCGAAGTGTGGGGACATTAAAGGCTCGTTGCCCAATGACAGGCTCAGATGCGAGGCGTAGGGCAGTATGTGGGCGGCGGCACTGGCGAACACCTCGGGGTCCATGTACACAATGGGTACCCGTGTGGCCTCGAGGCTGTGATAACACATTACGCATTGAATGTTGCACCGATTGACGATGTCCAATTCCAGATGCAAAAATCGGCCCGAGGCGTGTACACCCAATGGTCTGCAGGCATCCCGGAACTCTTCAATCGTGCGGTACTGCCCTAGCGTGAGGTTTTTTCGGGAAACGCTTGTGGGGTGGCCGGCGTACCGCTTTGGGTCATCGGTTTGATCAAAGAACATGGTTTTCAAATCTATCTCCAAAGGGACCCGCAAAGTAAGTGCAGCGCGGTCAGTCCGACAGTCTTGTACTTCGACGCCGCGTGATCCTGGCAGATGGTCAAAAAAGTTATGTTGTGTGGGGTGTTTTCTCTTTTTAACCCGGAAAGTGGTGACTAGGTCGTGGGCCGCACATACACCGCTTCAAATGCGTTGCGCCGGATGTCATCCAGAGTGGGGGAGTGCCCCGCCCACAATACTTGCACTCTGCCTGGTAAATCCAGAGAGCGTTCCAGGCTGCGGCACAGGTTATACCGCTCAGCGTCGGGTATGCCGGGAAGTTCTATAAACAACAAGTAGCAGCGCCGGTAAGGGAGTTCGTTAAGCATTTTCCGAACCAGCCAGGCGCTCACCAATGGCTTGCAGCGGGCCATAGCCGCATGAAATTCACCTTTTTCAAATTCATTCAAATCATGGCGGGCAATGGCGTGAAAAAAGGGCGTTTCGGACATTTCGGCCCAAGCACGCTCCTCGGCTAACAGTGCTTCTTTGAAGCGCTCGCGCCAGACCTTGAGAACCTGATCGTAATCAGCGCTGCCCATGCTCAGGCCCTTCTCCAGTAGTTGTACTGCGGATCGGGCTGCCCACCAACGGTGCGCAATGCTGAGCTCAAAGAGCTGATTCAAATATTTGAGGCGGTCCGAATTTTCACTCTCGGGCAGGCAATCGGCAAGCCCACGCAGGGCGCCAGCATGGTCCGGAGTTATCTGCAATGCCCTTTCATAGAGAGTTCGCACATCCGCTGAGGGGTTCAGTCGCCGTTGCAGGTCGCCTAGCTGGGTCATTTCATCGGCACTATTGCGCTGGATGCTTTCCGTGAGGGTGTTGATCGCAACTTGAACCCGCCTCAGATAGTCGTGGTGCAGGGTCCAGTCCATTGCATTTTCGCTGCACCACTGGGCGTCAAAATGTGCCATCCATTTGGTGCAACCCTTGCCCAGCAAATCCAAAGCTGAATGCGATGACCATGTTGGCAGCTGCTTGGTGACATCGAGAGCTTCAAGCCGGTCACGCAGAACGGGATGCGTGTCGCCTTCGTCACTGAGAGCGATGAGCGCCTGTCGCAGTGATGCGCGGGCGAACGCGTCAGGCGCAGGTTGCGCCAACAGCTTGCGCATTGCTCCAAAAGGGCCAATCGGGTTGGGCGTTGCTGCCGCTGCACTCCAGTGCAAAGGCCAGAAAATAGCGTCGAGCCAGTCACTCTTGACTGCGATTTCGGTCAGCGCGGCACCGGCAGTTGTTCTACCAACCAACTTGCCCGCAATGCGGTCGGCCTCGAATTCATCCTGACGCGCCAGCGCGACGGTCTTGGCTAAAAAGCGCGGAAAGTACCAACGCAAGAACGATTGTGTCGCCACAGTCAGTGGGCTGTGGTCCGTTCGCATGCTGTGCTCAAGCTTCATCCAGCTCAGGCGGGTCCGATAAATCCATGCAGCGAATTGCCCGTGACGGCCGCGCAAATGCCCATACTCATGGGATAACACGGCCAAAAATCGAGGGCGGTCTATTGCCATCAGAAGAGGCAGTCCAATTGTCAGGTAATTGGTGGCGCCGCCCATCAGTCCAAAGCGCGGTATCTGGCAAATACTGGCGTTGAAGCTGCTATCCAAAAGGACATGGTGAATCGGTGGACCCTTGATCTTTTTGCGTATCCGTTCCAGCGCTTCAAAGAGGCCCGGGGCCTCGGTACGCGTCAGCGAAGTACCCGTCGGCAATTCCAGTCGCAACCACAGGGCTCGAAGGCTGGTCCACAGCAGGCCGGCGCCGCTGCCCAAAAGCACCCAATGAATGCCCTTAAGGCCATCTTGCACGATGCCCACGGACGTCCAAATCAATAACACCAACGCCAATACAAAACAGCCTACGACCCACAAATAGCCCAAAGCAGCAAACAGAGCCACGCCGCGACGATAGGCCTGACTGTCGTCGGCACTGGCCTGCTCGCTCAAACGCACCAGGTGAATGAAGTCTGCTCTTTTCACGGGATCGCCCCATCCTTGTTGGTCGCAATCTTAGCCGCACCGGCATCGCCGTACGCCACTCGGCGTATTTCGCGATTTCGCTTGCGTCTCTACAGTCAAGCCATCGTTGCATAACACCCCGGTTTGTAGGGGTCAAAGTGCAGCGAAGCTGGATTCACTCAACTCTGGAAGGTCACACCCATGCAACGCACCAACTCCCGCCGTTTCACGCTGAAGGCACTCACTGCTGCCGTCGCCCTTACTACACTGTCCACCGTGCCGGCATTTGCCGCTGACACCATTAAAGTCGGCATTTTGCACAGCCTCTCGGGCACCATGGCCATCTCCGAAACCGTGCTGAAAGACACCGTGCTGATGGCTATCGATGAAATCAACGCCAAAGGCGGCGTGCTGGGCAAAAAGCTCGAGCCCGTCGTGGTGGATCCCGCTTCCAATTGGCCGCTGTTTGCTGAGAAGACCAAGCAGTTGCTGGGTCAGGATAAAGTCTCGGTGATCTTCGGTTGCTGGACATCGGTGTCGCGCAAATCGGTTTTGCCGGTCGTAGAAGAAATGAACGGTCTGCTGTTTTACCCCGTGCAGTACGAGGGTGAAGAACTTTCCAAGAACGTCTTCTACACCGGTGCAGCGCCTAACCAGCAAGCCATTCCCGCAGTCGACTATTTGATGAGCAAAGAAGGCGGCGGTGCCAAGCGCTGGGTTCTGTTGGGCACCGACTATGTCTACCCCCGTACCACCAACAAGATTTTGCGCGCCTACCTGAAGAGCAAGGGCGTGGCCGACAAGGACATCGACGAAAAGTACACACCGTTTGGCCATTCCGATTACCAGACTATCGTGGCCGACGTGAAGAAGT
>CAIQBN010000629.1 GCA_903870065.1 uncultured beta proteobacterium | reverse complement strand
TTCTTGGCAAACACTTCAATTTGGGCCGCGCTACCGTGCGTCATCAGCAGGTTCGCATTACCCGTGGTCAGCATGCCCGAGCCGATGCTGACGCTGGCACAGGCAAAAAAAGCATTGGCGGCGGCCTCCACGCTATAGGGCAGCTGCATGCCACCCATCTCGTAGTCTTGCGCGGCACTGAGCATGCCGGACTCGGCATAGGCGCGGTTGGCATCATGCGTTGCTTGCGGCAGGATGACCTTGTCGCCGTCGAAGTGCGGTTCCTGCACATCGACCAACCTGTTGAACGGGGCATACTTCTCACGGGCAATGCGCTCACAGGTGTCCAGCACCGCGTCAAACGTGTCCCGCGAGTGGTCCGCAAAGCGCACGCGCTGGGTCAGTGCAGGCGTGTTCAGCCAGTCGTTAAGTAGAAAGTCGATCGTGGCACGCAGGGTCATGTTGGTTTCCCATCAAAAAATGAATCAAGGGTAACCAGACCGGGCGCAAACAGGTGTTGCCCTTGAGACAAATGCATTGTCAGACGAAAAAAAAACCCCACCATCGCTGGCAGGGTTTTGATTCAAGCCGAAGAAAGGGCCATCAAGCGATCAAAAATCGTACTTCAGCGTAATCTGTGCAGCCCATTGGGACTCACCTTTGGTCTGGCGTGTCACCATGTCTTCAACGGCAACCGTGTTGTAGACGTACTTGCCGTCTTTCATACCGGCATAGTTGACGAAACTACGGTTCGATGGGAAGCCGATTTCGTCAATGCGGCCCCATTCCTTATTCAGCAGGTTGCCGAAATTCAGAATGTCGAGGGAAATCATGCCCTTGTGCTTGGGATGAAAGCCAGGCAACTCTTGGCTGATGCGCACATCAAACGTATTGATAAATGGACCACGTGTGTCGTTACGCCCCACAACGCCACCCTTTGCCTGGCTGAGGGTCGCTTCATTGTTCACAATCGCCCAGAACCGATCTTCATTGGCCTTGCGTAACGCCTCGGTAGCGCCGAAAAACACCACCTCACCGGAACCTGGCGCCTTTGGTATGTACATCAGGTCATTTCCACTGATACCGTCTCCGTTCATATCGTTGTTGTACGTCCAGCTGTAGGGCTTGCCGCTACGCCCCTCGTACATGACCCCGAATGTTGTCTTGTAACTTCCAAAAAATGCTTGACTCCAGTTCAGGCTACCGCTGACACGATCCCTGGTCTGGTAGTTCGATGTTTCTGCAACATCCTCATTGGGATTGAACGTGTTGCGTCCGTTCCAATTGGATATCGCGCGGCTTGAAGTCAGCGGATTTACTTCCGTTGCATCGGTTCGCGTATAGGCCATTGTCCAGCCCAATCCGGCTTTGCTGGGACGCTGCAAAGACAAAGTCAGGGCATTGCCACCGCCCTGGGATGTGTTGCTGGCCAATATGACGTCGCCAAATGCGCTATTGCGATTGGCTCGGTTATTGCCACAGTTTGCTCTGATTCCAGCGGCTCCTGTCCAGCACGATTCGCTGCGGCCGCCGGCGTCGTAATACAGATTGCGTCCGTCAGGACCTGTTGTTGTGGGTGCGCCCAGATTCAAATGGGTGTAGTGCAATGCATTGTTGTTGCGCGTGTTGATCCACTCAACTCCGGCCACCAGGCCAAAAGGAAGCGAAGTTTCGTAAGCGAGATTGGTCTTCCAGACTGAAGGTTGCTGCAAATCGGAAGAAATGAGGTCGACATTTGCGGCAGGAATTGTACCGGTGATGATCGGCTGGCTCGTAGGGTTTGGAACGAAGACCAGGGACGGTGGGCACAAATTGAGCGATTGGCCGTTGTTACAGCTGTAAGTGACCGTTGCAACCCCCGGATTCGAATACGGGTTGGACAACCAAACCGTCATGGCCGCGCCCTGGAACAATCCCACGCCGCCACGGACTTGGGACTTGGAATCCGCGCTCTCGTTCAACAGATAATTGAAGCCCAGACGAGGCTGAACCAGGTTTTGCCCGTCAATTGTCTCCGTGTTGTCATAGCCAAAGGCTGTCATAACCTTAGGGTTGGACTTGGGTCGATCACCGGTACTAGCACGGTCAATTCGAACACCTGCCGTCACATTAAGCTTGTCATTGATCGCAATGGTGTCCTGAGCGAAAAGTCCCAGGTTACTCAGGGACCAGTTCGCAATGCCATTGCTCAGCGTTGCGCCGGGTTGTGCAACCTGAACCGAATACGTTGTCGGCTTTCCGGCCTGGAAAAGTGCGACCGGGTCAGCACCCTGGAAGGTGTAGACGCCATTGGTTCCGCTCAGGAAGGCGTTGTAAATGTCATTTTTGCTGTAATCAACACCAAATTTGATCTCATGTGCACCTTTGAACAAAGTGCCTGCGAAATAGGTGTCCAGCGTCTTGGCTTGCAGTACGTTGAAATGCCTGTTCAATTCGGTTCCAAAATTCAGCGTCCTGTTTCCGCTGGCTGCACCTGCTGGAGCAGGTCCGTTGAAGATCAGACTGACCTGGGGCAGGGTTGAATTGTTTTCAAATGTCTTGGGGTTGTTGCGACTCGACAATTTGAATTCAGTGGAAAAGTCGGGTGTCCAGTCTGCAAACCACTGGCCAACTGCGCTCTCCAGAATTTTTTTCTCAGCGGTCCAATGGGAGTTGAAGGACAAGGCGTTATTGCCAAAACCAAAAAATATGGGCTCCACCTGCTCAATTCTGGACACCCGCACATTTGCACGGTGCTGGTCATTGATGTTCCAGTCCAGTTTGATCGTGTAGTCCTTGGCCGTCAGTTCAGTACCCGACGGAACATCCAGACTCCCGATGTCCATGCCATATTTCGACTTCGCAGCGGCCGCGGCTGCATCGATTTGTGCCTGGGTAATTCCCACACTGGTCTGTGTTCCTCCCAAGGGGCCGAAAGCAGGAGAGTTTCTGGAGCTTCGAAAATCTTCTGCACTGACAAAGAAGAACAACTTGTCTTCAATGATAGGACCGCCCAAGGTGAAGCCCTTTGTGCTTTCTTTGAAGTCCGGCGTTGCAAAGTAGGAGCCGTCGGTGCGATTAAAACGATCGCCCGACAGCTTCTGGTCGCGCGCTACGTAATACACACTACCTTTGATCGTGTTGGTTCCAGACTTGGTAACCGCATTGATGTTGGCCCCGGTATAGCCTTTTTGCGTCACATCAAAATTCGCAATATTGACCTGCACAGACTGAATGGCGTCAATCGAAATAGGCTGTTTGGCAGTTGGTAAATTGTTGGACTCAAGACCAAAGCTGTCCGTGATCGACACGCCATCAATGGTGACCGTGTTGAAACGCGAGTTTTGGCCCAGGGCGGAAATCTCTCCGCGCTCCTTGTCAGTTTGTGCCAGTCGCGGATCCAGGCGTGCGTAATCCTGCAGGTTGCGCTGAACCGATGCAAATGCATCCAGATCCTGGCGTCCGAGTTGGGTGCTGGCGCCCTTGTTGGCGCTGTCAAACACTCTGGCAGACGAACTACCGGTTACCGTAACGGCGTCCAGCGTTGCACCGCCCAATCTGAAATCAAAGCTTGCCGTCTCCGCAAGTTGCAGGAAAAGGCCTTCACGCGCATTTTTGTCGCTGCCTTTGGTAACCACAATGGTGTAGGGGCCACCAACCCGCAGACCGCGGGCGGAATAGCGACCTTCTGCGTCGGTGACTAATTTGTTGCTAGAACCTGACTCGGTGTGAACAATGCTCACGGACGCACCCGCCACGGGCTTGCCGTCAGCCCCCGTGACCTGCCCTCCAATGGCTGCTGTGGTGTTCTGGGCCAATGCAGGCGCCGCCACAACCAGCGCCACCGCGGCACTAAGTACTGTTCGTGAAAAACCTGAGAAAAACAATTCCTGACTGCTGCGCATCCTGACTGCTCCTTAACGTGTTAGCACCATTGCGAATTTGACAAAACGTAAAAATCTGTAAAGAAGCACAATATAACCATAAAGTTGAGACGCAGACATGTCAGCTGTTGTTTCAAAGTCACCCCCCGTATGAATCCCCGCACCCGTCCACTTGAGCTTCCCGAACTCAATTACCCCGTCTTGAAGTGTTCGCTGTGGGCACCGTGCAACGCCAGTCGACTCATTCACAGCGTCGTTTACAGCATTGCCGCTGTGCTGTCCGGATGTGCCGTTGTGCCGCCGCCAGATGCCACTGTCGAGCTCAGCATCTTTTCAATCAATGACTTTCACGGTCATATTCAATCGAAATCACCGATACCGTTGTCGCCACGCTTGCCCGACCCCCAAACCGGCGAACTCAAGCCGCAAGCGGCCGGTGGTGTGGCTTATTTGGCCAGCGTACTCAACACTTTGCGCGCTCAGCGCCCTCATCAGGCGTTTGTTGCCGCAGGTGACCTGATCGGTGCATCGCCGCACATGTCATCGCTTTTAAAGGATGAGCCCACGCTAACCGCTCTGGGCGAACTGGGCCTGGTGGCTTCTTCGCTGGGCAACCACGACCTCGATGCGGGTTTGCCGGAGCTATTGCGAAAATCACGCGGCGATTGCCCTGACAGCGCTTGTGTCTGGCCAGAATTCAAGGGCATCAGCTTTCCCTATCTTGCGGTAAATATGTTCGACGCGGAATCTGGCAAGCGTGTATTGCCGAGCCACGTCATCAAGGAATTGGGCG
>CAIQBN010000628.1 GCA_903870065.1 uncultured beta proteobacterium | reverse complement strand
CGACGCACCCGCACGACTTGCCGCGCGCAATTCAGCGCTCATCGATTCATCAAAAAAGCGTCTGTTTCCAATGCCTGTCAGTGCATCAATGTGAACCAGGTCGCTCATCCGATCTGCCTGTGCCTTGAGCAGGCGTTCACGTGCCACGGTGGGAGACACATCGGCGATCTGGATCAAGGTGAAGCGTTGCCCTGCCTCTGACACATCGGCCGGTCCCATGGGAACAATATGAATCGACTGGCGCAGCAGCGCCTCATTGACCCGTGGCGCGGACGGCGCGAACAATGGGAAAGGCGACGGATGCAGTGTCTGCGACAGCAGGGCAGGGAACCCGGAACGAATCGCCTTCAAAAGCGAGCGTTCAAAATGCCCGCCTCGCAATACCGGAAATACATCAAGCAACGCGTTGCCAATGAGATTATTGGCCGCCACTCTGGCACGCGAGAGAAACCATTTGTTTGCATAAACCACATTGGCCTGTGCATCGAGCAGCAGTATTCCAGATGGCGTGTTCGATAAAACCCAGTCAAGCCAGACCGGCACGTTGGGCGCAACTGGCTGCGCATTAACGTCGGACGTCATGCCATGGACTCAATGAAAGCAGCAATTTTTTTCTCCAGCATCTCACTCGATGCAACATCCAGCAAAAAAACTAGGTATCCCTGAATATGTCTTGAAGCAATAGAAAAGTTGATTTGCAAACTCAGTATCAAATCCTCAAGGCCGTTGTCCGAACGCAGTACGTCTGCGGCTTCACCTAATTCCACGTGTGGCAGCGACCCCTCAAATTCGATTTGCAGCATGTCCGCTACGCTTGAAACCACTGAATTCAGCAAAATATTGCCGATCTCGGCCAGCGACTCCTGCTCCATCTCACTGAGTTGTTCTAAGGGAAAATCATCCCCGACCATCAACTGCACCAATTGAAGGCTTTGTTCCACTGGAAACATCAACAAGGCTTCAGTATTTACCACGCCTGAGAAACCTTGGCGCACAGCACAAATCCGGTCAGCGCCTTGTGACTTCAGCTGCTCGGTAATCACACGCTTGGACAACTCTTCGATCTTGGGTACGCTTAAGTGCACTTCTTCGCCCGCGAGTTCGCTCAATGCGAGCGCCGCCTGACCGACCCCGTGATTAAAAATTTCGGCTAGCGCATCCAACTCGGTTGGATTGAGTTTCATGGTGCAGACAAAAAATAATCGATAGCCTGTTGGACTGCCGCTAATGTTGCGGGTTTTTGCACGAAATGCGCGCCGAGTTGACGAGCTTTGTCGCGACTGCTGCCCTGAATATTGGCGGTGAGAATCACAATTTTGAAGTTTTGATCGACTTTTCTGATTTTCTCTACCGCCTCAAATCCGGACATGCCCGGCATGTTGACATCCATCGTTATGTAATCAGGCCGCGTTGCCTCTATCATTCCCACGGCTTCATCTCCGCTGGCCGCCTCGATCACTTCCCAGGCTGGCTGAATGCCGGCGACTCGTCCACGGATCATCATTCTGGAGACGCTGCTATCGTCAACAATGAGTATTTTGGGCTGCAAGAAACGCTCCTTAGTGAACATTACCCGCCGTGTTCGCTCGGCGGTAACGGCAAGCGTAGCACTGTTTATCGCCCATCACCAACGGAGCCAGGATTTCCCGTTGCGCACAGCACGCGGGCCAAACCGGGCAAGCACACTATTCATGGTAGAGCCAGGGCACGTCCAGCAGGCGTTCCCCCAACATGCCCATCACCTTGTCACGCCCCCATCGCACCAACCCCGTAGCATGAAAAATCTCACCATTGCGAATTGAACGCGCCTGCACGCGTGCGTTACGCCTCCAGCGCTCCAGAGCAAAGAGTTGCAAGCGCTTTGACATTTCAATATCCGGTTGCGCGAACATCCGCTGCAGACAAGCTGCGTCCTCAACGGCCATGCCTGCTCCCTGCGCCATGTACGGGCGCATGGGGTGTGCGGCATCGCCAATCAAGGCGACCCTACCGTGTGCATGTTGATGTGCGCCGGTCATGGGCGGGCGGTCACATAACGCCCATAGACGCCAATTAGAGATGGCTTCAACCAGGTCCTGCAAGGGATGGCAGGTGGCGCCCATGGCGGTCTGAAGATCACTGGCATGGGCTGCATGCTCCCAGTCGTCCACATCT
>CAIQBN010000627.1 GCA_903870065.1 uncultured beta proteobacterium | reverse complement strand
GGCCCACCGTGGGTTTGAAGCGAAGCAACCGCCCAAAGTTGTTGCTTTGCCCGTCAAACGTCACGGCATCGACGTGGATGGGTGAACAAATCCACGTATCAAACGGTTCAGGCGGTGAATCATTTTTGCCTGAAGTCAGACCGCAGTAGTAAACGCCGGGTCGGTGGTTGCCATCGACCGCCTTGGTCCAATCGTCCAACACCACATAACGCGGCCTACCATTCACTCCAGGGAATGGGCTTGCTTGCAATGGAAGCGCTTCGCTGTGTTTTAAGGAGGCCGACTTGTCTGTCGCTTCACTGGGTGCTGCTGCTTCCTGGACGGTCGCCAATGCCTGGACTGGCCCTGGTTCGATCACTGCTGCATTTGCCTGCATACCAGCTTGCGTACCCTTTGCATCAATTTCGGCTTCAGCCCCCCCATCGCTTGCGTAGTCAGCTATTGATTCAATAGCGCCAGCAAAACAGACTATCACCGCATCAAGGCCACCGCCTGTCAATTGGTGCAAGTCGTTGAAGTCGGTCGCATTGTCTGGCCTGTCCGTCGGGAACATAGGCACAACCACGATGCCGCCCACCGCCTTTGCAGCGCCAGCCGCCGCCGTGCGTCCGGTGTTGCCTGTCGTAAGGTGGTCATCGTCCGCGGCTAGGATCAACGCCGCGTTTGGGTAAAGCTTGCGCAGTGACTTTGCAACGGGTTCAAGGTTACCGCTATCGAATGCCACAGCTACCGCCTGCCCGGTTGCCTCACTTATGGAAGCACCAGTCGCAAAGCCTTCACAAACGATCAAGATGGCACTGAGTGCCGCGGTTTCGGGTGTGTCTATCTGGTAGTGGCATCCCTGCTTTTCACCGCCGGTGAGGGGTCGCTTAATTCCAACTTCGGAAATAAATTGAAGGCTTCGCAGTTCACCCGTCGCATTGCGCATGGGGATCACCAGCAACGGCCCGGACAACGAATAGGACAACTTCACGCAAAGCGCCCGTGCTGCCGCCGAGTCGATCAGTTTTGCACCGTGGGCTTGAATGCCTTTTGTGACAAGGTAGCCATGCGATTGCGCCTCGTCTATTGGTGTGGCCGCTGCCCATATAGCTGCCGCTGTATCAGCCGCAATGTCGTGCTCCGCCTTTTTAGCACGGTGCCGGGCATTCTGCATAGACTTCAACAGCGTCGCGTAGTGCTTTTGCTGCTCGGGTGTCTGCGCCGTGCGCTCAATACTGCACCACGTTTCTGTGCGGCCTTCGCGCCAACTGCCGAAACTTCCAGCCGGGATGTTGTCCATGTGCAGGATGTACCAACCCGAATCGTCGCCGCGCTTACCGTTGGTGCTGAATCTATGAATCTTCCCATCGGCAATGACCGTGTCTGGCGGCGTCAGTCCCGACGCTGCAATAGCCAATTGAAAGTCTTGCGCCGGATTTGATGCGACTGAATTCGCTTTACCGTCGTGGCTTCCAGTGGCAAAATTCGAGGTGGTTGTGGAGTAAGTGATGAGCCCTTCGGTGTTGATAGCGCCGGGGGCTTTTTCAGTGGTGAGGTTGGTGGGGTGGTTCATTGCGTTCCCCTTAAACCGTTGCCAGTTCAGTACGCTTCGCGTGCAAAACCTTCACCAGTTCGCGGATTTCCGCATCCGACTTGCCAGCGATGCGCGCCGCCGCAATTGCTTTCACCTCATAGTCCGGCCAGCCCTTCGAACGCGGCCCTATGGCAACCCCGGTGGTGAACAGCCCCTCACGAATCGCGTTGTATTGACTGGCGTCCGAACGCCATCCCATTTCAGCCTTAGTGGCTGGCAGTCTCCAAATCGGCATATAAAGCCCCCTTTAGGTCTCGCTGGCGGTTGCTAGCGATTGGGGGAATTGGGCTACTTATGCGCTATAAATAACATAGCGCCGAGCAAGCAGAATGCGCAGTCTGCTTGCAGAGTGCGTAGTGAGCAAGCGGGGTTAGATCGTATTAGGAGCTCGCGGCCGATTTTCTATGTGCAAGAGCGCGCCAAAGTCGACGCGTTGTGCCAGTAAACAATGCAACATGCCGTGAAAGTTGCCAAGGCAGATCAGGGTCACGCTGGCGAACAGTTAAAGAGCGATCAGAGTGACCAGGAATTCAGTTGCAAGCGGTCAGACTGGCCGGTGCAAGGAAGGCTTTGTGCTATTGCCCAATCGCGGGTGGTGTAACGCGACTTTGGCTCGTCTGGCACGCTTCAGAGGGCTGAGCAGAGGGACTGCGAACGCATGCCTCGAGGCATTTGCCCGCTGCAATTCTTTTCTTTGGCCGAGCACATGCTGCTAAGGTAGCAATTTCATTCGGATCAGAGAGAGTTCATTACACGGCTGAAGGTTGTCCTTCCCAATCTCTGCACCAGCCTTCAATGACTGGTTGGCTGTCAAGACTTTCGAACTTTTCACGCATATCTCGAGCAAAGGCAGCTTTGCTTTTGTACCGACTCCGATCAGCTTGCCATGCATCCCAACACTCGCGGACTTTTTGCTTGTCCTTTTGCTTGGGGTCGGCTGCCAGTTTTGCTGCCGCCCCGGTTTTTGCAAAATTAGAGCGCTCCCGAGCTTCACCGTTTTCACGCATCTCTTTCAACTCGGCCGCGTACTTGCTGAGTGACCCAGTGAGAACTTCCTCATATTCACTGCCTTGCAGCGCCATCCCCATCCAAGAAAAAACCTGCC
>CAIQBN010000626.1 GCA_903870065.1 uncultured beta proteobacterium | reverse complement strand
CCGATATGCCGTGGATATCGGGTCCAGGGTGCCCGCTGGTGCTGGAGGGCACGCGTTTGTACCTGCGACGCAACTGGAGTGCCGAGCAGAGCATCCGCTCTGCTATCGATGCCCGGTTGCAGCAAAGCTGCGATGTTCCAGACAACCTGTCCGAGTTGCTGGATGCGCTGTTCCCCAAACGAGATGTAGTCAAGAGCCCGGATGGATCGCCGGTCAATGCGCCAGATTGGCAAAAGGTTGCTTGCGCGATGGCCGCCAGAAAGCGGTTGACGCTGATAACCGGCGGTCCTGGAACGGGTAAGACAACGACTGTGGTGCGCTTGTTGGCATTGCTGCAGTCCAGCGCCAAGAAAGAGGGGCGTGAACTGCGGGTGGCTTTGGCGGCGCCCACCGGCAAAGCCGCTGCGCGTCTGGGCGAGTCGATTGCCACCGCAGTTGATCAGTTGCCGCCCGAGATGCGTCCACAGACGCTGGCCAAAGCTGTGACGCTGCACAAACTGCTGCAGATTCGCCCGAACCAGGTCGACGCGGCATCACCCGAGTTGGCCGTTGATCTGGTCATCGTCGACGAGGCGTCCATGATCGATCTGGAAATGATGGCACGCCTGTTGGCCGCCGTGCCATTTACAGCCAGTTTGATTTTGCTGGGGGACAAGGATCAGTTGGCGTCGGTCGAAGCGGGGGCCGTGATGGCTCAGTTGTGCGAAGGATCGGCCTTGGGGCAATACACACCGCAGACGGTCGCGTGGATTCAATCCGTTACCGGGTGTGATCTGTCTCGCTGGGCGGATGGAACAGGTAACGGTGGCTTGCTGGCTCAGCAAACGGTCATGCTGCGTTTTAGCCGACGATTTAAGGACGACAGCGGCATTGGTTTGTGGGCCAAAGCAGTGAATGCGGGGGATATGCCGGCAGTGAAGCGACTGTGGCGCACAGTGCCTGAGTACAGGGTGGAGTCCGATGCGGAGGTGAACAGTCTGCAATGCCTGACACCGCACGACGCAGGTCTGGGAGATTTGGCCAGAACCGGCTGGGTTGATTGGCTGGCACAGATGCAGGCAATGCGAACCGCGCCATGCACTGATGAGCGCGCACTCGAGGCATTGAGGGCTTTCGCACAATTTCAGGTGCTTTGTGCCGTGCGGGATGGCCCTTGGGGCGTCGAGTTGCTCAATCAGCGCATCGCGCAAAGTCTGGGCTTCAGGGACGATGGGTGGTACGCCGGGCGTCCCGTCATGGTGACGCAAAATGACTACAACCTGTCCCTGATGAATGGCGATGTGGGCCTATGCTTGCCGCACGCCAATGGTCTGCGAGTGGCGTTTGCAAATGGGCAGGGTGGGATTCATTGGGTGCTGCCCTCGCGCCTGGGCGGTGTGGAGAGCGTTTTTGCCATGACGGTTCACAAGTCCCAGGGGTCCGAGTTTGAGCATGTTTGCATGGTGCTGCCCAGCAGGCCAGTAGCGGTGCTGACAAGGGAGCTGCTTTACACGGCCATTACCCGTGCGAAGAGTCGTCTGACCCTGGTGGTGCCCGAAGTCGCGATACTTTGGGCCATGATTGGCGCGAAGGTTTTGCGCAGCGGCGGTTTGAGCTGGAATCGCGGCGGTACAGGCTGATCTGACCGGTAATAAGGCGAAGTTCGTAAGTGGTTGGTTGTCACCGAACCCTGGCATCCATGGGTTGCAAGCGTCCGAGCTTGTGAGCCAGTTCAATGGCAGAGACAACGCCCATCTTGTCAAAAATATTGGCCCTGTGGAATTCAACTGTGCGTTGCGTAATCCCCAAGTGGTCAGCGATGTTCTTGTTGTAGTGGCCCTGAATCAGTTCATCCAACACTTCGCGTTCACGTGGACTCAGGGAAGCCAATGCCTGCCGTAGGCGACGGGCTTCCTGATCCACATTACCGATTGCACCCGCTTCAGCAAATGCCTGCGCTACACGGTCAACGAGCACATTGTCCTGAAACGGCTTTTCCAGGAAATCCCAGGCGCCATTTTTGACCGCGGCGACTGCCATACTTACATCCCCGTTTCCGGTGAGGAACAAGACGGGCCACGGGCAGCCTAGGGACTTGAGCTGCTCGAATGTCACCAGGCCCGACATCGGGGCCATACGGATGTCGAGTACTACGACCGCAATACCCCAATCACCGTTGAGGGAGCGCGCCGCGTCTAAAAATGGTTGTCCTCCAATCCATTTGGCAGCGGTGTAACCCCTTGAGTCAAAGAGCCAGGCCAAACCGTCGCGGACGTCGGAGTCATCATCAACAATATGAATGGCGGCTGGGTTCATGGAACTCCCAAAGGTAGAAAAACAGTAAAACGCGCACCGCCTAGGTCGGCGTCGCGCCCTACTTCGATTCGCCCATGGTGGGCTTCGACGATTGAGCGACAAATGGCCAAGCCCATACCCATGCCCCCTTCTTTTGCGCTGAAAAAAGCGTTGAAAATATGAGCCTGGTCATCCTGCGACACTCCCGGGCCGGTGTCTGAAACCACCAAACTTGCCATGCACTGTTTTATGTCGGACTTAACTCCGACACGCACAAGCGGTTGTGAACGTCCACGCGGAGCCCAGTCCTGCGCATTGCCCACCAGGTTGTTGATCAAATGCTCTAACAGCAGTTCATCAGCGTCAATCCATATGGGTTCAGCAGGGTCGGTGTGGATCGTATCGGTGCCATGCAGTTCGACGGTCGGCGGCAAAACCCGCCGCAGCATGGCCCGAAGATCGAGGCGATCTCTGGAGAGTTCGCGACGCCGTGCAAACGCATTCACACGCTGGATAATGCCGCCGGCACGTTCCGCCAGCCCTGCCATGCGTGCTACGACAGGTTCCATTTCCTCCAATGTGATGCTGCCACCCCGCAACCGGTTAAGCAACCCATTGGAAAAACTGCTCAGTGCACCCAACGGTTGATTGAGCTCATGGGCCAGCGTAGAGGCCACTTCACCAACAGCCACCAGTCGACCTGAGGCCTCCAACTTGTCTTGCTGAGCGGCTGCCATGCGCTGCGAACGCTTGCGCTCGCTGATGTCCAATACCGAGCTCATCCAGCCGATTTGTTCGCCGTCTGCTGTATTCAACGGCGCTTCATGAATTAGCACATCCAGCAAATGACCGTCCCGATGTTGAAACTGGACCTCGACCCCATCGCCGGTCGTGCCCTGGGTGATGATGTCCCGGTGCACCAGACCCAGTTCGTTGGTCTGGTCAGAGGGCCAATACGGCAACGGTGCAGATTTGCCGACCAGTTCATTGGCACTTCGCCCTACCATGCGACAAAACGCCTCGTTGACGTGCAATATGGTTCCGTGCAAATCCCATGCGCGTAGCCCCATGGTGACGGAGTTTTCCATGGCATATCGCAACGCTACTTCGGCCTGCAGTAAAACCTGCATTTTCTGGCGCTTGACAAAATCGCGACGTAAAACAAATAGGCTCACCACCATGCCGACCAGGAACAAGATCGCCAGCAGAAAAAAGATGCGCGGCACCGTGGCAGGCTTGGTGGTCCGAGGTGCGACCTCCAAAAACAGATCAGTGCCGGGCAGGTTGAGCGAAGCAGTATGGGAGTGTGGCCATGCAGACTCAGGCCGTGGAATTTGATCGTCATCGAGTTGCAGGCGCACCCTCTGCTGTCTTTCAAACCAGGCAGGGATCAATGCCTGCGAGGCCGCGTTCATCGAGATAGCTGCTACATAGCTGCCCTGAAACTGACCACGCTCAAAATAGGGGACGGCCAGCCAGACAACTGGAATCCGGGTCCCATCGGATTGCCACAACGGACCCGCATAGTCAACCCGACGCAGACCCCGCGATATGTCACGCATACTGTCGAGCTGTTCTACGTTGCGCGGGTGTGCCGCGCGATCCGTGACCCAGCGTGCAGGTATGAATGGGCTTGCCTGGTGGTTGTTCGCCGCCATCCAGCCGTGAGACAGTACAACACCAGGCTCGCGCCACAATAAGCCGCCTTGCAGTGGCAGGTCAGACTCTTGGCTCTGCGACTTGACCTGCGGCCCGCTTGTGCTGGAATTGCCGAGCGCGGACTGTGTTGCCAAAACCATAAGGTCGTCTTCCAGTCGACGAAAATGGAATTGCGCCGCCTGCTCAATGACCAGCGCGTCCGAGCGTCCTTTGAGAGCTTCTTCCTCTGCCTCAAACGTATCGAGATACAGCACCAGGACAACGATGGAGCCAACAGTGAGCGCCAGAAGCCCTACCAGCCACACCAGCGCCCGGCGACTGCGACCAGGGTGGCCGCGGGTGGTTTGTTGTAACAACGCGAAGTCAAAAGGCAGTTCGCGGGATACGTGGTTGAGCATGGCACCGAGCATAGCCACGCAGGTGGATCGTATGGCGTCGGGTTAACCCTAGCTGTTGAACGCCACAGTTGCGATGTGCAGCACTGCGCGATAACCTTCGCCAGTTCGTTCTACTAACTAGCAACTTTGGAGACTATTATGAATTTCAAGCTCAAGATTGTTTTGGCCAGTGCACTGCTGGCAGTTGGTCTGGCTGCAGGAGCCCAGACCGTTATCAAGTTTAGCCACGTTGTGGCGGCCGACACCCCCAAGGGCAAGGCGTCCGAGTTTTTTGCAAAAAAGGCAGCCGAACTCACCAAGGGCAAGGTCAAGGTGGAGGTGTACGCGAACAGTGCTCTCTACAAGGACAAGGAAGAAATGGAAGCCCTGCAAATTGGCTCGGTCCAGATGTTGGCGCCATCATTGGCAAAGTTTGGACCGCTGGGCGTCAAGGAGTTCGAGGCTTTCGACTTCCCCTTTATCTTTGACGATACTGCCGATCTGCACAAAATTACCCAAGGCGCTGTCGGTGCCAGCTTGATGGCCAAATTGGAGCCTCGGGGCATCAAAGGGCTGGCATTTTGGGACAATGGATTCAAGTCCTTTTCTGCCAATACGCCAATCAAGACTCCGGCCGACCTGAAAGGAAAGAAGTACCGCATTCAGTCTTCCAAGGTCTTGGAAGAACAGATTCGGTCTGTTGGTGGAATTCCGCAAGTCATGGCGTTCTCAGAGGTGTACCAGGCGCTGCAAACCGGCGTGGTTGATGGCACGGAAAACCCGATCTCCAATTTCTATACCCAGAAGATGCACGAGGTTCAAAAGCACCTCACGCTCACCAACCACGGTTATCTGGGTTATGCAGTGATTGTTAACAAAAAGTTCTGGGATGGCCTGCCGGCCGATGTCCGCGGACAGCTTGAGCAAGCCATGAAGGAAGCCACCACCTACGCCAACAAGATCGCGCAAGAAGAAAATGACTCTTCCCTAGAGGGTGTCAAGAAGAGTGGCAAGACTGCTGTCTACGTGCCAACCAAAGAAGAGCGTATGGCATTCAAAAAGGCCATGGCATCGGTGCATACCAAGATGGCTGACCGGGTTGGCAAGGAAATCCTGCAGACCATTTACAAAGAAACTGGCTTTGACCCAGAAAAGCTCTAAACCCAAAGACGAATTGCGGAGCTAAATATCATGAAGTTTTTGGATCACCTGGAAGAGTGGCTCGTCACTTTTCTTATGGGTGCAGCAACACTGATCATCTTCGTAGCGGTGCTGCACCGCTACGCAGCGGGTCTGGCCATACCGGGCGTGCAGGATTGGCTTTTGACTATCAACCTGACGTGGGCGCAAGAACTCACAATCATCATGTTTGTATGGATGGCCAAGTTTGGTGCAGCCTATGGTGTGCGCACGGGCATTCACGTGGGGGTTGATGTGTTGATCAATCGACTGGGCGATGCCATGCGTTCCAAATTCATTGTGTTTGGCCTGTGCGCAGGCGCGGTTTTCACAGGCATCGTGGCTACCTTGGGTACACGCTTTGTCTGGGAAAACGGCGCCCATCACTTCTTCTATCAGTTGCTGGGCATGTCCATGGAGGGCATTTTTGAGGGGCCCACAACACCGGATCTGGAGTGGCCAACCTGGATGGTGTACAGCGCCATTCCTCTGGGTACTTCCCTGATGTGTTTCCGGTTTCTTCAGGTGATGGTTGCCTTTTTGAAGACGGGCGAACTTCCCCACCATGATCATGGTCATGTGGATGGACTTGATGAAGAGACCCCGGTCGACGTGAACCCCTACGCAATGGGTGACAACTTGCATCCGGCTGAACTGCACAACCAAAAAGGCGGCTCCAAATGAACGCGGCCATCATCTTTATTTTGCTGCTGGTGCTTATGCTCACCGGCATGCCGATCTCTATCTCCCTGGGCCTGACGGTTCTGACATTTTTGTTTGGCTTTACGGAAGTTCCATTGGAGTCAGTGGCGCTGAAATTGTTCACTGGCATTGAGAAGTTCGAGATCATGGCGATTCCGTTCTTCATTTTGGCGGGCAACTTTTTGACCCACGGTGGTGTGGCTCGTCGGATGATTAACTTTGCCTCCAGTATGGTGGGCCACTGGTATGGCGGTCTGGGCTTGGCGGGTGTGTTGGGCTGTGCGCTGTTTGCGGCGGTGTCCGGGTCTTCTCCGGCAACCGTAGTCGCCATTGGATCCATCTTGTTGCCCGCGATGACTAAGGCTGGTTTTCCCAAGGGGTTTGGGGCCGGTGTGATCACAACCTCGGGTGCACTGGGCATTCTGATACCGCCGTCCATTGTGATGGTTATGTATTCCGTGGCCACCAATACATCGGTTGGCGCCTTGTTCATGGCAGGTGTGATTCCGGGCCTTGCGCTGGCCGGGGTCTTGGGGGGGGTCACTTGGTATCGCGCTCGCAAGTTCAACTACCCGCGCCTGACCAAGGCGACTTGGGCGGAGCGTCTGAAGTCGTTCAAAGCGTCAGTTTGGGG
>CAIQBN010000625.1 GCA_903870065.1 uncultured beta proteobacterium | reverse complement strand
GTGCGCCGGGGAACGTTTGGGTGTCGCAGGCGCGGGCGCGGGTGGGATCGCATGGCCCAGCGGTGTCACCCCGGGCGCGCCCTCGCCCGTGGTGGCTGGCTCGGTCTGCACCACGACTTGCTTGGCCGGTTGTGCCGGTGCAGCCAGCGCCGTCACCGCTGCCCTGAGCGGAGAGTTCGGTGCCAGCACACCAAAGTAGCGATGCCGGTGCGTGCGCGGCGGTGGCACCAACGCCGCAATGCGCTCTATTAGCACCAGCGGCGTGAGGTGCAGTTCGGCAGCCTTGGCGCCACGCTTGTCCGATCAGACCCCGGCCGACGAAGGCGCGCAGGATGCGTCGGCGCAAATCGGTCTGTACCTGGGCCACAGCGGCCTCGTCGATAGCACTGGCCGGGTGAAAAATGATGCCCGGCACTTCCTCAAACACCCCATCGACTGCGCACACATGAAAATGCACATGCCCGTTGCACCGATAACCGCAACTGGGAGCTGTTGCCCGACAACGGCCCGCAGCGCCGCTTCAGCCAGAGCCGCGCGGTGGCGCTGGACATGGAGAGCGCCACCATCGCCGCCAACGGCTTTCGTTTTCGGGTGCCTTATGGCACGCTTCTGTGTGTCAGCGACAAGCCGCTGCATGGCGAGATCAAGCTTCCTGGTATGGCGAATCATTTCTACCGCGAACGCGTCGACCAGCACCTGCGCATCGGCATGCGTGCCATCGAGTTGCTGCGCGAGGAGGGGGTGGATCAGCTGCACAGCCGCAAGCTGCGCAGCTTTGCGGAAGTGGCGTTTCAGTAAATTTAAGCCAAATAGGGCTCTAGCCCTCGTCCCTTGTGCGTTAGGTGCTATCTTTTTTGGTGACATGCTCCTGACTGTGCGTTTCTGCACTTTGAACGCCGCAAACGCTCAAGGCTGACGTATTACTTGTCCGGGGGCAGATGGCCTACAAGTAGTAACCATCGCTCAACTGGGTGCTATGCATAAAGACCCATTTCCGACGTTCACCGGAACCGCATGAAACCAAGTGGAAAGTCGAAAGCTGACCTTCAATTTCGGCGGAAGCGGTCGCTCACCGCCAGTGCCAAAACCTCGGGAGCGGTCGGCCAAACGGGAATGCCAGTTTTCTTGGCCTTCCGACTCCTGGGCAGCGGAAAAGGTCATAGGTTTTTTGACAGCGAATGGCATAACTCCGAGCCCCAAATGACGGTAACCAACCTTCGCCGTCCAAGTCCCGATTAGAGCCAGGGGCTCTCAGTTGAATCTGTGCGGGGCAGACTGCATCATCGGGCTATCTCTTCAGGGGGCTTTACCGCCGTAATCACCTTTCTCCTTAGTCACGGCCTCCAATGCCTGCAGATATTTTTCACCCCACAAAACGCCCTTCTCCTTGTTGAAAACATTGAATAATTTGGTGGGGGGATCAGGCAGCGCGATGACCCGCGCTTCCTTCTCCTTGCCTAAAGCTTTTAGGTGCATACGCGCTTCATCCTGGTCTGAGGCGTATACCGCGTCAATTCGATTCAACAGAAGTTTCTCGATGTTTCGAATATAAAAATTCTCGCCGGATAAAAACTCCTTGCGTATCCCATCATCCCTCATGGTCGGCGTCAAAGCTGCACCCAACATCGCACCAACATTGAAAGGCTTGATGTCTTCACTAGACTTGATTGTCGTCAAAGGCGAACCCGCGCGTACGATAAGCCCCGCATGCACCGTATAAAAAGGCAGTGTCGGATAGTAAAATTTAGCTTCGCGCTCGGGGCTTTTACCCATGATGAGCGCAACGTCAATATTCTGGTGCTCCAACTCGAACATCATGCGGGCAAACGGATAATAAACAAAGACTGGGTTCATACCCATGTTCTTGGCGATGTCTATGAATCGCTCTATAGCTGAGCCTTCAGCATTGCCTGCTTTGCCAAGAATCGAACGCGGTTGCAATTCGAAATAGCCGACCTTGATATCTTGAGCATTTGCCGATATCAGTATGCCGAAAAAGCCAAGAGCCGCAATGAAACGTGCCTTGCGGAAAAGATCGATTAGACCGTCAGTGCAGTTCATAAAGATTGCGCCCCGTTTTGTCAATTGAACTCCTTAGGAGTATGACGGATAAGCCATGCAACCGCACGAGCCGCAGTATAGCCCTCAGCAACAGGCCTCGAACCCCGAGCGAACCCTGGATTTCCCGCCCGTGTGGCAGGTTCACCATGAAAATACGCTGTTCACAAGAGGGATTGGCGGTGCGCCGGGTATGCCGGGCGCATAAGTGCAATGTGCAGGACCCAACGCCCGAGGGAGATGGCTGTGATGCCATCGTTCTGCGGGACCATTCGGGACTACACTTGAAAACATACACCAGCAAAGAGGAGTGCGTGTAATGACATGGAGCGTGCACCTGCCATTTGTTGCTGCGGCAATCACCTTGTTGGCGGGTATCTCGGTCAGTACTCAGCTTGGGAAACTCGATATCGAACGGCGTGCCAGCGAGGAACGCAGCGCCGTCGTTAATGAGCTGGCTGCCACCCGTGCCCAACTGGAGGGCATCATCAGAAGCCAAAGGTGACACCTCACCCAAGGTCAAAAGCACTATGACGCTCTGACAGCCCAGTTTGCCGAAAACAAGTCGGCAATCGACGCGGAACTCGCCGCCCTCAAGCAAGCAGGCGGAGAAGCATCGAGCGAGTTGGTGCGCCTGCAGGCGGCTCTATCGGAGCAAGGCACAGCGCTGGAGTCGCAAACTGTCCGGTCTGAAAACGCGATGGATGGGCTCAAGGCCAGTGTTCAATCCGAACTGGCCTGCATGCATGCGCAAGGACAAACTCAGCTGCAAGCGCTGGGCAGCCGCCTTGACGCCGATGTGCAGCGCCTGCACCAAGGCGTGTGCGCGGTCGACGTCATGCTGGCCACGCAGTCCAGCATCGTGCGCGAACAAACCGCGCGACTGGATCAATTTGATGTGGCGTACGAACTTCTGGACACCGCGACGCCTGGAAATCGCACTCGCATTGAGGCCGTGCGCGAAGAAGCCCAGCGCCAACACACCATTGCACTGGCGCAACTGGCTGGCCTCGACGCGCTGCAGCGCGGACAATCTGCCGAATTGGCGCTACTGCACCAGACCGTCGCGTCACTGCGAGCCGAGTCCCAAAGACTCGATGGTGCAATCCACGCGGTGGCACAAAACCTGCAAACCCATGTGGTCAAAACCCACCATACGTTCCAGCGCACGCATATTGCATTGGCAACCCTGCTGTTGGTCGTTGTAGGCGGCTTTGCCATGGTGAAGTGGGTTCCGGCCTTTGCGCCGGCGAGCACTGATGCCAGTCTGGCCCGTGCGCAGCAACACCTTCAGGCACTGGACGCGCAAGTAGCGATGTTGCCGGCCGTGCAGACCACTGCGGCGGCGCAAGACAGCAAGATCACCGCGCTATCCGATACGTTGAAGGCGCTCGAGCGCCGTGTGGGTGTGGTTCAGTCTTCGGTGCGTGCGTTGCGCGCCTTAGCGCCGGTCGCCACCGACAGCGTGTTGCCACCGACAGCGTGTTGCCCACGCCAGCCTTGGCGGACAGCCACTGGCTGCTGCAACAAGAGGCTGCATCCCTGACGGTACAGTTGGCAGGACTGTCCAGCGAGGAAGCTGTGAAGGCCTTTCTGACCCAGCACGCCACCGCACTGGCGGGCAAGCCTGTGGCACTCACTGTGACCCATACGATTCAAGGCACCCGATACAACCTGTTTTATGGTGTGTTTGACAGCCTGGAACAAGCACGTACAGCAATAGAAGCATTACCCACGGAATTGCGAACCAACCAGCCCTAGGTGCGTACGATGGCTGCCGTACAGACCACATTGAGGTGAGTTGTTATCCGGCCACGGCGCGCGCCGCGCCCCTTGCCTTTGGGGTGCGCCCACTAGGCCAAAGTTCAACAATCCATTTAAACGATCCGGCATGCTTGATGCATTGAACCGAATCCATTGTCTTTCGCGCACCATTCAAGGTACGCCTATAAAGGAGAGTGCAACATAACCCCAGAAAAAACCAAGTCAACCGTTCCCAATGGCCATTTTTCTGCCAAAAAATTAGGCACCTCCACGGCGCGCTGGGATGAACGCCTACGTCAGACGTCCGCCGTATTGACGGTCGCACTGAAGGAATTCAAGGAGTTTTCTGAGGACCATGCGCCGGCTTGACGGATGCCAAATCGGTCAGTTGCGACCGCCCGAGACCTCGTAAATCAGGCGATGTCGTCCGGCAGCCAGCATCTCGTCAGCATCGCGCCCATAGCCTAAGTAGAAACGGGTACCGATCAGAGTTGACAAATCTGCGGCGTCCATGATCTCAACGAGGATGGTGTCGGACGCGCTGCCGAGCGCGACGCCATCGAGGTAGCTGGATAAGGGCCAGCCCAGCGGAGCCCAGCTTTTGTTGGCCGGCAGGGCCCACCAGGCGACAGGACTGGCGCATTCACCTGTGCATGCCACGACGTAAACACTGTACCCCGCACGTGCTGCCCGGGCACTGTGATTCCCGATGGCACTGACCATTGCACCCGCGCTGACAAGTGGTGTGACTCCCCGAATCGTCAGGCTCAGCGATGTGGTCGACAAATCACCACGTTTCTGGGCGACGGTCAAAAATGGAGGTCGCTTGGGCACAGGAACCGAGTCCACTACATCCGGGTCAAGGTCAACGAACCCAAGCGCACCATCGGCCAATGCAAGCGTTGTATCGCGCTGCACGCCTACCAGACCATTGCCCAGTTGGCCCATGTCGTTCCAGCCCCAGCCCCAGACCGTGCCGTCGGACTTGAGCGAAAGGGCGTGGTCGTAACCCGCAGCAAGCCCGGCCGCATTTTGCATATCAGGCAGTAGTGCCGGTGTCAGTCGCGGGCCTAACACCGATGGGTCCCCCAGCTGACCGAGGAAATTTGTGCCCCAGGTCCAGACACGGCCGTCGCTGGTGCGCGCCAGCGAGAAGCCGTAACCCGCCGCCGCGTCGATCACCGAACTGATGCCCGCCACCTGGGTGGGCGTTGTCACCACTGTTTCGCCATCGCCCCACTGCCAGAGGCTACCGCGAGTGTCCACCGCCAGCGAGTGGTAGATGCCGGCCGCAATGGAAACAATACCTGCAAGTCCCTTAACCTGCACCGGTTTCAGGCGCGAAGTAGTGGTGGCATCACCCAGCTGCCCCACGCGGTTGTTACCCCAAGCCCACACGGTACCGTCGCGCTTCAACGCAAGCGCGTGACGACCGCCGAGCGCGACAGCGGACACGCCACTGAGCCCAATAACCGGCTTGGGTTGGGCGCGCATGAAGCTGGTCGTGCCGTCGCCCAGCTGCCCGTCCTCGTTGTCGCCAAACGCCAACACGCTGCCGTCCGCCAGCACCGCCATCGAGACAAAGCTGCGCGCGGCCACTGCGACGACTTGACCCACTCCCGCTATCGCCGCGGGCACCGCACGCGAGGCCCCTTCATCACCCAGTTCGCCGATGATGTTTCCACCCCAACCCCAAAGGCTTCCATCTTCGCGCACCGCCAGCGAGTGGGCAGCACCGGCGGCAATAGCCTTTACCTGGTCGAGGCCTGTGACCATGCCCGCCGTGCTGCGCATCGTGGCCTGGGCATCGCCCAACTCGCCCGAGGCGTTGTTGCCCCACAGTCGCGCGGCGCCACCGATTTCAACGGCCAAGGACAAGTCACGCCCGGCGGCGATGGTGCTGACCTTGCCAAGACCTCCGACCGAAGTGAAGCGCGAAATTTGCACCTTGTTTTCTACGCCCACCTGCGCGGAATAGTTGTTGCCAGTAGCCCAGACAACGCCATCTGCGTCCAGCAACAGCGAATGTGTGTATCCGGCTGCCAAAGCCACGGGCGCTGCGGCTGCAAATGCAACCACAGTCGGCGTGGTGCGACTGGTGGTTGTTCCGTCACCCAGCTGGCCACTGTCATTGGCGCCCCAGACCCAAATTCTGCCGTCCACTCCTAGCGCCAGCGAATGTCCGCCACCACCGGCAATGGCACGCACAGCAGGCAGCCCGGTCAACTTGCGCGGTGCAAAGCTCCCGCTGCTGGAGCCCAACTGCCCGACCGACCCGTCTCCCCAGCCGTAGACCGTGCCGTCGGCAGCGAGCGCCAGCGAGTGGTAGGCACCCGCCGACACAGCCACCACCGTGGTTGGCAACCCCGCCACGCGAATTAGTTTGGCGCGCGCGGTGCTGCTGCCGTCGCCCAGTTGTCCATAGTCGTTGTCGCCCCAAGCATAGACCGAGCCATCGGTGGCCAGCGCGAGTGTGTGCCTATGGCTGCTGGAGATTGCTGTCATGACGACGCCAGTCACAAGGCGGACCGGTCGCGTGCGTGTCGTCGTGGACCCGTCGCCCACCATCCCTCCCGCGCCCCAGGCCCAGATGCTTCCATCGGAGCTCAATGCCACCATGTGTTCGTTACCGGCGGCCAATGCGCTGACGCCTGCAAGGCCGTCGATGCGGCGCACCAGGGCACGCCCGGATCGTGACCCGTCACCCAGTTGACCGCTGCTATTGCCACCCCAGCTATAGACCGCGCCATCAGCGGCCAGCGCAGCCGCAAAGTCGCTTCCGCCGACCAATTGGCTTGCGCCAGCCAGTCCGACGGGTGCCAACGGCACGTCGGAGCGTAGCGGGCGACCGCTACCGAGCTCGCCCAGGCCGTCATCGCCCCAGGCCAGCACACGCCCGTCGCGCTGCAGGGCCAGCGTATGCGAACTGCCCGTGGCCACTGCAGGCGTTGCAGCATTGCCGTGGTGGGCTGTTATGACCCATGCAAGCAAGAACAATATCCGCCACATGGTGTTCACATCCAGGGACTTTCACTCAGCTGAATGAGCAGTTGCGAACTCGACGTACAACTGGGGTTCGTGATGTTGCTCACGCTGAGTGTTTTATAGGCTTTACAGGCATCGAGCCCGTACACGGTTGCGGTCAACCGCGTGACCTGCGACGTAGGATCGCCCTGCACAAATCGACTGACGGAGGTCACGGGCACGGTATTGCCGCTCAAGGTTGCTGTCACGGTGCCAAAGGCGGTTCCGAGTTCGGTCGACTTCAAAGCGTACGCCGTGACCAAGGAGGCGTCGGCAGAGAGATCCACAGAGATGTTGCCGCTGATGGTGCAAGCTGTGGTAACACAGGCGTTGTAGCTAAAGCTGCCATTGAACGTGTTGCCCACAGCCGTGCCAATGGCCGGGTTGGTAATCTTCTCATTGCCAAGGCTGAAGCTGCCGGTGTAATTGTTGGGGTTGGTGCCCCGCGCATTGAAGGTGATGGAGCCATATTTGAGCCTGTCAAACACCTTGCCTGCATTCGGATCCACCACGGTGGGCGAACACGCCAGCGGTCGCTCGGCATAGGGGAAGGTGTGCGCGCTCTGTAACTGTGCAGCGAGCTGATTCTTGTAGTGCTGTACTGCGCTCACTCCAGCGGGCGGCTGCGCGTAGCTCGCATAGAGCAGCGAGTCCACATTGCGGTTGTAAGACTCATCCGTCCAGGCGCTGGGGCGCGGAGCCAGCGCATTCTTGACCTGTTGATAGCGTTTGATGAATTGCTCGAACCGTTCTTGCTCGCTCAGGTCAGGAAATTTTGTCAGGATGGCAGCAGCGTAAGGCTCATACAAGCCCCGCAGGTGGCTGTACTTGGCCCGCCGACTCGGCGCCTGCGCCCGATTGGAGAGCAATTGAAAGAGCTTGCTCTTGGCGCTGGGTTGCGTGATGGAACCCTGATTTTGCAAGCGCTTGAGCAAGTGCCAAACCTGCACCGAATTGCCAAACTGGTTGAAGAACACGTCCGCTGAGGCATAGCTTTGGTTGTTGGCAAACGACGCTTCAAAGAGGCGATCGAAATGCTCGCTGTTCATGTTGTTCATGCCGTATGCCGCGAAACCGGTTCCCAGCGACTCCAGGCACTTGCCGAAGTATTGGTCCTTGATGTATTCGTACACGGTACCGGCAATGGCGTTGCTATAGCCCGCGCCGCAGGAGGCTGTTGCTGCGTCCACTCCGTCCGACACATTGACGATATTGCCAACCGCACCCATGAACTCGCCCCCACTGTTTGCGCCGGCGTCCGCCATCGCCTGAATCAGGTATTTGGACAGCAGCAGGGCCGGGTTGCCATCCCCGCTGACCAGCGACTCACGGATTTCGAAAATCATTCCGGCGTTGCTGGCAAGTCCCTTCATGGCCCGCCAAGCGAGGGACGCTTCGGGAAAGGCCAATGCGCTGAGCTTCAGCCCATCCTCGATACAGGCCGCGGCACTGCCACTAAATTCTTCAATCGTTGGCAAACTGCTGTCCATCGTGACCATTTTGTCTATGTAGCCGTCCAGGGGATCGCTGGCGACCCTGGCGAACGGTCCATGGACTGCAGCGTTTGCAACAAGCTTTTCAAACTTGCCAAGTTGAAAGCTGGCGTCGCTGGTGAATGTGAAGTCAAGCGCGTACGCGTCGGCGCCAATGAGCACCGACGACAGGGCCAAACTCAGGGGAGGCCCGTACAGGTAGGCCTCGGTCTGGGCAAAGCTGACGCCCGCCATCTGGGCGCCTGCCAGTGGCGTTGCGGTCCCAGGCCCGTTTGCCACCATGCGGTAGGCCACGCCCGGCTGCAGGGACAAACCAAAGTCGACGTTGTACGGTACGCCATTGAGCACCACGTTGCTCAGACGCAATTGGTCGCCAGACACCTTTGCAGCTGCATATTCGAGCATATTGCTGTTAAGGCCCAAGGGGTCCGGCCGGTTCCAGACGTGCGGCACCACGGCCAAGGGCGGCCATGGATCGGGGAGTGCCGCGGCCAGTATTTCCTGCCCAATCGGGGCAGTTCCTGCGGTCGCCAGTACAAAATTGGCACCGACCCGCAGGTCATCAGCCTGCAAGCTGAGGCTGCAACTGGTGGCGGAGCCGGTGCAAGCGCCACTCCAACCAACAAATCGGGAGCCGTTTTGCGTTGACGCGGTGAGGGTGATTGTTGTACCCATACCAAAGCTGGCAATGCAGCTAGTGCCACAGTCCACACCACTGGGCACACTTGATACGCTGCCAGAGCCGACTCCCGTCAGGGCGACGGTCAGCTTCGGTGCAGCCACCGCCTGGCTGATGCAGGCGTAGGCCAACAAGGAGGTCGGATCCCCCGGGGCGCGACACCCCGCAACGCTCGCGTCATTGGCAAGAGTTGGACCCGGTGCGCAAACAGCAAGTAGCAGTGCGCATGGAACAGCGGTATTAAAGGGCTTCATTTCACATCCAGTCAGCTGGCGCTGTGCGCCCTGCTGCATTCGCTTCATCAAGGTTGGCGGTGCTCATAGCTATTAGATGACTTCGGCACAGCCGTTGTTTGCGCCAAATCAAGGGTTAAGGCGAATCCACAGTTACCGTTGCATCGCATTCTTCAGTTGGCTCAACCCGGCATTTGAACGGTAGCCTGGCCAGACACTGAGTTCCTTAGTCAAATCGACCTACAGCCCTCGTGGAATATACACAAACAGCTATCAATTCAGGAGTATATGATCTACCCGTCGGGCAGCTGCAAAACACAAAGCTGGACATACACCCTGCACCATCAGACACCCGGCCCCTGCTGGCACTGCCCCTTGCCACCGCCGCACGCCAAGCCCATCCGCAGTCGCATCCGAACGCAGGTGGGCAATCGACCGCCAACTGCGGGCACGACTATTTCGTCACCTATTCCTGCAAAGGCCGGGGCTGTTGCTCCTCGTGCAACACGCGGCGCATGTTGGAGACGGCCTTGCGCCCGACATATGCATCCAACCGGCCATCACTCTGCTGGACGGCACTTTTTGATGGTGAACCTGCCAGGCGGGCAAGAAATCTACGGTTTGCACGGGGTTCGAAGCCTGGCCCAGGGCGCGATACTGCGGCTGGTGCGGCTCGCGCGGTTGAAAGGCTTATCCATCTGGAGCACGTGTACCGGGGCGACATGCAGGTCTACGTCTAGCGGAAAATGGCGCTGAATGGTGCGGGACTGGTTCACCGCTAGGTGCACCGGTCTGTGCTTCTGGAGGCCTAGTCAGGCATGTTTTCGTCCATCAATTTTTGCAGTTCGTTGGCGTTGGCGACTTCCATTTTTGCGAAAATCCTCGCTCGGTAGCCTTCGATAGTGCGATCGACAATGGGGTGGGTCGGGTCTTTTTTGGTCAGAAGCTGGGCCATCAATTTGGCGGACTTTCCTTGCGCGACCAGTGGAGCAACTTCCTTCTCGCGATCCGTCAGTTTCGACCATCGGACCAGGAATGCCTGAGTCGCCTTTCTCCCGGCGGCGATTCCCATGGCCTTATCCTTGGCCGCTTGCACGGTGCTCATGAGCACCTCATCAGATCCGGACTTCTGCAACCAGCTCACGGCGCCATCCTGCATGGCGCTGACCACGTCGGGAATGGTGCCATGCCCGGACAGGAAGCTGACGACCAGCGGACTTTGACGGTCTGTCAATGCACGAAAGACTTCCAGACCGGTCATGCGTACCAACTGTCCGCTCTAACAGATAAGGCTTCCAAGCACATGAGGCCAAGTATCGCCCGGCAGAGGTGGTATTGAACCACGTAAAGACCCTCAGGATTTTCGCTACAGCGTGATTCCTGGGCGAGCCATCACCAAAACTCGCCTGACGACAGGGTCATTTGCGGTGGACCGCGCAGGCTACCCAGCGGCAAGTCAAAATCGCCGCCTCAACCATTCACCAATTGATGCGCTGATCGACCTCAAAGTCGGGTGCAGCCTGCGGTGCCAGGTCCCAATCTGCCGGCTCGATTTGCACCTCGTCATCCATCTGCGCATCACTACAGTCATCCCACAACGGTGGCCCGCGCGCCGGGGATATGTGCGGGGGCTCGGGGTCCACCCCGATGTGATCAAGGATCTTGCGGATTTGCACGCCCTCGGTAATGAACGCGATCAGGCGCATCTGTCCACCGCACTTCGGACACAGCAGCGGGAATACTTCGTAAATACGGGCTTAACCGGCTCCGCGCTTTTGCGGAGACCGGGTTGAATGTCGGGTTGGGCAAAATACGTGATGTCAAGACTTGACCCCTTGCATGTGTGCTCTTTATTTTGCTTGGTCGAAGTTGCGGCGCGCAGAGTTTAGTGCAGTTATTGCAAAGCCTACCCACATTCCACAAGCAGTCTTTGTGTCGTTGGCTTCCGCAAGTGCCTTGGCCGCTTGCTTGGAGCTCTGGTTTAGGGCCCGTAGCTTTTCGGTCCAGTCAGGGGTCCGCATAAAGGTCTCAAGCTCGCGCCGGGACTGATTCGGAAGCCGTTCGAGGAGTTCCCTGTAGGGTGGCTCTGGATGCCTGACGCGCCTCGCTGCGTATGAACAGTCCGCGTCCAACTTGATCATCCTGATTCCTTCTATGGCCACGAGATAGTCCATCAACCTATCTTCCAGCGGCGTTGCGAAGGCGGGCTGGCAAGACACCACTAGGAAAAAAAAGAACTTCAGGCAATGGAGTCTC
>CAIQBN010000624.1 GCA_903870065.1 uncultured beta proteobacterium | reverse complement strand
TCCTTGGCGATTCGTGAAAAGTCCCTTGGCCCAGATCATCCTGATGTGGCCGGCAGCCTGAATAACCTGGCAGGGCTTTACAAAGACCAAGGCGAGTACACCCAGGCCGAGCCGCTTTACAAGCGATCCTTGGCGATTCGTGAAAAGTCCCTTGGCCCAGATAATCCTGATGTGGCCGCCAGCCTGAATAACCTGGGGGGGCTCTACAACACCCAAGGGCAGTACGCGCAGGCACTCGCCATAGCTCGCAGAGCGAGCGCGATCTATCGACAACGCATCATGGCTGGTGGCACTAGTGATGCAGCGGCGCAAGAAGCATCCAAGAATCAGGGTGGTTTCGGTCGGCATCTGTCTCTGCTCGCGCGCAATGCAGACAAAGAGCCGGAGGCCCAGATCGCCGATGAGGCATTTCAAATTGTGCAGTTGGCGCAAGCTTCCGGCACCGCTTCAGCCATCGCCAAAATGGCAGCGCGCTTTGCCAAGGGCGATGACGAACTCGCGTCCTTGATAAAGCGCAAGCAGGACGCGGCCGACCAAGTAACGAAACAAGAGGTCCAACTGGTCAAGGCAGCCAGCAAGCCGCCTCAAGAGCGAAGTGCTGCCATTGAGCAAAGTTTGCGCGACGAAGTTGTTGCTGCAGGCAAGGAGATGGGTGCTGTTGATGCGGAACTGGGTCGGCGTTTCCCACAGTATCAGGAGCTCACCCGCCCCGAACCGCTATCGGTTGCACAGGTGCGTGGCCTGCTCAAGCCCGGCGAAGCCCTGCTGGCCTATGCCATTGATACCGACAGTTTTGCGTGGGTTGTCAAGACGGACGGAGCCAGCTTTATCAAGCTGCCTGTGCAGGCTAAGGAAGTTGCAAGCCAGGTCGCCACCGTGCGCTCACAGATGGAGCTTGGTGGCAATGGCAAGCTGCAAAAGGTAAGCGTCGATGTTTTGCATGATTTGTACAAGGGCCTGATTGCGCCGGTCCAAGCCCAACTAAACGGGGTGAGCCACATCATGGTGGTGCCAGCCGGACCCCTGCAAAGTCTGCCGTTTGGCATGCTGGTGGCCAGCGCACCACCCGCAATAGTCAACGATAGCGATTACGCCAGCGTGGACTGGCTGGTAAAGCACCACGCCATGTCGGTGCTGCCATCGGTGAGTTCGATTCAGGCGTTTCGCCTGTTTGCCAAGGGCGGCACGGCCAATGAGCCCTTTGCCGGGTTCGGGGACCCTTCCATTGGCAATCAAGGTGGGTCAGTTCGCGGCAATGGTACCGGGCTCGCAAAGATTGACATTGCAACCGCCTACCGCAGCCTGCTCGCTCTGGTCACCGACAAGGCTGGCCTGATCGGATCGGCAGCAGAAATTGCTGACGTCGAGACCATTCGCAACGCGGTCAGTTTGCCGGAAACAGCAACGGAACTGCAGGCGATGGCCAAAACGCTGAAAGCAAATGAAAAGACCATCTGGCTTAGGGGTGATGCAACCGAAACCAAGGTCAAACAAACCGACCTGTCCAAGTACCGCACTTTGGCGTTTGCAACCCACGGCGTGATGGCTGGGCAACTCAAGGGTGTGGGCGAACCCGGTCTTATTCTGACCCCGCCCAAACAGGGAACCGTGGAGGACGATGGATACCTGTCGTCCGGAGAAATTGCCAAGCTCAAGCTCAATGCCGACTGGGTCATCCTGTCGGCCTGCAACACGGCTGCATCAGACGGCACGCCAGGCGCCGAGGGCCTGTCCGGCATGGCAAAGGCGTTTTTCTATGCAGGTGCCAGAAGTCTGTTGGTATCGCACTGGCCAGTGGCGTCTGTAGCCACGGTGGCGCTAACCACCAATATGCTCAAGGAATACGAGGCCAACCCCAAACAAGGAAAGGCCCAGGCGCAGCGCAAGGCGATGCTGGAGCTGATGAATACTAAAAGCCATCCGGAGTACGCGCACCCACTATTTTGGGCACCGTTTGTGGTGGTGGGCGAAGGTGGCTGAGCACCGGCAGCAGAAATTCTTGGGTCAGATCAGGCCACCGCCCTCGTAAAACGGGCGTAAGTAGCTAGGAAATACATAGCAATTTCTGGCGTATCAGTTAAATTGAGTCCAGCCCCATTTTTTACTATTGGCCGTTGTTGCAGAATTGAAATGAATCGACATGAAACGCAAGGTTTATATAGAGACTTCCGTCATCAGTTACCTGACTGCACGTCCTGCACGCACCATCATTGGTGCTGCCCACCAGCAGATCACTCAAGACTGGTGGGAGAGGACGCGCGGTAGCTTTGAACTGCTGATCTCGGAACTGGTGGTTCGGGAGTGTGCTGCGGGTGATCCAGACGCGGCCCAGAAGCGCTTGTCCGCACTGCAGGGCATGCCCTTGCTCGACATCAATCCACAGGTGCGAAGCATTGCAACTGGTTTGGTGACCGAGAGTTGCGTGCCACCGAATGTGTTTGAAGACGCGTTGCATATTGCCATTGCCGCCGTGCATGAAGTTGACTTCATACTGACATGGAACTTCAAACACATCGCCAACCCGATGCTTCAGGAACGCATTGCGCGCTACCTGGCGCAACGCGGCACCTTGATGCCGTTCATTTGTTCACCTCAAGAATTGTTAGGAGAAGACGATGGCTCGGTTGACTGATGAAATTGTTGACGAAATCCACGCCGTGCGCTCTCAGCACGCCGCCAGTTTGGATAACGACATGGATAGCATTCTTGACGACCTTGCAGCCAGCCAGCAGCGTCGGGTCGCACAGGGTTGGCCTTTGGTCAAATCCCGGGATGCGCCGTCAGAGCAGACCCGTTTGCCTTTGCAAAGTACCCGGTTTGTCCGGCGATCGGACCTCTTGCCGCCGACATAGAGTTGGTCTTCGTCTGCGCCAGCAGACTTGGTCTCGGTGGCTGTCGCTGGTTACCACGGTGCAGGTAGCAGCGTAGGCGAAGTAGTAGCTGGGTAGTCCGATCAGGCTGGCCTTGTCGGAATGGATTTTGGGCGTGTGGGAAAAGCCGTCGCTCCACAGCTGAATGCGGTAAGGCAAAGATGGCACCGGCCGAAAGCAGCGCGAGCCATTCAGTGGAGTGGCCGGTCTACCGAAGTGAAGTCAGGAGCCGAGGGCCTCTCTGGTATGGCCAAGGCGTTTTTCTATGCAGGTGCTAGAAGTCTGTTGGTATCGCACTGGCCAGTGTCGTCTGTAGCCACGGTGGCACTGACCACCCATATGCGCAAGGAATACGAGGTCAACCCCAAACAGGGTAAGGCCCAGGCCCAACGAAAGGAGATGCTGGAGCTGATGCATAGCAAGACTCACACGCAGTACGCACATCCGCTGTTCTGGGCACCCTTTGTGGTGGTGGGCGAAGGTGGCTGTGCACCGCCAGCCGAACTTCTTGGGTCAGATCAGGCCACCGCCCGCGTAAAGCGGGCGTAAGCAGCTATCAATTCAGGAGTTATTGAGGGGTGCGGCTCTCATAGAGCCATTGCCTGCTCAGGGTTTCGCGCCCCTCGACTGGTATTGCTCGAGCAATTGGCGAACATCTTCCCGGTCGGGTTGCTTTTTCTTCAAGGCTTCCAGATACGGGGCACGCAGCGCCGGGTCCGGGCGCTCTCGCAGCAGCCCGAGCATGGATAACTCGGGAAGAATATCGTCGGGCGCGGCGGCGGCAGACCACAGCAGGTATTCGTCATGGGCTTTGGTGATTGTGGCGTTATCGACACCGGGGCGGATATCGCGCAGGGTCAGCCCGCCCATGCGTTGAAGGTTGGCAGCGTAACTCAGGCTCTCCCGGCGTGGCACCCCTTTGACTTCGCTTACCTTCGTAGGCTGCCCAGACACGGCCTCGCTGCCAGCCAATAGTGCCTTGAAGCTGCTGGCGCCGACCCACAGTTCGCGACGCCGGGCTTCAAAGAAGACGATCTGAACCTGGCTGCCTGCAGCCACTGCCACGCGGTCACCATCACGCAGCTTCATGAAGGGCGTTGCGCGCAGGGTGTTGCCGCCCTTGCTGGTAACGGAAACCTCACCCTTCAGGTGATCAAAAATTCCGACATCCGTGGTGGCCCGTGCGGCAAATGCGGCAAAGGCAACAAGAAAACTGCACAAATAGGCAAGATAGCGGGACATTGATCACTCCGAATTGAATGGTGCTTGTTGGTATGGTATTTCAACCACCGCCAAGGGAACAGACTTTCCTTTAAGGGCAATCGCTTTTTGTCTGCCCAGTTGCAAACCCGGCCCGGCGGCCAGGACGGTATCGGCACTGGCGACGATGCGCCAACCCAACTCCTTGCTGGCGGACTCCAGGCGCGAGGCGACATTGACGGTGTCGCCAATGGCCGTGAATTCGACACGCCTGGCCGTGCCCAGGTTACCGGCCGCTACCAGACCGCTGTGAAGGCCGATGCCAATGGCAAAAGGTGGCAGGTCGCGGCCTGCAAACCGGTGCGCCGCCCATTGGGAAAATTCGTCGGCGGCCAGCGCGATGGACTGCGCCGCTTCGATTGCGCGTTTGGCATGGTCAGCCAGTGGAACAGGGGAGCCGAAAATTGCCATGACGGCATCGCCGATGAACTTGTCGACGTTGCCCCGATTGGCCAAAATCGGGGGGCATGCCTTTGCAAGCCAGGCATTAAGCAGTTCGAACACTTCATGGCTGTCCAGTTTTTCCGACATCACGGTGAAGTTGCGAATGTCCACAAACAAGACGGTTACGGCCATGGGTGAACCCGCCGCGTCGGGTAGGGCATCGCGCACGGCAAGGTCGGCAACCTCATCCGACACGTAGCGCGCAAACATCTTGCGCATGCTGTTTCGCGCCCGGGTGTCCCGTGCTGCGCGAGAGGCCAAACCGGTACTCCATGCGCCCGCAATGGCTGCGAGCAGCGGCGTGGGATGCATCCAGAAATCCGCAACGAACAGGTAGCCACTTGCGAGAAGACTGCCCAGGGCGCAAAGCAGGGCCAGGCCGGCACTGGTAGTGGGTTGGTAACGCAAGGCTGCAACGGCCATCGCAAAGCCGAGCCCGGCGGCAATGCAAATGAGAAGTTGTGGGTTGATGGAAACGATTTCCCGATGACCCAGCCATGCTTCCACCGCCTGTGCGTGGACTTCTCCACCGGTCATCAGTTGCGGTGACATGCCGGGCAACGCACGTGCGTACGGTGTGAGTTGAAGGTCTTGCAGTCGGGTGGCATCGACAGCAATGATCACCACTCGGCCATGCAGGGCTTGTACGTCTGCACGAAGCAAGGCGTTAGGCAGTGTCAGCGTGGCCAGAGAAACGCGGGGAACCGTCCCGGGGGGGCCGAGAAAGGGGATCAGGGTCTGGCCGGTTCCCGGCCTCCGGTATGGCTCAACTGCCTGCGCAAGGCGTGCGCTGAAAGCGAGCGACGGTGCGCTGTCGGCCAGCACAGATGAAATCCGGCGGGTGAAGCCATCGCCGTCCAGCACCAGGTTGACAAGCCCAAGATCATCGACACCCTGCGGCAGAAGGTCGATGTATTCAGTTGGCGGCAACAGGTCGGGCTCGCCTGCTCTTGCGGAAAGCGCCGCGGCCAGAACGATGTCTCCTCCAGTAAGCGCTTCCCGGTACGAGGCTTCGTAGCTGCGCCCTGCCAGGGTATCGCCCGCACCAATAGTGGTAAGCCACGTTTCTGCGCTGACGCCCTGAATGAGGTCCACTCCGATGATTTTCACCCCTGCTTTGCGCAAGTTCTGAATGGCGGCAGCGAGCTGAGGTTGCCAGAACGCCAGGGGCGTATCGCGAAAGCGCTCCAGGCTGGCGTCGTCGATGGCAACGATGGCCGTTCGTGTGGCGACCCCACGCTGGCCGGTCAGGCGGTGCCATGCATCAAAGGCAAAAAGGTCGAGTGTTGCAGACCGGGGCAACAGCAGCGTGAAAATCGCCACCGCGACGGCCGCAAGGGTCGGGGCCACGGTTGCTCGCCAGCGATGACTCAAGGCTTGTGGCTCCTTCTTCAGGTTGCGTTGAGCTGGCTTTTGCAACGGATGGACATTTCCATGAGGCTGCATATTATTTAACGCGGAGTTCAGCGGTGCGCAGCACCCGCGCGCGATCGTTGCAACGGCAAGTTGGAAGCGGTCGCCTCAAGACGCTCGGCCAGCCAGACCTTGATAACAGACTGCCTTGTCACTCCCAGTTTGCTAGCTTGGCGATCTGGCGAGTCAATCATCCAAGTTGGACAATCAACGTTCACGCGTTTTTGCTCCGGCATCACGCGCTTGGCCTTGGATAAGTCCAAAGAGGCCGTGATGTCGACGCCCTCATCAAACTGTTGTTCGAACTTTTTAGTTTTCATAAAGTGCCACCTCTTCTGTGCGTGCGCGACGCACGGATGTCAATCGGACAATGGCTCCACTCCCCGTTAGGTAGTTTGTCTCCTCGGAAGCTGACATTAGTCAGAGACCGTAGCAACGTGCCTCTGCTGGTCCCTTCCCCCTGCTTGCATCGGTGATTTCTACTTCACCTAGCCAACGCCTTCAATACATTCTCCGCCGTAGCCGGCGCCGTCAACCGCACCGGACCACCACTGCCAACGGACGCAATGGCATCGCGCAACGCTTCGAAAACGCTAATGGCCAACATGAAAGGCGGCTCACCCACGGCCTTGGAGCCAAATACGTTGTCTTGCGGGTTGGGCTG
>CAIQBN010000623.1 GCA_903870065.1 uncultured beta proteobacterium | reverse complement strand
GGTAAGACCGAGTTGCATGCTGACGTGTTGCGCGGTGCCCGCGTCTTCGTCGAGTACGAGCCCCAGACGCGCGTAGAAGGGGACATCCAGCAACTGGATGTTGACTTCCCCGTCGTTGATCTGTGGCGAGTTCTGAGCGGGGACCAGCCAGGCCGTCAAAACCGCCAGCAGGTAACGGTTTTTGACTCGGTAGGTTTCGCCCTTGAGGACTACTCGACTCTGCGTTACGTAAATCAGCAGGCTACCAGACTTGGACTGGGTGTCGATGTTGAACTCGTCCCCAACATGGACGATCCCAAAGACCTGTTTGGATTCACTCGAAGCGCTCGTGCTCCGCTGTTGCGGCGTGTGGTTTGAGTCGATTAGACCGAGGAGCTGCAGTTGAAAGTTGATCAATTCGAGACCCGCACGCAAGCGGCCACCCAAAGTACACCCAAGGTCACGCCGCACGCCGTGGTGAGGGCCCTTGGAGCCTGGGCGACCGAGTTCGCCGAGCTGCGGCGCGACTTGCACCGCCACCCCGAGCTAGGTCTGGCTGAGCATAGAACCTCGCAGCGCGTCGCCAATTGCCTTAGCGCGTGGGGATATGAGGTTCATTGTGGCTTGGCCACCACGGGCGTGGTCGCGACGCTACGCCGAGGGTCGGGTCTCAAGCGCTTGGGCTTGCGGGCTGACATGGATGCGCTGCCAATTCAAGAAACCAGCGGGCGACCATGGACCAGCGTGCACGACGGGGTGATGCATGCCTGTGGGCATGATGGCCACACGGCGATGTTGCTGGCGGCGGCACGCTATCTGGCTGAGGAAGGTGAATTTTCGGGCACGCTGCACCTGATCTTTCAACCGGCAGAGGAGTACCCCGGTGGAGCTCAACTGATGGTAGATCAGGGCCTATTTGACAAGTTCCCCTGCGACGCTGTGTTCGCCATGCACAACATGCCAGGTATTGAGCAGGGGCGACTCGTGTTCCGCGAAGGCGCAGCGATGGCATCTTCTGACGACGTCACAATCACGTTGCATGGCCCGGGCGGTCACGCGGCATCACCGCATCGTACGCCCGACCCCATCGTTGCCGCATCTGCGATCGTGATGGCACTACAGACCATTGTTTCGCGCAATATTGATCCCCAGCAGGCGGCTATTGTCACCGTGGGGGCGCTGCAGGCTGGTAGCGCAAACAACGTGATACCTGATGTGGCTAGGCTGGAGCTGAGCGTGCGTGCGCTAGACCCAGCGGTTCGCGACCTGCTGGAAGCTCGCATCCACGCGGTGGTGCAGGGGCAGGCTGAGAGTTTTGGTGTGCGTGCGGTGGTGGATTACCGCCGGGACTATCCGGTCCTCGTCAATTCTCGGATCGAAACCGAATTTGCGCGGGAAGTAGGTGCAGAGTTGCTAGGTGAGGATGACATTGAGCGTCAGGGCCCAGCCATCACTGGCAGTGAAGACTTTGCGGTGATGTTGCAGCACTGCCCGGGAAGCTACGTGTTGATTGGCAATGGTGCGGGCAACGGCCATTGCATGCTGCATAACGCCGGCTACGATTTCAACGATGACAACCTGGTCGTGGGTGCTGCTTTCTGGGTCAGGTTGACCCAGCGCTTCCTTTGTAATTAACCAAAAATGGAGATACCCATGACACTTAACAGACGCCAAATTCTCGCCGCTGGAACTCTGGCATGCGGCATTCCCCTGCCACTTCTGGCGCAAAGCGCCGGAGTGCTCAACATTGCGTTATTCCCCGAACCTCCGACGCTACTGGCAGCCTTTGGGGGGGTTGCCCCAGCACAGTTAGTTAACGGCAACATTTATGAGAGTTTGTTGCGTTTTGACGAGAAGCTACAACCGCAACCTAACTTGGCCACCAGCTGGACCGTCTCAAAGGATGCCCTACTCTACACATTCAAACTCAAACGCGGCGTCACTTGGCACGACGGCAAGCCGTTCACGGCTGCTGATGTCGTCTATACAGCGGACGTTTTCATGCGCAAGCTCAATCCGCGCTTCAGGTTGGCGCTCGAACTGGTTCATAGCATTCAGGCGGTGGACACTTACACGGTTGAGTTCAGGTTGAGTTCACCGTACCCACCGTTCCTCCAATTGTTTGATGTCAGCACCTTTCCCATCGCGCCCAAACATCAATTTGAGGCTAGCGACCTTTCCCGTCCTCCAGCGGTGGTGCCAGTAGGTACCGGCCCTTACAAATTCAAGGATTGGCAACGCGGCTCGTTCATTCAGCTTACGCGCAATACAGCCTACCACGTAGCTGGCTTGCCGTCGGTCGAAAACGTTTACTTCCATGTGATACCTGATGCCGCCTCAAGGGCAGCTGCCTTTGAGTCCGGTCGAGTCGATGTGTTGCCAGGTGGCTCGGTCGAGTTTTTCGATGTCAGTCGACTGAGCAAGATGCCAGGTGTGTCTGTCACCACCAAAGGTTCGGAAAAATTAGCTCCCTTGGCCATGCTTTGGATCAACCACCGCACGCCACTGCTGCAGGATGTACGCGTCCGCCGCGCTTTGATGCACGCCATCGACCGCAACGGACTCGCCAAAGTTGCCTGGCAGGGTTTTGCTGTACCGGCCACAGGTCCATTGAACCGCTCGACGGCGTTTTACACATCCAAGGTGAGCAGCTATCCGTACGACGTAACCAAGGCCAAAAAACTGCTGGCTGATGCGGGCTACAAGGGTGAACCTGTGCGCCTGCTGGGGCTTCCCTATGGTGAAGTCTGGACGCGCACGGCCGAGATGGTCAAACAGAATCTACTTGCTGCGGGTTTCAATGTCCAGCAGGTTAACGCCGATCTGCCTGGTGTTGTTTCGCGGCAGTCCAACTGGGACTTTGATCTTGCATTCACCTATTTCAACCAGTATGGTGACCCTGCGATTGGCGTAGCTCGCAACTACATCAGCAGTGAGATCAAAAAGGGTTCGCCATACAACAACGTTGGCGGCTATGAAAGCGCCAAGGTTGACGCGATGTTCCTGCGCGGCGCTCGCGAAAGCGACCCGACTAAGCGCGCAGATATCTACGCTGAAGTGCAGCGAACGATGGTTGACGACGTGGCTGCGGCTTGGTTGCTGGAGATGAACTTTCCCACCGTCTTTCGCACCCGCATCGACAACATTATCAACAGTGCCCTGGGTTTGAACGACAGTCTGGCGCGCGCGACTTTGCGCAACTGAACCGAAAAAACTGTAACTCATGAATAAGCTCTGGTTTTTCGTGCGTCGTCTGCTGCAGGGCCTAGCCACGCTACTGGTTATCGCGGTGATCAATTTTGTGTTGATACGAATGGCACCGGGTGATCCAGCCATGGTGATGGCCGGCGAAGCTGGCTCGGGTGACGAGCTGTTTTTGGAACAACTGCGCGAGCGTTTTGACTTGGATCGACCGCTACCAGCACAGCTCGCCAGCTACCTCGGCCATCTGATGCGCGGTGACTTGGGTGAATCCTACCGGCAGCAGCAGCCCGTGCTGGACTTGATCTTAGAGCGACTGCCCGCCACGTTGCTGCTTACCGGTACCGCCTTGATCATTTCACTGGCGTTAGGGGTTTCCTTAGGCGTGTGGGCAAGCGCGCGTGTCGGAACCTGGAAAGACAGCGCCATTTCAGCATTGGCCACATTGTTCTACGCTACACCACTGTACTGGTTGGCTCTGCTGGCGGTGCTTGTCTTTTCGCTGTGGCTTCCATGGCTACCGCCTTATGGATACTCCACTGTTGGAGCTGGCTATACGGGTTTGGCGCACGTGCTTGACGTGGCGCACCATTTAGTGCTGCCGACAATGGTACTTGCGATGTTTTATATGGCCATTTATGCACGTATGACGCGAGCGTCGATGCTTGAGGTGGCAAGCCAGGACTTCGTGCGGGTCGCAAGAGCCAAAGGGCTTTCCCCCGGGCGGATTCAGCGTGCGCATGTCTTGCGTAATGCGTTGCTTCCGGTTGTCACCATGGCAGGGTTGCAAGCCGGTGCCATGGTCGGTGGCGCCGTGCTAATTGAAACCGTCTTCGCCTGGCCTGGCATCGGCCGGTTACTGTTCGACGCGCTGGCTCAGCGCGACTACAGCCTATTGCTGGGCACTTTTTTATTCACCGCGGCGCTCGCCGTCGCCTTTAATGTGGTTACCGATCTCGTGTACACGATGGTCGATCCGCGCATCGAACTCTCATGAACAACGGTTTTTGGAGGCGCTTTAGGCGCAATCGTGCGGCGCTGGCAGGCGCTGCCATATTGATTCTTATCGCGACATGCGCCCTAGCGGCACCATGGCTGGCTAGCCATGACCCATGGGCGATGGTGCAGCTGCCGTTTCTGGTACCGGGGCAACAGCCCGGATTCCCAATGGGTTCGGATGCACTCGGGCGCGACGTTGCGTCCGGCCTGCTTTACGGTGCACGCGTATCGATGCTTATCGGGCTCATGGCCACTGCTGTTGCCCTACTTCTAGGCATTGGGCTCGGTGCAATTGCGGGATATCACGGCGGTTGGGTCGATGCAGTTCTGATGCGCTTTACTGAGTTGTTCCAAGCGGTTCCTGGATTTGCCTTTGCTGTGGTGTTAGTAGCGATCTTCCAACCGTCAGTGCAGTCCATCGTTGCTGCCATCGCCATAGTCTCATGGCCCCCTGTGGCGAGACTCGTGCGCGGTGAATTCCTCACTCTGCGCGGGCGCGAATTTGTTGCGGCGGCACAGCTTGCCGGCCAGAGCAGCATGCGAATCATCTTTACTCAGATTCTTCCGAATGCGGTCTCACCCATTGTTGTCATGGGCTCGCTCATGATCGCCAGCTCGATTTTGCTGGAATCGGCACTGAGCTTTCTTGGTCTTGGTGATCCCAATGTGATGAGCTGGGGCTACATGGTGGGTGCGGCACGCACTGCGCTTCGCGAGGCTTGGTGGGTGGCCATGTTTCCGGGCTTGGCAATCATGCTCACCGTCTTGTCACTGAACTTGGTCGGCGAAGGCCTGGCCGATGGCTTGAACGCACGACTTGACGGGAGAACACGTTGAGCGCGGCGCCGGTGTTGCAGGTACAAGGCCTGTCAATTCGTTTGCCTTCGGGTGCTGACCGCGCGCTAGCTGTCGAAGGGGTAGACTTTTCACTCAGTGCAGGGCAAACCCTGTGTCTGGTAGGGGAAAGCGGCTCTGGCAAATCGATGATCGCCAGCGCAGTAATGGGGCTGCTGCCCAAGCCGCAAGTGACCCCAGTGGCCGGACGTATTTTGTTTGAAGGACGTGATCTGCTAGAGCTTGGCGAGACCGATCTTCGCGCGCTGCGCGGACAGCGCATGGGCATGGTCTTTCAGGAACCCATGACGTCGCTGAACCCGGTGATGCGAATTGGCGAGCAAATCGGTGAGGTACTCGACGCACACTGCTCGCTTTCCGCTGAGCAACGGCGTGCGCGCATCATCGCGGCTTTGACTGATGTCGGCCTGCCTGAGCCCGAGCTGATCGCGCAAGCGTTCCCGTTTCGTCTGTCGGGTGGGCAACGTCAGCGCGTGATGATCGCCGCTGCGCTGGTGCTCGAACCCGTGCTGTTGATTGCCGATGAACCCACCACAGCGCTGGATGTCACCACGCAGGCTCAGATATTGACATTGATGCGTGAGTTGCAGCGTCGCAAAGGTATGGCGTTGCTGTTCATCACGCATGATTTCGGGGTTGTTGCAGAAATTGCCGATCAGGTGACTGTGATGCGATTCGGAAGCGTTGTCGAGTCGGGCACCGCGCAGGAAGTTCTGCGGGCACCACAGCATCCATACACCCGCGCGTTAATTAACGCTATACCGCATGGCCGCGCCCGCAATAGTGGTTCGTTCACGAGCGCACCACTCCTAGATGTACGAGAACTGTGTAAAAGCTATCGTGCCTCTGGCGTGTTGCTGCGCAGCGGACGCGAAGTGCACGCGGCACGCCATCTTAACTTTACGCTTTCCCGCGGTGAGACGCTGGGCATCGTTGGCGAATCGGG
>CAIQBN010000622.1 GCA_903870065.1 uncultured beta proteobacterium | reverse complement strand
ACGCCCCGGTTTGGGCTCCAGCCGGGAAATCAGGGTAATCGCTTCACGGGTCTGGGCATCGGTGCCACCGCAGCGCTGGATCAGTGTCTTAACGTCCCGACGGGCCAGCAGATCCATCGGCTGCGCGCACACCCGCAGGGCCAGCCTTAAAACCGGGACGCGCTGGGCATCGGGTTCATCGTCGAGCTCGGCGCGCAACTGCAGTTGCAGGCACTCGCCAAGGTGGCGCGCACCCACTCCGGCGGGCTCCAGACTGTGAAGCAAACCCAGTGCAACCGTGAAGTGGTGCATCAAGTCTTCCATTTGGTCTTCATCGTCGCCCGCCAACCCACGCGCCAGATTTTCCACTGTCTCGTCCAAATAACCGTCGTCGTTGAGAGACTCAATCAGAAAGCGCAGGGCTGCTGCATCTTCCTGACTCAAGCGCAAACGCAAGGCCTGCCGATGCAGGTGGGTTTGCAACGATTCATGGGTACGTGCCAACTCGGTAGCATCGGTATCGTCGGCGTCACCGAGATTGTTGGTACGGGCCTTGGCTTCGGTGCCCCACTCGCCATCGTCAGGCACCAGTTCAGTGGTGCCATCGCCGTCCCAGTTGGGCTCGTCACTTCCGGTCAGCGGTGTTACGTCATCGTCTTTTACAGCACTAGCCCCCGCAGAATCTGCGAATTCAGCTATCAAACTAGGAGCACTCTCCATTTCGCGCTCACCCTGACTGACCGGTGTATCGGCCTGCGCGAGTCCAAACTCCTCGCGCGGCGCCTCATCGGGGGTCAACTCCAGAAATGGATTTTCGTCCAGCATCTGATCCACCTCCTGGCTCAGCTCCAGAGTCGAGAGTTGCAACAGCCGAATCGACTGCTGCAACTGCGGCGTCAGCGCCAGATGCTGTGATACGCGCAGCGAGAGGCCTTGCTTCATGGATGCCGATCAAATGGTCTGACGCCCCAGGGCGCAACAGACGCAGCCCATTGGATAGGCCGGTGTTTCGCAAAAAGAAGGTGTCCCCCGAAGGGGCGGCGATGAGAAACCAATACAAAACAGGGAGGGCGCATAGCTACATCTTGAAGTGTTCGCCCAAATAGACGCGGCGCACATCGGCGTTGTTCACGATTTCGGCGGGCGTACCCTCGGCCAGCACGGTGCCATCGCTGATGATGTACGCGTGATCACAAATGCCAAGGGTTTCGCGCACATTGTGGTCGGTGATCAACACGCCAATGCCCCGCGCTTTCAGAAAGTTGATGATGCGCTGAATCTCGATCACGGCAATGGGGTCAATGCCGGCAAAGGGCTCATCCAGCAAAATGAAACGCGGCCGGGTTGCCAACGCACGGGCTATTTCGACCCGCCGGCGCTCACCGCCCGACAGTGCCAGGGCGGGCGATTCACGCAGGTGCTCCACCCGCAGATCTTGCAAAAGCTCGGTCAGACGCCGCTCGATTTCAATACTGCCCAAGGGTTTTCCGTCGGTGTCGTGCTGCAACTCCAGCACGGCACGCACGTTTTCCTCCACATTAAGCTTGCGAAAAATCGATGCCTCTTGCGGTAAATAGCCCAGTCCAAGCCTGGCCCGGCGGTGAATGGGCATATGTTCAATGGACTTGCCGTCGATCGTGATGTCACCGGCACTGGCGCGCAACAGTCCAACAATGATGTAAAACGAGGTTGTTTTGCCAGCCCCGTTGGGGCCTAACAAACCCACGACCTCACCGGTGCGCACGATCAGCGACACATCCTTCACGACCTGTCGCTTGCCATACGCCTTTTGCAAATGGCGGGCTTCGAGACGGCTGGTATCGCTGTCAGTTGCCGGTGCCGTTTGACCCGTCACTTGGGGGCACTCCCGAGTGAGTTTGATGCACGCAGAGGCGCTGCGGGTTCCCGTTTTACCGCTGGCGACGAAACCGTCTCCTCGGGCTTTGGCGTCAACATGGCCCGCACCCGACCCGCCGCAGGCGCCGTCCCCGGACCTTTGGCAGCGCTGCCGTCAACCGTAAATTTATCGGTCAAATTCTCGTAGACGATCAGCGCACCCGATATTTCATCGGCAAGCAATGCTCCGCGCAGGCGGCGCAATTGCGCCTTGCGAACGAACTTGACCGTGTCCGCACGGCCGTCGTATTCGATCATTTCACTTTCGCCCTCAATAAACTCATCGAGGCCCTCACGCTTTTGCCGATAGAAAGCAGGTTTTTCCGGCGTGCCCACAATGGAACCGAACTGGTACCCATCCGCATCCTGACGTACATCAATTTGCGCAGCCCGGATAACGATGGAACCCTTGGTCAAAACGACGTTGCCGGAAAAGACACTAATTTGCCGTACATCGTCATACCGCAGCAGATCGGCCTCAATGTTCATGGGCTTGTTTCGGTCAGCCTTTTCCGCGTGCGCAGGTGACACAAGCAAAGACAAGGCAAACAGCACAGACGACGGCAAAAGGGATATTTTCATAAAGGCACGAAACTTGCTCATGAGCGTCCCGCATTGTACTGAGCGAAGAGACACACGGCAGCGCAAGTTTGGCCAATTGTTTGAGACAGGACAAATTTTCGGGCTGTGCGCGCCTAGAATGGACCGCGGAACAAGGAGATTTCTATGTCAGACAGCGGGTACGGTGTTGATCGGCGGACCAATACGCAGCTTCGCGCCATCTTTCCTGCGGCCTGTGAAGCATTACGCCCTTTTTTTGATGGTGGTAACACCTGGGAGGGCCAGTCCCATGACCACCTTGCTTACCACACCATCAAAGAACATTTTCCGGAACTCACCACGCAGGATGCGTTCATTGTGGTTACGACAACCCGGCGGCTGTTTGCGTCAGGAAAATTCCCCAACAGTTTGTAACAGGCACCACCAGCGCCTAACGATCGGAGCGACGCATGTTTGAATCGGCAGAAATTGGCCACAAAATTGACAAGGCAAGTTATAAATCCGCCGTGCCGGGACTACGCGCCGCACTGCTCGAAGCGCAGGTCAACTTGCAAGAAAGCAAAAAAATACCCGTGGTCGTGCTGATCAGCGGCCAGGATGGGGCTGGCAAAGGTGAAACCATCAACGTGCTCTATGAGTGGATGGACCCGCGTTTTATATCCACTCTCGCCTTCTCCCTGCCAACGGACGAAGAGCGCGAGCGCCCACCCATGTGGCGATACTGGCGTTCACTGCCGCCAAAGGGTCGGGTCGGCATCTTCGCCGGCTCATGGTATTCAGACCCTATTCGCGAGCGCATATTAAATGACATCTCCCTGAAAGAGCTTGATGCGCGGGCCGACCAGATCAACCGCTTTGAAGCGATGCTGGTCAACGAAGGGGCACTGGTGCTTAAATTCTGGTTCCACTTGACCAAGGAGGGGCAGGTCAGCCGGCTCAAGGCGCTGGAGAAGGACCCGCGCACCGCATGGCGTGTGACCCAGTGGAATTGGGATCGACTCAAAACCTACGACAAACTGCAAGACGTTGCAGGCCACTTGCTGCGCTTGACCAATACGCCCTGGGCACCGTGGGTCGTGGTGGAAGGAACGGATGACCGCTACCGCTCACTGACCGTCGGAAAAATCCTGCTGGAGGCACTGCAAAAGAAGCTGGCCAGCAAAGACAAGCAGGAGTCCCCGGTAGCCCCCATGGTGCGGGTCAATACCGATGGCCGAACGATATTGTCCGAACTCGACCTGAGCCTGAGCCTGCCCGACAAGGCCTACGACAACGAACTATCACAATGGCAGGCCCGCCTGTCCGAATT
>CAIQBN010000621.1 GCA_903870065.1 uncultured beta proteobacterium | reverse complement strand
TCCTTCAAGGTTGAATCAAAATCAACCATCGGATTGACACCGCGCAGACGAAACAGAATCTCCTTCCAGAAGGCATCTGCGGCCAGCGGAAACCGCCGCACCACCAAATCCGGTTCAAACTCGATTTGCGCCATTCCGACCTTGGCACCTGCTTTGACAAATGCCGGCAAAGGGTCACTTCGACTCCAGATCGTTCCCTGAGAAGTTGTTTGACGGGAAGCCGACGCGATCAGCACCACATTACCCGCAGCTGCAATAGACTTTGAAAGTGCGTCGTCATCCTCCGATGTGGTTTGGCTATTGAAAACGACGTCAAAAGCGATTACTGCAGCGCCAGCTTGGTGCAGCTGGTCAATCAACTGTGCGTGCAGTCGGCGCGGCCATGGCCAGCGCTCATTGATCTCCGCGATCGAAGTGTCGTCAATGCCAACGATCACGATCGGAAGTTGCGACTCACCTGGTGCGGTGGCTACAGTCAACGCGTCAAATCCCCGAAACTCCAGGACTTTCCAGAAGCGTGTATCAGTCAGCGCCATGAAGATGGCAAACAAAGCCAGCGCCCGTATTGCCTTGCCAACCGAGGGGCGGTAGATTATTGGATTCACCCAATCAGCGAACCTGCGAGCCGGGAAAACAATGTACTTTTTCAAAAATCAACCTCGCCGCGGCAGCCGCATCACTTCACCTTCAAAACGCCGCAGCGCATATTGACTAGAACCGCCACACCGCCCTGACCCCCAACGCGGCAGATTCGTCCTTGCGATTCAATCCCTTGGCGAAAATCTCAAAGAGGCTGCGTTTGGGTGCATCTTGCCAAGTTGCGCTAACCGACAGGTCCCAATCGGGGTCCAGCCACTTCGATGCAGGATCATCCACAGTGCGCTCGGAGCGACCCGTCATGTTGCCGTGCAACACCCAACGATGCGGTGCAAACCAGGTCACCCCGAATTTCAGCGTGTGCTCCGGAAAGTGCGGCAGCGGCACATCCGGATACAGTGCATTTTGGGTCCAGTTGCGAACATAACTAGCAGTCCAGCTCCACTGTTGCCCCGCAATTTTCTCAAACACAAAACCCACAGATTGAATTGTGCCCGCCGCGAATAGGGTGCTTGCCTCCAGGGCCTCCGCCGACTCCAGTGAAACGGTGCCTTGCTGACGCAAACGGTCGTACTGTGCCAGACTGCTTGTCGGATTGAGGATGAACCCGGCCTGATCATGCAGGTTATTGATGTCCCGCCGATCAGCAAATGCAGTGATATAGCTGGCGCCGCCGATCTCCCATTCGCCCTGCGCCCGTAATCGCTTGAGTTGCCCGCCCGGCTGCAGCCCCGGAACGTCGAGCGAAATGCCTACCGTGTCAAGCGGAGCAAGACTGACAGACGACGCCGGTCGCGTTAATTGCTGCCATGCCAATCGATAAGTGTTGCCGGGCGAAGTCTTCCAGGCTACACCCAGCCTCGGTGACCACGCTACCTGACGCAGTTCGTCGGGCGTGTCAATCAAAGCCAGTGCGGCTCCCGTTGCAATCGTGGTGAGGGTAGAAGATATTGACTTGTCCAAACGATAACTGGAATAGTCAAGGTCTGCCTGAAGCCGCAAGTCTGAGTTGCCTCCCTTCCATGATGCGTAAATACGTTCCCCGCCACTTTCGAGCCTGTCAATACTGTCTTCCCTATTGCGAACACCCACAACTTGAGCAAAACCTGGTTTAGACGCACGCCCAGATTCCAGGCCGAGCGTCCATTCGTCTCCCGCCCGCAATACGGTCATGCGCACCCCAGCATCGCCTTCCTGCCGTCTGTAATTGCGCGTCCAGGTACGCACATTGCTTTGGACTTCCGTGTCTTCAGTCGCCTGACCGGCGCGAATCCAAATTGCAGTTGAGGGGTCAATCTGCCATTGGCTACCCGCATCCGTTCGCACCACATTGCCCACGATCCGATCACTGGCAGTGTTCAGCGCGATCTCACTAAATCGTGGACGAAACTCATCACGGTATAAAAACACACCCCAATGCGCGTCAGGCCGAAACCCGACGGCAGCGGTCACACTGGGTGCAGTTGCTGAAAACAACTCGTCGCCGGACCGAAACCGGGGCTCATCAAGCTGAATAAAACCCGCTATTGGCAGGGGAGCGACTCTGTACCCATTCGCGATAAACGTTGGGGTTAAGGATGAGACAGCATTGGTTCGAACGCTTGCCAGCCCCGTGGTTACAAAAGCTGCCGGAGTGGCAAGTAGCGTGCTACGCTGGGGCGAGGCACCAAACAGCGTTGGGTCCGTCAAATAGCCCTGAATCAAACCTGAATTTCTGTAAAACGGCTCGGCGCTGCGCTCGGCTGCAAACAAATAGCTTCCTGCAAAAAAAGGATGCTGTGACTCAGCCGCAGTGCGCTTGGCCCAGGCTTCAAGTCCAAACAATGCATAGGCCGCGCCCAAGCTGGAGTTGCCCTGGCGGTCCGTGGCTATAGGCCCCAAGGACTTAAGGAATCCAAAACGATCAATTGCCGCGCGTGCCGCGGTTATGGCACCTGTGGGATTGAGGTCATCACGCTGGATCTGCGCCTCGTAAAAATAGGGCAAAGGATCATTTGGATCAGCCACCTTGGCCTTTGCCAGTGAGGCCAGCGCCGCGTCGGAGCGTCCCAATTGGTACCAGGCTATTGCAGCGTAAATTTGTGCCTTGGCATAACGCGGCTCCAGGACTCCCGCCTTGAGTAACGCCTCCAATGCGGCCTCGGGCTGGCCCTGCGCAAGCAGTAATACCCCGCGACTGGTCCAGGCCACATAGTCGTCAGGAGTCAGATTCAATGATTGATCAATTGCCGCTTGTGCCGAGCCCAGGCGAAGCGCCCGGGTTTCCAGGGCACCCAACTCAGCAAGTGGTCCAGTCGCCCCAGGAGCCAGATCAACGGCGCGCTGCAACGCCTTGCGAGCGGGCTCGAAGTTCTCCTGCTCGGCGTACGTTGTGCCCAACCCATACCAGGCTCGGTAGTCCTGAGGAGCACGCCGCGTCGCATTGACAAACGCCTGCACCGCGCGCGCGCCGTCGCCGTCCAACCTCGCAAGCTCACCCGCAACTAACGCCAGTTCTAACGAATCCGAAAAACGATCGAGTGCCGTGGCTACCAGGCGACGCGCTTCATCCCAATCACCCGTCAATAGCGCTGCCCGGGACAAGGACGCCGGGAAGCGGTCATCCAACGGAAAACGGCCCGCCCCGTCTCGCAAACGTGTTTTTGCGATCTCAAAATCACCAGCGGCTAGCGCAAAATCCGCAGCCAACAACCATGCTCCAGCAAGCATGGACTGTGATTGCACGGACGCTTGTGCAGCGGCAATCCGACCCTCAAGTAAAACACGCGCATCAGCGCCGCGTTGCGCAAGCACAAGCTCGCGAATAGCCGCAAACGACGTGTCGCCCGCTAATTCCGGATATCGGTCCATCGCAACGCGGTGGGCCGTCACCCACTGAACCCGTTCCCGAGAGTTCGTTAACAAACGTTTGAGTGGCGCACGTCCTGGTTCAGTCACTGCCTGCTCATTGGCATTGACCCGCACGCTGCCCAGCGCGTTGGAAAACTCTACTTCACCCGAAAGAACCGTTACCGTGGTAACACCAGGATCGTCGACCTCCATCACCCAGTCGGTTCCATGAATACCAGCAGTGCCAGAAGGCGTTTCTACCTTGAGTTTATTGGGTACCGACTTGGACTGCATCCACGACTTACCCTTCAAAAGCGACACGTTGGTGTCAGTGGTTTTGCCGTCACCAATGCTCTTGACCTCGAACATGCTATTGCGTGAAAGACGCAGCTGGCTTCTATCAGCAAAAAGCAGGGCGGCAGAGCTATCGTCAAGCGTGCGGACAAAGTTGCCACCGAATAACACTTGCTTTGCCTGCGCAGCGGTCCAGGGCGCATTCGCCATGGGTCGGGTTTCCACCTTGCCGGTGATTGACACGATTTCCGCACTGGCTGGAACAGCTGCAATGCAAGTCGCCTGAAATAACAACCCTGACAGGACCGCAACGGCGCGAATTGCGCAGAAAAATTGCTGGCTGTTCAACATTTCAACTTCCCCAGAAAAACGTAGGTTGCGCAAAATCCACCACATTTGCAGTGCGCCTCAATGCATGTGCACCAATTGCCATCCGGGATAATACGTCCGTCCAGGTACGGGCTTGACTTTTTTCGGAGTCGTTATGTTTTCTCTTACATGCAGCTGCCCATTTCCCAACATCACTGAGTCCGCTGATCGGGACACAGTAACGCGTCGCTTGCCATGGAACCTAGTGCCGCTCTTGGCTTTCTTTCTGGTGTTCGCCTGGTGTTGCTCAGTCGCAGGTGCTGCGACCCCGCAGGTGGCGGCTAGCGGCAACACCAGTATGGCCGTGGATGCAAATGGTATTTTGTACGGGTGGGGCGACAATGGGGACGGCCTGCTGGGTCGGGTTGACAAATCGTTTGGAGCAATCGCGCTGGCGCCCACCAAACAGTTTGCCCGTGGATTTATCGGTTCGAACCGCTTATTTTTACTGGATACCCAAGGGGTATTGTGGGGGGCTGGGAGCAATCAGTTTGGGCAACTGGGAGACGGAAGCTTCTTTTTGCGCAGAACCAGCTTGGTCAGACTAGGCGCTGACTTCACAGAAATTGCTGCGGGCACCTTCCACACGCTGGCCATCAAAACTGACGGGAGCCTGTGGACATGGGGTTCCAATGAATATGGCCAGCTGGGCGACAGTCCAAACGTGGCTCGCGCCCGGCCCTTTCGCCCGGCCCTGGGCCGCGCCCTGTCCATTGCGGCCGGAATGTACCATTCGCTGGCAGTGCTCGAAGACGGAAGTCTCTGGGCGTGGGGCAACAACGAATACGGCCAACTTGGCGACGGAACTTCCCTCAGCCGCGGGCAGCCCATCAAGATCGGCGACGGCTATGTGCAAGTCGCCGCGGGGGACTACTTTTCCCTGGCACGCAAAGCTGATGGCACCGTCATGACCTGGGGGCAAAACAGCTACGGACAACTTGGCGATGGCAGCACGACCAACCGTTCCCTACCTGGACCGGTGAGTGGGCGTTTTGGGCGCATTGTTGCAAGTTCAACGTCCAGCTTTGCCCTCGACGCGAGCGGTGGCTTGTGGCATTGGGGTGCGAGTCTAAGTTCGAAGTCGACAGCATCTCAACTGCTGCCCAACCGGGTCGCTGTGGCGATCAAGAACATGGTGGCAGGTGAGCGGCACCTGCTGCTGCAAAGAGATGACGGCGGCCTTTATGCATTGGGTAGCAACGATGCGGGCGAATTGGGCACTGGTGACGACAGTGCAGATGACACAACAATTCCTGTGAAAATCGCAGGCAACCCCACAAACTATGCCGCTGGCGGCAGGCAGTCTCTTCTAATCGATGCAAGTGGCCATGCCTTTGCCTGGGGTGACAACACCGAAGGTCAGTTGGCTCAGGGCCGCGACGATCGCGTTTCCGTGCCGGTTGTTTTGGCGACCGGTGTGCGTAAATTGGCACTAAACGGCAGCGTGGCCTACGTTGTGCGTGAGGATTCCAGCCTATGGGGATGGGGCAAGAACGATGACGGTCGCCTGGGCGACGGCGGCAACCGATCACGATCGAGCCTGGTCAAAATTGGCGACGGCTTTGAATCCGTCAGCAACGCAAACACGCAGGCACTGGGCCTCAAGACCGACGGCAGTCTTTGGGCTTGGGGTCGCAATGATTTTGGTCAATTGGGGCTCGGCGATGTCACAGACCGCAGCCGACCGCTTAAGGTCGGCGACGGTTTTCAAGCGGTTGCCGCGGGCGCAGAACATACGCTTGCCCTGAAGATCGATGGCAGTCTATGGGCTTGGGGGCGCAACCGATACGGCCAACTCGGTAACGGCCAGTATGAGCAACGTGTTGGATCCCAGGCCAATCCCATCCCTCAAAAAATTGGTGATGGTTATGTTGCGATCCTGGCCGGTGCGCACCACTCAGTGGCGCTTAAGAACGACGGCAGTGTGTGGGCATGGGGCTGGAACGACTACGCTCAGATCGGTGACGGCACAACAGAAAGCCGCGCAACGCCGGTTCGCGTGGCCACACAGATCGCCAGATTGTTGTCGGCCAACATCAACACCATCGCTTTGGGCTTGGATGGAAAGACCTACGTTTGGGGCTACAACGGGGACCCAAGGCGTCGATTCAACCTGCTGCAAGCCGGAACAGACAATTACAGGGTAACGACCCCGACGGCTGTATCTGGAAACTGGACCGCTGCAAGTTCAGGGTCATCGCATGCGGTTTACCTGCGCCACGATGGCATTGTCTTTAGTTTGGGTTACCAACAATTCGGACAGCTCGGAGACGGTGCGTTCGATGACGTGCGACCTCGCGTAGCGACGGTATTGGGTGTAAACCTGACCGGATTGCTCGACCTGCAGCCGGCAACCGCAAAACAGCTTCAACCGGGTGATGAACCCACCGTCGTGGTTAAGACAATTCGCCAGGGTGACAACAATAAACTCTCCATGGGCGTGCAGGTCAGGGTGACAGGCTCTAGCTCAACAGTACCCGGCCTTCGCACTATCAACCGACCCCACAATACAGGCTACCAGATGTACGTCGTGGCCGGGGTACCCTTGCCGGGAACAGCTGATGTTGTTTGGTTTTCACTGCAGCCGCAAGAGCTGTACCCGAGCCCAACCTGGGCCGGAATTGTTCAGCCCTTGGCGGTGTACTTGCAAAACATCAGCTCAACAGACACATCGCTGGTTGAGTTTGATATCTTGGAGAACCTCGACACCACACTGCTTGCAGGTGCCAACTTGTACCTGGGATACGGCCTGAGCCAGGATGAAATGGTTCAAAGCCAACGATTCCGGATTTTTTACGTGGTCCCGTCGAACTGAATTTCAGCCCAACCCCTGTGTGGCGCGTTTGGACATCATTTTGATGACCCGTGGCGCCAACAAGACCGCAATGACAATGAGCAACAAAGTTGCCGACATCGGGCGCTGCAAAAATATCAGCGCACTGCCTTCACCGATTGCAATCGCGTTGCGCAGTTGCGCTTCTGCCAAAGGTCCCAAAATCATGCCCACCACTACCGGTGCTGTAGGGAAACTAAAGCGGCGCATGACCACGCCAAGTACGCCAATGCCGTATAGTAAAAACAAGTCAAATGCACTTTGCCGCATACCGTAGGCACCAACCGTTGCAAATATCAGTATTCCTGCATAAAGCTGTGGCTTGGGTACCTTGAGCAATTTCACCCACAACCCCACCAGTGGCAAATTGAGAACCAGCAACATCACGTTGCCAATGTATAGCGATGCAATCAACGCCCACACCAATGCCGACGAACTGCTGAACAATTGTGGACCTGGCTGGATGCCGTAATTTTGAAATGCACCCAGCAATATCGCGGTTGTGTTGGACACCGGTATGCCCAGCGTCAGCAGAGGGATGAGTGCCGCAGTCACCGTTGCATTGTTGGCAGCTTCGGGTCCGGCCACGCCCTCAATAGCGCCTTTTCCACCAAACTCAGCCAAGTTAGCGCCCGTTGCCAATCGCTTTTCAGTGGCATAGCTTAGAAAAGTAGGTATCTCCGTGCCACCGGCTGGGATACAGCCAAAGGGCGTTCCAATGACAGTGCCTCGCAACCAAGCCGGCATTGAGCGACGCCAATCGATGGCGCTCATGGTGACCCGACTCATCTTGTTTTCCGACTCAACAACCTTTCCCTCGAACAACACAGCATGCAGGGCTTCTGCGACGGCAAACAATCCCACCGCAACCAAAACAATTTCTACCCCATCAAGCAACTCAGGCACGTTGCCAGCGTAGCGTGCCTGGCCGGTGATTTGATCCATGCCGATGAGTCCCGCCGCCAGTCCGACAAACAGCGCTGTCAGCCCACGCAACGTGCTTTGCCCCAACACTGCACTCACGGTCGTGAACGCCAATAGCATCAGACAAAAATACTCTGGCGGTCCTAACCTAACGGCGTACTCGGCCACGATAGGCGCAAAAAGTGTGACAACAATAGTGGCAATCGTTCCCGCAAAAAATGAACCAATAGCCGCAGTCGCCAGGGCAGCACCGGCACGACCACTCTTGGCCATCTTGTTTCCTTCCATCGCGGTGACCATGCTGGCGGTTTCACCCGGCGTGTTGAGCAAGATCGACGTGGTTGAGCCCCCATACATCGCACCGTAGTAGATGCCGGCAAAAAAGATCATTGAAGCTGTAGCATCAACCTTGGCGGTGATCGGCAGCAGCATCGCGACCGCGGTTGCCGGACCAATTCCGGGAAGCACGCCAACGGCGGTACCCAATGCACAACCCACAAAGGCCCACATCAGGTTGACAGGGGTACCGGCGGTCGCAAATCCCTGTAGGAGTTGATTCCAAATCTCCATTAGATCCACCCGCTTTGAGTAATGCCAGGCAGATTGATCGCCAGAAACTTGGTAAACATCCAATAGACCGGTGCAGCGACGATCAATCCGACTGCCAGATCAACAGCCCACGCATGCAATCCTCCAGCTGTTTGACCCTGCGAGTTGCGCATTCCCCGTGAAGCGAACACGAAGCACAGTGCACAGCTCAGTACAAAACCAATGGTCGTGATGAGGGCAGCATTAATTAGCAAACCAGTCGACATCCAGACAAAACCCGACCAATAGGGCTTTTCATCGCCTCCAGCGCTCTCAAAATCACGAAATCCACCAGTGCGTGCCTCAAATACCAAAAAAACGCCACAAACAAGCAATCCCGCCGATACCAACCAAGGCAAGAAATTGGGGCCGACGCCAGAATAGCCAGCATCAGATGGAATGCCCATGGCACCAACTGCCAAGCCGACGGCAAGCACCACTACGCTGGCACCAACCAGCGTTTGGTATCTCAAGCTTCGCAACGCTCCCATCAAACCATCCCCGACAGGTGCATGATGCCGCGCAGGCTCGCAAACTCCGCATCCACAAACTCATCAAACACCTTGCCGGTGAGTAATGCCGGTGTCCACGCATTTTTGTCCATAGATTCAATCCATGATTTTGACTTGGTGGTCTTGATGACCATTTCGGTCAACGCAGCGCGTTGTTCCGCGGTGATGCCGGGTGCGCCAAACAGCCCACGCCAGTTCCCCAGTACCACGTCATATCCCATTTCCTTCATAGTCGGAACGTTGACGCCCGCCAGACGCTTATCTGAAGTAACGCCAATAGGCCGCATCTTTCCGGCCGCAATATATTCAGCGAATTCGCTATAACCGCTGCCACCCACGGTGACGTTGCCCCCCAGAATGGCCGCAGTCGCCTCGCCGCCGCCACGAAATGCGACATAGTTGACCTTTTTAGGATCGACGCCGACTTTGGTCGCTAACATGGAAGCGCAAATATGCTCTGTAGATCCACGCGATCCGCCGCCCCACTTCACACTGCCAGGATCCCGGACCATCTGATCGACCACGTCCTTCATAGTCTTAAGGGGCGAGGCAGCAGGCACAACAAACACGTTGTATTCACTAGTCAAACGGGCGATCGGCGTAGCTTTGTCCAGTGAAACCTGGGGCTTGCCAGTGATAATCCCGCCCAGCATGACCGCACCCATTACCATCAATGCATTGGGATCACCCTTGCTAGAATTAACGAACTGTGCCAACCCAATGACGCCGGCAGCCCCACCTTTGTTGTCATACTGCACCGTATCAGCCGCTTTGGCGTCCAGCATCGCCTTCCCGAAGGCACGCCCAGTTCCGTCCCAGCCACCGCCGGGATTGGCGGGAATCATCATCTTGATATTGGCTGCAGCCCGTGCCGTCAGTGGTAAGCCAGCGGTTGTAGCCAAGGCCAGTATGGATTTGATAAATGTGTCGCGACGCATGCAAGTCTCCTCTTGTTGAAAACAAATCTATGATGCAATTTCAGCCTGTCAATCGGCTGTCCAAAACCATAGGGGAAACCCGCAACAAGACCTGCACATACCATGCACCTGCTATTGATTGAGGACGATCTGGCATTGCGCACGACGTTGCAGCGCAGTCTCGTGCGTGCCTCCATGCGGGTCGACCTGTGTGGCGACGGCGCGCGGGCACTTGAGCTTTGGAAATCACTACAGCCTGACGTTGTCGTACTAGACCTCAGTCTTCCGGGCAAAGACGGTCTCGCGGTCTTGCAAGATGCTCGACGCGACGGGTTGGAGACTCCGGTTTTGATTCTGACCGCGCGGGGTACCGTCGGAGATCGGATCATGGGCCTCAATGCAGGCGCAGATGACTATTTGCCAAAGCCGTTTGACCTGGATGAACTCGAAGCACGCATTCGGGCCCTTCACCGTAGACGACTGCCAAGCCATCGCGACGAGGGGTCTGAATCGCCACTTGTTGGAACCTTGCGCCACGACAAAAAAAACGGCGCAATCTACCATCAGCACGAGGTGTTGGACCTGACTCCGCGTGAACTCGCCCTGATGGCAGCGCTGATGGCAAAGCCCGCCCACGCCATCGCGAAAGAACGCCTATTTGAATTGGTTTTCCCCGGGCAAATCGACGTTCATTACGAGGCAATTGAAGTAGTTGTCTACCGGCTGAGGAAAAAGCTGCAAGGCACTGGCACGACTTTGATGACGCTGCGGGGCCTGGGATATTTGCTCAAGGCCAGCAACTGACATGTCAGTCGTATCGATATTCAATTCCGGGTCAGGCACCTTGTCGTTACGGCGCAATTTACTGATTGGCATTTTGTTGCCCATCGTGCTGTTTGTGGTGGTCGATACATTCAGTCTCTACCGGCAGGCACTGGCCGCGGTGAACATCGCCTACGACCGTACATTGCTCGCTTCTGCCAAGTCAATTGGTGAACTCCTCGGGATGGACGGAATTGGTACCGAGACCCACATCACCGCGCAGATTCCCTACTCTGCGTTGGAGGCATTTGAGGCTGACAACCGCAGCCGAATGACTTACCGCGTGTCTGACATCAAGGGTAACTTGATCGATGGCGCACAAGACCTTCCACTATGGACGGGAACCCTTCCAAACCAGGGACCATACGCCGCGCTCGTTGACTTCTATGATGACACTTTTCGAGGTGATGCTGTGCGCGTGGCCGTCTTGCTGCAGCCTGTCGCCAGTGCCAGCGGACACGCGATGGCGACGGTACAGGTTGCAGAAACTTTGGAGCTTCGCCGCGCCCTGGCGCGCCAAATACTACTTGACACACTGCTACGCCAAATTCTGCTTATCAGTGTCATTACGGCCGTGGTATTGTTTGTTGTCCAGCGGGTGACCAGACCCGTGCGTCGTCTGAGTGAAATCTTGCGCCAACGAGCAGAGGACGACCTCACTCCAATTGAGGCCTCGGACATCCCCCAAGAAATTCAGCCGCTTACTGATGCGACCAATCAGGTCATGCTGCGCTTGCAGCACGTTCTGGACCACCAAAAGCGATTCGTTCGTGATGCGGCACACCAGTTGCGCACACCCCTGGCGGTACTAAAAGTTCAGGTGCAGTCTGCGTTGCGTGGAGACTTGCCGCCTTTGACTGCATTGTTGGAAATTCAACAGACAACCAACCGCGCGACCGCACTCGCCAACCAGATGCTGTCATTGGCGAAAGTCGAGCAAGTCAGGCAATTGCAGGATTTTATTGCGCTGGACTGGGAGGTGGTCGTACGTGCAGTGGCATTGGACTTGTCCCCACTCATTGCGCAAAAGGACATTGAGTTTGCAATCACCGCGATGCCATGCCATGTTTTTGCGCAGGAGTGGATGTTGCGTGAACTCGTGCTCAATCTGCTTCACAACGCCATCCACCAAACTCAGCACGGCGGCCAATTGTGGGTCGATATGATGAGCGACCAAACGATGGCAAAACTCCTGATACGTGACACCGGACCGGGCATTGATGAAATGATGCGCCTACGCCTTTTCCAACCGTTCGCCACAGCGGATACGAAGTCGGGAAGCGGACTGGGACTGACCATTTCCCGTGAAATCGTGATGGCATTGGACGGCACCATTCAACTCAGCAATCGAATGCATAAAAACGAAGTTGAGGGAGTGGACGCAATGGTTATGCTTCCCCTCAATAAGAACGCGCAATAATGGATACAACCCGCATCGACAAATGGCTTTGGGCGGCGCGATTTTTCAAGACCCGCTCACTGGCGACCGAGGCCATACAGCAAGGAAAAATCCGACTCAATCAGCAGGGCGTCAAACCGTCGCGCGAGATTCGAGTTGGTGATGTGCTCACCATCTACCAATCGAATGCAAAACAAACGATCGTGGTGCGCGCTATCAGTGCACTGCGTGGGCCAGCACCGGTGGCGCAGTTGCTCTATTTAGAGACCCCGGAAAGCGCCCAATCGCGTACACTGGAAGCTCAACGAAGACGGTTAAACCCAGAACCTGCGCTAACGATCGAACATGGGCGGCCAACCAAACGTGACCGTCGCAAATTGGATAAGGGTTGGGATTCGCGCTGGAGCGCCCGCATCGAAAGCTAAATTGCGCTCTGCAGCAAAATAGTTTGAGCCGATAGGGAGCATGGCAGTACGTCCATCACATCTCACATGCCTCGTCACAGACTGCCAGTGCATAGACCGAATGCAAGCGCGCAATTTCCGCGTGGGTTTCTGCCTGCCGACCATCACCACTTGCATGCAGCTTGGCAGCAGTATGGTGGTGTCTTGCAGCCTTTTCACATAGCTCCGCAGCCTTGCGATGCCGAATTTCCCGCGTCAGCGCCTGGCTGTCCTGGAACTCACTGTATTGCATTGCATATCCCTCACAATTCGGAGTCAATATCCTATGTTTGAACAGCGAAACGCAATATGCGAAAACGCATACAACAGTACACGCACTGTCATTCGCTGACATCCGCCAATGAGTGACCTGCATCTGTCAATCGCTGCCGCAAAACCGGTGTTCTGGACGAATCCCTTTCGCAACAGAGAAAATGCCCATGTAGTGCCAGCACATTTTGACGGTAAGCCGATTGGAATGATGGCAATCAGAGAGGCACATGCTCGGTTTAAGCGATTTGCACCCCTGCTGTCGGAACTCTTTCCAGAACTTAAAGCGACCCAGGGCAAAATTGAATCTGAGTTGATTCCCCTTGCTGCCATGCAACAGGCCATGGACCTACCCACAAAAATGGGCCGGCTTTGGCTCAAAGCCGACCAAAATTTACCGGTCGCGGGCTCCGTCAAGGCCCGTGGTGGTTTCCATGAGGTTTTGGAAATTGCTGAGCGTATTGCACTGCATCAAGGACTAATCAACATTGGCGACGACTATCGGGTGTTGGGACAACCCAAAGCCACGAACACATTCAGCAGTTTCCAATTTGCAGTTGGCTCTACAGGCAACCTTGGCATGGGCATCGGTGTCATGGCGGCTGCCCTGGGATTTCGGGCTGTAGTACATATGTCCAAGGAGGCAAAAGTGTGGAAAAAGGAGCGCCTGCGCAACCAAGGAGTCGAAGTTATTGAGCATTCTGGCGACTACGAAAAGGCGGTCAGTCTGGGGCGCAGCCTTGCAAATGCCGACCCACTTTGTCATTTTGTTGATGACGAGCGCTCGACCTCACTTTTTTTGGGCTACAGCGCTTCGGCTTTCCATTTACACGAGCAACTGCGCAATCGAGGAATCTTGGTTAACGACGCTCACCCGCTCATAGTCTATATCCCGTGTGGAGTCGGTGGCGCGCCATCTGGCATCGCTTGGGGCTTGCATCATGTGTTTGGTAAAAAAAATGTACATTGCTACTTTGCCGAACCAGTTCAGTCGCCATGCTTTCTAATTCAGATGCTCAGCGACGCCAAAAGTCACCCATCGGTGTACGACTACGGATTGAACAACTGTACTGAAGCGGACGGGTTGGCCGTGCCACGCGCTTCTGTACTTGCCACGGAAACGATGCGCTCCATCGTCGCTGGTGTGTTTACGGTCGACGACTCTTCATTGTTCAGACACTTGCAGTTGCTGCAAACCGCGCATGCGCTAAAAATTGAGCCTTCTGCAGCTGCTGGATTTGCTGGACTGCCATGGATAAAAGACGACGTGTTAGCCTGCCCCGGAGCCACACATATTGTCTGGGCAACAGGTGGTTCTTTAGTTCCTGGCCATGAGTATCGAAAGTACCTGGAATGGACGCAAGTAATATGAACTTTCGGCAATACCCATTCAATCAAAGCCAAGATCGTGCAGTGAGTCGGTCAAATTGTTGAACCTACCGCAGGCCCGGTTCTGACCAACTTTCAGATCAATCCTTGCAGTCAGCCACAGGCCTCAATTCTGCGGACCAACGGGTCGTTTGCAAGCGGGTTTCGATAAATCGTCGCATCAACGGCCGGTTCGCGCTTGGCGATAGAAGCTAAATACCTAAATACCCCAATGGCCCCAAAGATACCCCCAACGGTAGCGAGCCGGCAATGCTGCCTCTTGAACGCCAAAAAACAAAAAACCCCGTAAACACTGGGTCTACGGGGCTATTTGAAGGTTTTATTGAATGTCAAAAAACCTAATTTTGGAACGGAGGGATTCTCATCTACTCTTAAAACCCGCATGGATGCTAAATTTTTCATTTTTTGCTTTCGAAGATACCTACAAACATACCTACATACCGCGTTGGTGACCTATTTCCCCACGCTTTCCCGTCTACCAGATCGGCGGGGCTAGTTCGCGCGAATGCTCATAGTCTCTGATCGGGTGCAGACAGGGAGTCCAGCAGCAAGCATCCGCTTGTGTACTTCCCTCAGCTTACCGCCCCGCAGGAACTCCCACGGCACGTAGCCCTCAGATATGCCCTCACAAGTGCGGTGGTAAAGCTGTTTCTTGCGGACTGCTAAAAGCCTGCGCTTCGAAGTCCTGAGAATCTTTCGCCGTTTCATACCGTGTTCTCTCAGTGCAACAATTCTGGGTTTTCTCAACCGCACAGTCGGCCAGTTGCCGAAGTTCGTGCTCTGCATGGGATGCCAAAGCGCTTTGCGCTGGGGTAGGGCCAGCGAATTTGACCCTGAGGCGTTACCAAGCAAAACGGGGGCTTACGCCCCCTTAATATCGTGTTGGCGTCCAGCGTGTCACATCAGGCCGTGCGCTGCGAAGCTGAAGACTTCTCCCGGTGTCACGATCAAGTGATCCAGCACGCGCACATCGACCAGTGCCAGTGTTTGTTTGAGCGTTGCGGTGAGCGCCTCATCAGCTCGGGAGGGCGTGGTGCTGCCGCTGGGGTGGTTGTGGCACAGGATGACCGCTGCAGCGTTCCTTGCAAGGGCCTCAATGACAACCTCACGAGGATAGACAGCTATCAACAGCGAAGCTGGCACCTGCCAGAAGGCGCTTCGTATTGCACTCTGATGCCAGCCGGTCAAGGGGGAATGCTCCGCCATCTGCATCAACTTAGCGACTTGGAGACACCATGCGTCTCAAAATCAAAGGAGAGCTGGCGATGGTGCTTGATGGAAAGCAGGTGAATAGTTCCGTCAATCTGCACGTACAGCACCAAATAGTGGTCCATGACGTATTCGCGCAGACCTGCTGGCTCTGCGAGCACAGCCTTCAATTTGGTTCTCAATACGCTCAGCGCATTGGTAGCCTCTACTGACCCGATAGCTCGGTTTAGAAATGGGCGACCCATGCCCGGAAACCGTTCGAGGTTGGGAATGACGGTGTCGAGCAGTTCATCCAACAGACCATCAAAGGCTTGAGGTGCATCAGCCTCGGTCAGGAACGCTTCAATATCGGCCAGGTTGCGCTCAAAGTTGGCCGTTAACTTGACGACAAGCTTCTTTGCCACTTTCAAAATTCTCGTATCGGTCAGGCGCTGCGCCGACGTTTGATTGCTTGGATGGCGCTACGGGCATCCTTCACCCGACCAGCAGCAACATCGTCAAGTCCCTTAGAGACCTCGTCGATCAGTAGTAAATGGATGCGTTCACGTTCAAGCTTGTGGTAATAATCCAGCCGGTCAGAGTCGATCAGTGCGATGAAGCTCTCACCGTTTTTCGTCACAATCTTCTCTGCACCCGCCTTGACTTCCTCAGCCAGTTCGGAAAAGTTAGCACGAGCGTGTGAAAGCGGGATAACGTCGCTTGCTGAAATTCCCATAAACGTCTCCTGAGCAGCACATCATGTGCAGTTAGTTGTACAGTATACGCGCTTGACCCACATTGGATGTAGCGGGCTGGCCATCCGAGCGCGCCTTTCGATGTAGACCCTTGTTGACCGCAAATTTGACGTTCCGCTATGCCCCTAATCTACTTGGTGGCGGCGACAAATCGACTGCAATCGACAGTCAGAATAGTAGTTCGCGTCAGTTCGGGAAAACCCTAATTTCCCCCGCTCTTTTGGTAAAATTAAGTTGCAGATTGAAGTCGCGTTTACTGTCAAGTTCCAATCAAGATTTCGCTCGAAAACTGCATTTTTCTCGACGCGCGTTTCGCCAGTCATTTAGCCGAGTTTCCTCGGCACATTCCCAAACAGCTTCCGCCACGACCCTCGCTCCATAGGCTTCGCCGTCTAAGGATCGCTGTAGTCATTGCTCAATCCGCTTTCCAGCTCGGAAACGCGGCGGGGATAGCTGTTGGCGGCTGATTCGCGTTGGTCTGCAAAAGAAGGGTTTGTGCTCGGAATGCCCAGCCAACACGCCGCACACAAGCCACACGTTGACGTTCTTTCCCAAGCCTGATAGGAGCCACCGCACCATGGATAACTGCACCCCGAACCTTCCCTTCCATCCGTCGATCATCAACATCGCTCCGGAAAACCCCTTGTTCACCCTCGGCAAGCTCGTTGCCACGCCGGGGGCCATCGAACTGCTCAAGCAGCACGGCCTCTCTCCTTTCGACTATGTCACGCGCCATTGGCAGGGCGACTGGGGCGATCTGGACCCCGAAGACGTTGAAGCCAATCGAGCCGCGCTGCAACACGGGACACGACTGTTTTCGTCATACCGCATTGGTGATGGGGACAAGCTTTGGATCATCACTGAGGCCGACCGCAGCTCGACCACGTTGCTGTTGCCATCCGAGTATTGAGCCGTCCAAAGCCACTCCTGGTAGACATAACGGATGTAGCAGAAAAGTCTGTTCACGCTACCTGTGATTTCTATCGTTACTTCACCGAATTTCATTCACTATTTTGGAGGTTTCCATGACCATCAAGGGCACCAACAGCGGCAAGCGCATAGGCCGAAAAGGCAAGTCAATCGCGCCATCGACACGTAATATCGCCAAGCCATACGACCCTTCCGTGCGCCTCTACTTAGATGCTGCGCTCGCCGACAACACCCGGC
>CAIQBN010000620.1 GCA_903870065.1 uncultured beta proteobacterium | reverse complement strand
TGAGATCGGTAAGATGGTTAACAACCAATACACCACCCTGCAGTTTGTTCCGAGTGAGCGCCTGGAGAACTTCCTGGCACCTGAGCGCTCAGCCGTGTTGCGGGTTGTCGCGCGGGGCAGTCAGATTGACGCTTATGTGGATAACAATTTGATTGTGCGGGTGAATGATTCGACCTTCCCGATTGGGCAAATTGGGCTGATGACATTCAAGATCAAAGCGGCCTTTCTCTACTTTTCGGTATGGGAACAGTTCGGCCCGAATCTGCCCTATTTTTAGGCTTTCGGCACAGTTGATCCCCGGCATTGGCCGGGTTTTTTTTGAAGCTAAGCGGGCGGTGCAGAATGTTTTTTCGGCTCTTCGTGGTGTTGATTTGCCTGCACCTGTCACCTGGGGCCAAGGCTGAAGCATGGCTGCCTGCGCTTGCGAAAAGCGAGGTTCGTGCGGTCTGGTTGTGGGGTGACAATGCGGGCAGCACCTCGGATGAACACCAAAAATCCCAGTATCTCCTTGAACTAGTCAGTGACGCCAATCGGCAGCGGGAGTTTTTCCACCGTGTGCTGCGATTAGGCATTAACCGTGTTTACTTGAATGTAAATCTCGATACCGAGGGCCGGTTTGCTTTTGCCGGACATCTGGACGCGCTGGCCGGGTTCATTGAAAAAGCCCACGCTTCACGCATCCAGATTTACGCATTGTTCGGCCATGGGAGCTATGCCAATCCGGAGAATCACCACAAAATCAATGGAGCGGGTGGCCTGATTGATGCCATCAACGCTTTCAATGCGCTTCATCGCTCCGGGTTTGATGGTGTGCAGTCGGATGTAGAACCCTACTTTGACCCGGCCACCGGTGCTGCGACCGATCTATTGGTGGTAGGGCCGCCTTTTCTCCAATTAAACAGGGGCATGGCTGACCGTTTGAATCGGTACCGGCGCCCACAGGGCGGCCCGATCCCGCTTGAAGCGGCCATACCGTTCTGGTACGCCATGGCAGCAGATGACGGGTCGCCCCCTCGGGTTGTGCAATTTGAGGGCAAGTCTGATACCATGGACCGGCACATTCTGCGAATTGTCTCTAGTGTTGCGGTAATGGCCTACCGGGATCGTTCCGATGGGCCAAACGGCGTCATTGCGCTGGCGACACCGACCATCCATGCTGCGCAAGAGCTCGGCAAAGACGTGCTGATTGCACTGGAAACCCAAAAGCCCAACCCAAAGTTTGGTGTGACATCACACATTACCCTGTTTGAGGAAGGTATGACGGGCGCAGGTAGGCTTAGCGAGGAGGTGTCGGCACACTTTGCAACATCACCATCGTTTCGGGGCATTGCCTGGCATCACTATGAGTCCCTCCTGTCTTTGGATGATGGACGCCCGTTTGACCCGTCCTTGCTCAAGCAGGGCGTCCTGTGGGGCGGTGCGGTGGCAACCGGCGTTCGGGTCTGGGACGTCAGTGGAAACTATGGGCACTACGGCAACCAGGAGCGTAGCAACCAGATCGAGTCAGCGCAGCTGGACGGGCATATGCTGGTGGACATCGTGACCCGGGGTGGTTGGGGTTCGGGTGTCAGTTTGACTCTTTCGCGCCCAGAAAAAGGCGAGTTTTTCGATGCGGGTAAGCATGCAGCGGTAGAGATTGTGTACTGCGCCAATGTGCACTCGATTCTTCAACTGGCCGATGCACGCTGGCACGCTTTGGATGATTCGATTCCGATTGGTGAGTTGAGCGAAACTGGGGCCAGCATCCGCCGGGTACGCGTGCCGGTCGGAAAAATGCATCCGATCTGGCGGGTCGTGGTGGCTGAAGACCCACGCTACGTCTTTTCCGGTTCAGACGAATATGGCTGGATTGACCGTACCCACATCGCAAGCCTGTTTCTGCGATTTCCGAGTCCGCAAAAGGGACGGTTCGAATTGATCGACATGCGTTTCGTGGGGGCCGAGGAAGCGCTAGCAAGCCCGGTTCCGGGTGATTGCAAGGGAATGCGCGGGACATCATCGTGACGGTTGCCATCGCCTGGTTTTTTATTGCTTTCAGCGCTGCGAGCCTGCTGTTTAGTCTGGTCTTGTGCGCGCTATCGGTCATTGCCCTTAGACGAGAACATCTCTGGATGCTGGCTTTCGAAGATCGGATCAAAGAGCGCTGGGCGGTTTTGCCGTCCATTTCCATCGTCATACCGGCGTTCAACGAAGAAGATTCCATCATCGCATCGATCAAATCGGTACTCAAGTCGCGTTATCCCCGAGTCGAGGTGATCGTGGTGAACGACGGTTCTGCGGACCAAACTTTGGACCGGGTTCTCGAAGCCTTTCCGCTCAAGGCGGTTGCCGTACCGGCGGGTGCCGGGCTCTCTTCTGAGCCGGTGCGCGGGGTCTGGAGCGACCAGGACGGCAGAATTGTGCTGATTGACAAGCACAATGGTGGCAAGGCCGATGCCCTGAACGCTGGCATCAATCTGGCGCGCTCTCCACTGGTTTGCGTGGTAGACGCCGACACGCTGCTTGAGCGCGATACTTTGCTGCAATTGGCCGAGCCGTTCTTTGACAATCCGACCATGCTCGTGGCGGGCGGTTTTATCCGCCTGCGTCGGCCTGAGCGCTCTGGCCCCCTGGCTTTGGTTTTGTACTGGCTGCAAGAGCTTGAGTACACCCGAAGTTACGGCTGTTTTCGGGCCGGACTTAATGTTATCCACGCCAATGTGATCATCTCTGGCGCACTGGGTCTGTTTCGCCGCGCAGCTGTGCTGGAGGTTGGCGGTTACGACCCGCTGGCTGTCGGTGAGGACATGGAACTGGTTTTGCGCTTGCACGAACACTACATGGGCAAACAACGCTCCTACGCAATAGCCCAAATTGGATTTGCTGTTTCCCGCACCGCCGCGTGTGATTCCTTGGATTTGCTGGGCCGCCAGCGCATGCGCTGGCAGCGCGGCTTGCTGTCGTCGCTGAGGGCCTACCGCAGCATGGTGTTTTCACCGCGCGCCGGTGCGGTCGGAATGGTGGCCCTGCCGTATTTGTCTATATTTGACGCACTCGGACCGATCGTGGAAGTGCTAGGCCTGTTGTTCCTCGCAGGTACAACTCTTTTGGGTGTGTTGCCGAGCTCCTTTTTTGCCATGTTTTTTGCAACGCTGTTCATCGGGTCGATCAACAATCTACTTTGTCTCACACTGGACCAGATATACCTGGGGCGACAGTCGTCGTTAGGGGCACGGGCAATGATGTGGTTGATGGGTTTGACCGAGCCGTTTTGGTATCACTGGGTGAATCTGTGGTGGCGAATTCGGGGCACCTACACTTACCTGAACACGGTGCAAACCAGAACCGCCTGGAGCATGCGCGAAAAAGCTTGACCCCGTTGTTGTCGCAGCTTTGCTTGCGATGGGCTCGTTCATGCGAATGTTTTTAGTTTGAGGAGGGTATTGCGTTGATTCAATTGCAAGCTGATTTACCCGCCGGCCTCAAGACGTGGCTGATAAAGGATACGGACTTCACTATTGGACGTTCAGCGGACTGCCTGATTCAACTCGAACATTTCAGTGTTTCAAAGATTCACGCAAGGGTCAGGTGGCAGGCGGGTGCTTACAGCCTGCACGACGAAGGTAGTTCAAATGGTAGTTGGGTTGATGGACAGTCCTTCTCATCCATTCGCTTTGACGACGCCATCATGGTCATGTTTGGCACGCTCGAATGCAATCTACGGATTCTTGATCCGCTATTTGGGTCGGACCATTTTGGACGCTTTAGGGTCGCCACCGCATCGGTCCGAGTAGGAAGATCGGCGGGCAACGATTGGGTTATCGATCACCCTACAGCGTCGGGAGAACACTTCATCCTACAGAAGCATGAGTCTTCAGTGCTCCTTCTGAATGTCAGCCGCCAGGGAACCCGTGTTGGGGGCTTGCCGATTGATGAAACGGTGCTGGCAGTTGGCGATGAAATCACCATCGGTGATGTGAAATTGGTCTACCTCAAAGCCCCACTGGTGGAAGTTGCAGCGGTCTTTGATCCGCCGCAGGTGACCGGGAAAAACGCGGTCTTTCGGGCATCAATCTCCGGTGCCTTGGCGCGCGATCAGGTCACCGCACTCGCAGCCTACCTTGACGCAGCAGTGGCCAGCGGTGCAAGCACGATTGAACTCGAAATGGGACGCTGTAGCGCAATGCATCCGCACGCGCTCGATGTGTTGGTGGCCACTGCCAGAAAGTGCGAATCGTCTACCCGAGGCCTGGTTCTGCTCAACCCGGCACCGCCCGTGGTGCGGGCGGTTGCCTTGGCCAATGCAAGCCAATGGCTAACGATTTCACGGAGCCCTCGCTAACTTGGCCGTTGCTCCTGCACCAAGCTTAAAGAACAAGCCAGACGAGTCCACTTATGACCCACACACGAATCATTGGGCAGGCAAGTCGTAAACCTGAGGCTAGTGACCACTCCGCAATCGGTTTGGTGCCACAACGTCCAGGGCGATTTCTCCCACCGGGGACCCGTCTTCACGAGTTTGAGATCATTGACGTGCTGGCGGCAGGCGGCTTTGGTGTGGTGTACCGCGCTCAAGATCACTCCCTTGATCGTCGCGTGGCCATCAAGGAGTACATGCCAGCTACTCTGGCAATGCGCACCCAAGGTGTTACGGTGTCGCCGGTCGCCGGTGACCAGAGCGAGACCTTTCAGGCGGGCTTGCAAAGTTTTGTCAATGAAGCTCGCCTACTGGCGCATTTTGACCACCCGGCGCTGATCAAGGTCTATCGCTTTTGGGAAGCCAATGGCACAGCCTACATGGCAATGCCACTGTTGGCCGGAAAAACATTGCAGGCAACACTTGCCGAAATGGGCAAGTTGCCGGGGGAGGCATGGCTTACCACGCTGTTGATGCAGTTACTCGACGGTCTCGAAGTCCTGCACAAGGCGCAGTGTCTGCACCGGGACATTGCGCCCGACAACATTCTGATCTTGCCCGATGGCAAGCCCCTGTTACTGGATTTCGGCGCCGCTAGACGGGTCATTGGCGACAGAACCCAGGCATTGACAGTAATTTTGAAGCCGGGTTATGCGCCGCCCGAGCAATACGTCCAGACCGAAGATGCGCGTCAAGGTGCCTGGACCGACATCTACGCCATGGCTGGCGTGCTTTATTTTGCAATGACTGGCAAGGCGCCCATTGCGTCTGTTGCCCGAATGATGGGTGACCAGCAAGTGAAGCTTGTTCTGCAAAAACCCCCCGGTTTTAGCCTTGGTCTTTTGTCGGCGGTAGACCAGGCCCTATTACTTGATCCGCATGGGAGGCCGCAAAGTATTGCCGAGTGGCGACGCCTGCTGGTGAAGCACACCGGAGTCGGGCACACCGGGGTAGAGACAGTGGTGCAGCAAGCGCAGCCTGCGGCGGCGGCGGTGGGAGTTGACGCCAGTTCATCCACAGCAGCCACGTCGGTCGGTGTAACTAGTAGCCGCAAGCTAGGACTTGGCCTGGTCGTTCTGACTTTTTCACTATTGGCTGGATACCTAGCATGGACAACGCGCTTGCAGGAGGCCACTTCGCCGCAAAAACGGGTTGAAACGCTTCCTGTTGTATCGCAGGAAGTGGTCGCAGCCAGTGCAGGCGCGCCTGCTATAGTGTTTGCGCCACTAAAAGAACTGGGTCGGGTGTTTGACCAGCGAGACACAACCTGGGGGGTGCGCGTGTGGGCGGATAGCAACAGCGTGCGTATTGGTCGCGACAGGTTGAAATTTCGAGTCAGTTCCGACAAGTCCGGCTATGTTTACGTGCTGATGGTTGGTACCAATCAAAGTGACTTTTCGCTTGTATTCCCTAATGATCTCGACAGCAACAACCATATTCAGGCCAATGGCGAAATCCGGCTGCCCGGTCCTGGCTGGTCCATGACCGCAGACGGTCCTCCCGGCCGTGATGAGTTTCTGGTAATTGTTTCAAAACACCCGAGGGATTTCAGCTCTGGGGGAATGCTTGCAGCCCCGCCTTTCGCACAGTTTAGCCCGGAACGTGCCTTGGCGGCACTCAAGCAGGCGCCCGGCGAACGGAGTCCATTTTCCGGCGCTGCGGTTTGTGTTGAAAAGGCGCGGTGTAGCGAATCCTATGGGGCGGCTAGCCTCTCGATCCAAGAGGAGCAATGACTTTGCCGATGTGACGGGTGATAGCCGCTTGGTAATTTGGTCTACTGAACCACAGTCTTGATCGTGACACGGCGATTTTCCGGCGCATCGATCTGGGTCAGGTTGATGATTTCGGCTTGCCCTTTGCCAATGGCCGATAGACGCGCTCGCGCTACCTGGTGTTGCTCGGAAAGGTAGGCGGCAACGCTCTCGGCTCTTGCTCTTGACAGCTCCAGATTGTCGCCTTCGTTGCCGCGCGGATCAGCATGGCCCTCAATTGAAAACCGGTACGCACCCAAGCTATCTGACTTCAAGGCCCGTGCGACCACATCGAGCGACTGCCTAGCCCTGGACGTCAAAGTCGCGGAATTGGTTTCAAACGTGATCAGCAATGATGCAGCAGCGGTCTTGGGGCTGGCAAGCGGGGCCTTGCTTGGAGGCGCATCATCCTTTGTGACACGGATTGAGCGGGTGCGCCGAGTAGTTCCCGAGCCCAAAGCATCGCTATCACCCGCCGCCGTGGCAGACGCTTCAGCACCGCTTGGCACCGCCGACGCGGGGGTCAATGCCTCGATCAGTGTGGCCTCCGAAATCTCGGACTCACGCAACACCTTGGTGGTCTGGGCGAACCCCGCAAAATGGACCGCAAACACAATCAACAGTGCGACAAATCGTTGGAATATTCTCATTTCGGGTCCCAAACAGAGTCAAAAAGCCTGCAAAACGCGCCAAGCGGCATGGTTTGCGGATAATACTGCATCCTCACAAACCAAAATATCTGGGCTCAGGACCATGGCAAACCAATGCAATCAATGCGGCAAAGCGCTGTCGAGCGGAAGCACTTTTTGTCGCCATTGCGGGACACTGACCGGCGTCGAAGGTGCTGAAGCAACTGTCATCGTGCGGACCCCGCAGTCCGACGGCGAGAGTCCGTGGGCGAAGTTGGGCGCCCGTTATTTGCTGCCTGAGCACAACTCGGTGCAGCGGTCTGGCACGAGTCATCTTTCGCCATCGGAAGTTGATGCGGTCGTTCAAGCGCGCTACAACCAACAACCCTGGCCTGCGCCAGGGCGCAAACCATCTCCATCGGTCATCGATTTTGTGCCAGATCAAAGAGCCGTGAAGCGCGACAATGATAGGGGAAGCGAATCTGAAGAAACCCGAATTATCAGTCAGCCATCTGGCGGGCTTTCGATCAAGGGCTGGCTTGTGGCACTGTCCGGACCCAAGGCGGGCGATAGCTGGGTCATTCGCGCTGGCAAGAACCTGATCGGGCGCAGCCCCGGGTTGACCGTCACGCTAAACGAAGATGCGGTCTCAAGCACGCATGCGTCGCTGTGGATTGACAACGAAGGTAGCGTCACCTTGGTGGACCGCGATTCCTCCAATGGAACGTTTGTCAATGGCGAGCAAATTTGTGCGCCTGTTCGCTTGTCCGATGGTGATCTAGTTCGGGTCGGAGAGAGCACCAACCTGCAATGGGTGCTGTTTCATCCGGCAGTCTTGCCCGCCAACAAGCGTTTGCCCCCCGCCAGTTGATCAAGTCAATGCATCGCATCTGGCTGCACTTTCTCTTTATTGCAGGCATGGTTCTAGCCATTGATGCCGAATGCTTGGCTGCCGAGCGCGCTGCTCTTTTGGTGGGTAACCAGAGCTACGCCTCGGCCCCACTTCAGACGCCGCTGAATGATGTTCGGGCGTTGCGGTTGTCTTTGATCAATGCTGGTTTTGTTGTCGAAGTCGTAGAAGACACGCGTCAGGCGGCTTTTTACGAACAGGTTGACCGTTTCTTTACCCAGCACGCAGCAGCCAAAGTCCATTTGTTCTTTTACTCGGGGCATGGTATTGCGCTCAACGGTAGAAACTATCTGATTCCGGTTGAGGCAAAGCTCGACACGCCCGATGCCCTGTCACAGTTGTTTGATTTAAGACATCTGGTGGAAAGTCTTGAAAGAACACGTGCCAACACCCGGATTGTTATTTTGGATGCCTGTCGAACCAACCCTTTTTCACGTAACCCCAGTGCATCGAGTGGGCTCTCCGAGCTGATTGCACCGGCCAACACCTTGGTTGCGTTCTCAACGGCACCCGGCACCGTGGCGGACGATGGGGACACGCAGAACAGCCCCTACACGGAAGCTTTGCTGTCTTCTTTATTTGCACCAGGGCGAAAAATTGAAGATGCCTTCAAGCTGGTGCGCCGACAAGTTCGACTGGCTACCAAGGGCAGCCAGATTCCGTGGGAGAGCACTTCGCTGGAAAATGACTTTGTGATGGTGCCAGAGTTAGCGTTTGAGTCTGGATCCCCTGCTAAAGTAAAGCTAAAAGACGGCAAGAATTCGGCAGCGCAGTTGTCTACGGGTCGCGGCCCCGATGCCAACACCAGGAAGAACCGGTGCGCATCGTTCTTGACCAAGCTTTCACTGGGGTTTCCTCCTCTTTCCGAGGCTGAGAAGGCCGAATTGGCACAGTGTCAGTAGTGGGTTATGCAATATTTTCAAGGAGCTTTAATGACTAAAAAAATGCATTCATATTGGTTGGCGCCGTTATTTGGCCTTACGCTGTTGCTTGGCTGTCAACAGCCACCGATCGCTCCGGCGCCAGTGTCTGTGGTGGCGCCAGTCCCCAAGGTCTATTTGCCCAAGTTTCATCAGAGTGCGCAGCAAGCCATTGAAGACCTGGGCCAGGAGTTGACGGAGAAACTGTCTTCAATATCGCGCACGGACCAGTCACCAATTCCCGTGGACGAATTTTTCAGCGCGCAATCGGCTGAAGTTTCCCAGGCCGGTCGCGCCATGCAAAAACAACTGGCGATCGTGCTGGGTCAAAAACTCGCGCCGTTGCAGTTCTCGCCACTCTCATCCAAAAATGTCAGCAAGGCACGCTGGGTCGTATTGGCCAGCTATTCGGCGGTCAAGCCCGCCGAAGGCACCCCGGCTGGCAGTTGGGTGCGGCTACAGGTTGCCATGGCCCATACTGCGACTGGCGAAGCATTGGCCAAAGCTGAGACCTATTTGGATGCCAAGCAGTTTGATGCCGATCCCACCCGTTTCTACAAAGATGCACCGATGTATCTTGTGGATCAACGGCACCAGGAAAAGCTAGCCGTTTTGGCGGGCCAACAACGTCCGCTGGAGCAGTCCATTCAAGTTCAGGCCTTGTTTGCTGACACTGTTTCTGACTATGAGTCCGGGCGCTACGACGATGCAGCAAAAGGCTTTTCAGAGGTGTTGAAGATTGCGCCGGACCACCCGGGTGCATTGACCGGCCTGTACCAAAGCAATTGGCAAATAGGGCGCAAGGACGATGCCGAGCGCGCCTTTGGAAAACTGGCTGCAGCTGGGTTTGACGCGGGCACGCTGTCATTCAAATTGCTGTTCAAAGTTGGCCGCACCGATTTCATTGACAACGCCGACCTCGCCGCCCAGTACAAGCTTTGGCTTAAAGTGGTGGGGCAGGTGTCAGTGGCCAAAAGCGCCTGCGCAGATGTGAATGGCCATGCCAGCAAATCAGGCTCGGCCGAGGTCAATGACCGGCTGTCGCTGCAACGCGCCGAGCGCATTGCTGCGCAGCTGGTGCAATCGACACCAGCTGCGCGTGGCAAATTCAAGTCCAATGGCATCGGCTTCAAGGAGACCTTTGTCGGCACAGGGTCTGACGACGCCTCCGACGCGATCGATCGACGGGTCGAGTTCAAGGTCCGGCCCTGCAACTGACCATGTGGTGGTCCGCTTACTGCTGGGCACGGCGTATCCTGGCTGCATCCTTACTGGTGGCCTGCGCGGCACCGCCACCGCCACCACCGCCACCACCTCCCGTGGTGCCAAAGCGCCAGGCTGTCCAGGATTTCAACGATGTCCGCTCCGCTTCCCGCAGCGTGGCGCTGGCGCTGGCCGGCCAACTTGACCCCAAAGGCGCACTGCGTGTGGTGCAGCTCGGCCCGGTGGTCAGTGCCGATTCGGGCGAAATGGTGCGTTCAGGCTCCGACATGCAAACGCTGATCATGCTGGATTTACAGGGCTTTTTGCCCGGCCATTACATCAAAAAACTGGACCCCAAGGATACCGATTCGGCCTGGGTTATCAGTGGAGTTTTCCGCTATGCCAAGCCGACAAGCGCCTCTGAAGAGGGCTGGTTTAAGGTTGAATTGAGTGCCAGCGACCCGACCGGACGTGTCATGCCGGTAGTGCCAGGACGAATTAACCCGCGCCAGTTTGATCCGACTCCGTCCCGCTTTTTTCAAGAGTCTGCAATCTATTTCGTTGACGCACACACCCGCCAGCGCAGCGAGTTTGCGATGCTCGATGGGGGCACGGTCGACATGGAGCGGCGCAAGCGCTTTCTGTTGGTTGAGGCTGGATTGGATGCTGCGGTCAGCGCCTATGAAGATGCCAAATACACCGAGTCTGAGCGTTTATTCGAGGATGTCGCCAAGCTCTCTTCGGGCAATATGACGGCCTTGTTCGGCTACTACCAGAGTTTGCTGGCGCAAAAGCGTTTCAAAGATGCAGAGTTGGCATTAGCGGCCGTGATCGACGCTGGCATCAAGGAGGGCAGTTTGTCATTCAGAATTTTCTTCAGGGTCGGCAGTGCCGAATTTCGTGACGACCTACCGATTGCCAGACAGTATCCGGCTTGGCTCAGCGTGATTGCTAAACGGCTTGCTGCGACTGACAAGTGCCTAAAGGTTGAAGGGCACACTAGCAAAACCGGCAGCGCTGACTACAACGAGGCTCTATCCCTGCGCCGCGCGAAACGGATTGCCGATTTGATCACTGATGGGACTACATCGGCCTTTCGAAAGCGGCTCAGTACCGCGGGAGTGGGTTTTCGAAAAAACATTGTCGGCTCCGGTTCTGATGATGCGGCTGATGCGGTAGACCGGCGTGTCGAGTTCCTACTGCAAAAGTGCGGAGCTTGAGCCTCATCTTTAAAGCCAGCGTGAGTAGCATTTATCAAAGGTTTGGTTTCAGAAAATACGTGCAGCAACATTTCGCCCTGCCTTTGCCTTACGATTCAACCGTAGATTCGGTATCAAGACGCCAACATAACGACTACTCGTAGCCGCCGCACTGTACCCTACTCACTCCCAGCGTTCGATCCGGGCGGTAGCTAAAGGTCATCGCAAATCAAGTTCGTAAATAGGACGGCTAAGCTTGATGCGCAAAATAGAGGTAATTTAGAACCTCACATCCGCATAACTGCAAGTGCGTGATGCTATCCAGGAATGAAGTAACAACGGACGGATGTGCCACCCTTGTACTTCTTCTGGGCACCGCATCAAGTATTTATTCTACTTTGGCCATTGCCTCATTGCCCCTGGCGTGTACAGCGCGTGCTTCCAGCGGAGTTCTTGTCATTCGCATAGACGCTGGCATCGTAAACCGCCACGCCCCACGCATTGGTCGGCGCGAATGCGTAGCTGGTGGATGACCAGAAGAATGTCGAT
>CAIQBN010000619.1 GCA_903870065.1 uncultured beta proteobacterium | reverse complement strand
GGTCATCGTCCGCCGCCACGATCAGCGCCGCATCGGGGTACAGCTTGCGCAGTGACTTTGCCACCGCTTCAAGGTTTCCCGCATCGAATGCCACCGCTACAGCTTGCCCGGTCGCTTCATGGATAGAAGCACCAGTCGCAAAGCCTTCACAGACGACGATAGGCGACGTTGCCGGATACACAAGTGGCGTGCCGATCAGGTAGTGGCATCCCTGCTTTTCACCGCCTGTAAGGGGTCGTTTGTTGTCGCCGGTCGCCTCCGATATGAATTGAAGGCTTCGCAGTTCGCCCGTTGCATTGCGCATGGGGATCACCAGCAACGGCCCGGACAATGTGGGGGACAACCTGCTGCAATGTGCCCGCGCTGCTGCCGTGTCAATCAACCTTGCACCGTGGGCTTGAATGCCTTTGCTGACAAGGTAGCCATGCTCCACTGCATCGTCTATCGGTGTTGCCGCTGCCCGTATTGCCGCCGCCATTTCCGCCGCTGCATCGTGCTCTGCTTTCTTTGCCCGGCGCCGCGCATTCTGCATAGACTTCAACAGCGTGGCGTATTGCTTTTGTTGCTCTGGTGTCTGTGCGTTGCGCTCGATACTGCACCATGATTCGGCCCTGCCTTCGCGCCAGTTGCCGAACGTGCCAGCGGGTATGTTGTCCAGGTGCAGGATATACCAGCCCGCATCATCGCCGCGCTTGTCATTGGTTGCGAATCGGTGAATCTTTCCATCGGCAATGATGCTGTCTGGTGGTGTCAGTCCCGCCGCTGCAATGGCCTGTTTGAATAGGTCGATAGGGTCGTTCATACGCAACCTTTCAACGCCATGCCCTGCATGATTACAACGATGTACGGTGCAGACTGGATCAGCCAGTTACCAACGAATTGAATAAAGGCTTTCATTGCTTCACCCCCACTTTGATTGCGAAGCGTTGCAGCGCGTAGAAGTCTGGCGCATAGTGACTTTGCCCATGATTGCAAACAAAGAACCCGCCATCCTGTAACTGGTGGACTGCATGGCCGCGAATGGCAAGCTCCGCAATTAGCGTGGCAACGGCTTTACTGGGTCGCTCGCCAGTGGCAAAATTCAGATCGTTGGTGGTGTCAGTCGCAAGCCCTTCGGTGTTGATAGCGCCGGGGGCTTTTTCATTGGTGTGGGAGGTCATTTTGAAACCCTCCGAAACCAATTTGAAGGCATGGCGCACCATAGGCGCAGCGCCAGCGCACGCAATGCGGCCTTCATGCTGCTGCCCCTTGCAAAATGGAAAGCTCTTTGCGTTTTGCGTGCAACACCTTTACTAGTTCGCGGATTTGATCGTCCGACTTGCCAGCGATACGCGCCGCTGCAATTGCTTTCACCTCATAGTCGGGCCAGCCCTTTGCACGCTGGCCTATGGCAACCCCGGTGGTGAATAGTCCGTCCCGAATAGCGTTGTATGGACTTGCATCCGAACGCCACCCCATTTCAGCCTTGATAGCTGGCAGTCTCAAAATTGGCATTGCTTACCCCTTTGTGTAACTCGC
>CAIQBN010000618.1 GCA_903870065.1 uncultured beta proteobacterium | reverse complement strand
TGCAACAAGACCTTTACAGGGGCGGGAAGACCATCATGCATGATCAGAATCTGCCCACTGCGACTGGCAGATTGGGTCGGCTTGAAAGCAACCTCGATGCGGCAGGCGCTAAAGCGGGCCAGCGTGGTGGCGCATGAATTTGCGGCCAGCACAAAGTCTCCCTGCGCGGAAATGGATATGGCATTCAAACCCGTTTTGGCGCTCGAACTGATGGTCACCGTCTGCGTGGCAGAAACCGTGCCGACTGGCCGAGGGGCAAATAGCAGCTTGTTTGGCGCAACGCCCAGAAAGGCTGCGATGTCCGCCAGGTCACTGGCGTTGTACCATCCATTAAAGACGCCCATGCCCCCGGTGTTGCTGGAAACGGCGCGCTGAATCAGGGCCACCGCATTGCGACCCGAGTAGATGTTGCCAAAGTTGTTGGCCGTTGGGTTCTCACCATGGCAATCGGCACACGCCAACATGCCAGGCTTGGGGGGCGTGGCAAAAAGCTGCGAACCTCGCCAGGGGTCAACGGGCAGTGTTGTGTTGGGCCATGCATTTTTTGCGGTGGACAGCCAGTCAGACAAGAGTCCCAAATCCAAAAGCGTGAATTGACTGAGGGGGCCGTAGTAATAGAGGTGCGGCGTGGCGCTAGTAGATACAGATACGCCAAGCGCGCTCACCGATTTAGGATCGGCAACCGGGTACTGGCGCAGGCGCCAACCGGCCACGTCGAGTGATCCTTCGCCGGTTGCCGTGAATAAACTTGGGTAGGTGACCTCAGCCCAATCCAACACCCAATCAGCGTCTGCCTGTGGTGATGCCAAGACATGGGCGGACGCGACAAACAGAAAGACGATTCTGCCCAGGCGCGCCAGAAATGGAAGTGTTCGCGTGTGCTGAATGGGGACTCCTCGGCTTTGGTTTTGCAGGCTGCTGTACCGAAAATATGAACCTTATGGGCTATGCAACCGTAATTTATGCCTGAGTCTGACAAGTAGACTGGCGCCTCAGTAGCAACTTTACCCACCCAACCAGCGGCTTGATGACTCACTCCAGCATATCAAAACCTTGCGCCTCCACCGCGACAAACGCGCGGGTCAACCCCGCCACTGCGGCATAGAACCGGGCTTTGGGATGGGCTTGCAGTGCATCACACATGCGCAGCGCCCAGGGTTGCAAATGGGTCGAGAAGAATGCCTGCTGCCGGGTGAGGTTAGCCACGGCCACATCGTCGCCGGCGATAAGATAGCGCATCACTTCGCACAGGTAGGCGACATGGTCTTCGGTCTCGGACATGGCATCGTCGCGCGTCAGGCCAAGCTCGGCAATGTCGGCACGCAGCGCGGCTAGTGGTTTTTCATTGAGAAAGCCACTCAGGTAGAACGAACCAAACAGGTAGACCTCGGGCTTGCCGACGCCGCCAAACAGGGTTGTGTATTCGGCAGCAATGCTGGCGTCATCAAGCTCCCGCGCCGCACCGACCAACACGCGCCACGGCTCTTCCAAAAAGCCGCCCGCCGCGGGTGCCTCGGTCACGGCCACGCGCAATTGCGCTATCAAATCAGGAGCTGGTGGCGCATAGTACACGAGGGCTAGCAGCCCATATAGCTCTGCACGGGCGGTTTCTTCGTCGAGGCCGGCGCTGGAAATC
>CAIQBN010000617.1 GCA_903870065.1 uncultured beta proteobacterium | reverse complement strand
GTTGCGTCATAGTGTTCTGCCATTCGCAGCACGCTGGCCGGTGTCAAGCCCTCAAAGAATTCCACTACTCGTGTCAGCTCTGTTGACCTTTCGCCCGACGACTGGGGCGTCGACTTGGGAGTGTCGTTCATAAGGCAAGCTGGCGGACCAGATGAAAAAATACCCGGTTGGGCAAAATGCGCAATGCGCGCAACCAGAGTGTGAATCGCTTTGGAAAATGCACTTCAAAGTCTCCACGGGCCCAGCCCGCCAGGATCGCCTTGGCCGCCTGCTTCGGCGTTAACAGGGCTGGCATGGGGAAGCTGTTGGCAGCAGTCAACGGGGTCGCGACAAAGCCCGGGTTGATGATCGAAACACCGATTCCTTTTTTGTGCAAGTCTAAATACAGGGTTTCCGCCAGATTGATGAGTGCGGCTTTTGTCGGTCCATAGGCCAGGCTGTTGGGCAAGCCACGGTAGCCCGCGACACTGCCCACCAGGCTGAAGTGACCTGCACCGCGTGCCAGCATGTGTGGCAGCACAGCGTCGAGCAAATACAGTGCCCCGAGGTAATTGACCGTGTTGTGGCGCACCATGTCAGGCAGGTCCATGGCGTCGGCGCGCATCGCGTGGTAGTGCCCGGCGCAATACAGGACACAGTCCAGCGGACCCAGCGCCAGTAGCTGCGCGGCTGCCGCTTGCAGTGCAGGCCGGTCGGTGGCGTCCAGGGGTAGTGCTTGACTTCCGGGGTGTCTGGCTACGAAATCTGCCAACTGCAGCGCGTTGCGGGCCGACACAATGACCCGTGCGCCTTGGTGGTGCAAGGCCTCTGCCGTGGCCTCGCCAATGCCGCTGGATGCGCCGACAATCCACACTGTTTGGCCGTGCCAATCCACTAGCGGAGGGTTTAGAGGCGGCAATAGGCGGTGCAATACGCGATGCAATAGGGACATGGGTAATTGCCAATATTTTGATAGCGGACTATTTAATCAGGACGAGGGCTAGAGGGTCTTTTTGTGTCTATGAAGTGGATGTCATCGTTTGATGAAGGTCAGCGTCACCTCACCCAATCGAACGCCAAACTTGGACATCGTGGCTTTGTTGAGCATCACCTGGTCGCTCATCAGATACATCCAGTCATCAAACTGCACGTCCACGGTGGTGTCTGTCAGCGCCAGCCGCAGGGTGTAACTCCAGCGCAGGGCGTTGCCGCTGCTCTCACCCACTGCAACCCCGATCACGTCGTCTGCGCGGCCTTCAAAGCGCCCAGGTGCTGTTTTGCGCAATCGCCAGACCCGTTTTTGGCGCGTGCCGTCCGAGTACAGAAAGTCCTCGTCCAGTACTCCTTCATCACCATTCCATTGGCATTGCATCAGCACCGTGAAGCGTTTGACCACCGCACCCGAGCGATCGGTAAACACGCCGTAGGCGTCCAACCTGCCATTGAAATAATCTTGAAGATCCAGCACTGGCTTTTCATTCGCAAAGAGTTCCAGGCCCGGTGATGCGCAGGCACCTAGTAGGCTAGTAGCGGCGGCGGTCGCCGCAGTGAGGATGAGTCGTCGTTTCATGGTGACTTATGCAAGAAGTTGAAATATAAAAGGCCCGCGGCAAGCAACTTGAGTCCGCACGGCAGCAGGCAGTAGGCATTGGCCAGGATTTGCAGGGTGGCCGGGTCCCGCGATCCGGGGACGTAGCCCAGGAATGCCAGTGCCGGCAGCGC
>CAIQBN010000616.1 GCA_903870065.1 uncultured beta proteobacterium | reverse complement strand
TGGCCGCTATCAACAGGTGTTTGTGTCGCATTACAAATTCTCCCGGTTATTTGGGGGCAGCGGTTTGGGCAACGGCTGGTCGAACGATGTCTTTTTTCTTCGAGTGGCACAGCCTGCATTCCGACACCGGAAAAGCAACTTTGCCGTGACAGACGCCGCACTTTTCACCCATCAAAATCGCAGCCATGCTGATCGCGTTGGCTCCCTTTTGGGGAATAAAAATGGCAGGGTGACAGTTGGAGCAATCTAGCCATTCGGTGTGCTGCTTGTGGGGGTAAACCACGTCGGGCATGGAGCCCTTCACCTCACGCACGATGTTCAAGTCCATCACAATGGGGTCCGCTGCGGCATCAATACGGTCCCAGCGAGGGTTGATCTTCTTCGAACTCAGGGAATCAACCCAGTTCACCCGATTGCCAGCAAAACTCTTTGGCAGACCGGCATAGGCGGTCAGGGGTGGCAGCAGAGCATGGGTGCCATCATTGCTCGGGTCATGGATGCCGTCTTCAGGGGGCGGCGGGTTGCGCTTGCCGACCGGCTTGAGCAATCGATTGAAGGCATTGACATCGGCGCCGGTTGCTGTTGGTGCAGGCGTCGCTACAGCGACTGGTGGCGCTGCCGCAGGCAATGGCGCGGGTTCAGCTGCTGGAACGGCACCGCCGGCGGGAGCCGCCTTTGCAGCTGTATCAGGCTTTGCGCTCTTGACAGATGCCAACATGTGGTCGACCGCGGCCTTGACTTCTGCATCGGACCATGTCGTGTTGCCGCCTTTGGCTGGCATGCCCTTAGCGGTTCCCTTAATGGCGCTATCGTAAAGTTTTGGGGTGCCCGCCGCCAGACGCGGAGCCCAGTCTGTGGTGTTGGCAAAACGTGGAGCGCCTGCAACGCCCGCTGCGTGGCAAAGCGCACAGGTTTGAGCATAAACGTCCTTGCCAGATTGCGCTGCATGCGCAGTGGCACCAAAGCTGAGGCCAAGTACAGACAGTACCAGAATGTGAAGTGGTTTCATGGTTTGTGCTCCTCTCACTTCTTGGGTGCTGCCGCAGCGGGTTGAATCAATTTCTGGATAGTGCTCTCATGCACCTGGGTTTTGGTTCCCGGCTTTCCAGAATGGCATAGGTTGCAGTTTTCGACCGACCAGGCAATTTCCCCGTTATGGCAGGCGCCGCAGTATTGCCCGTCAATAATTTTCACCATATCGATTTGATTGCCGCCAGCCTGAAATTTAAAGCCGAGGTCCGCATGACACACTTTGCAACGAAATCGCACCCGATGAAACCAGTGCGGGAAGACGACAGGGCGCATTCCCGCTGCGTCCGAGTAATTATTGATGACCACGTCACCGTATTCCGCGTGTGCTGGCGCGATATGGACTAAAAATGATGCCAGTAGTGCCATCAAGTAAGTGAGGCCCAACATTCCAATACGGGCGAGGATACGAGTTTTCATGACGGTAGTTCCTTGGGCGGCACCAAAAATAGGGGCCGTCGGGTGTGCTGTTTTTGAAAGGAGGTAGTTTAACGGTTAGGGGCTAATAGCCACCGAAGATGCGGCTCACGGTTCCGAAGATTGACACATTTTTTTTACCATCAGTTTCATTGATGGTATTGGTTCCCCTGAAATTGAGTCGACCGATGCGATAGTCGACCGACTGTTGAAATGCAGAGCCAGTTTGCCAGGAGAGTGCGTTGGGGTCACCCGTTAACACGCGCTGGTTGGCTTGAAACGAATTCATTTGAATGCTGGCTGTGTAAACCAAGTTGCTGATTCCAAATGGGTTGCGATGGCTATAGTTTGCCCCGCCCCCGCCAGACCAGATTGGTTCGTCGTTGGACTTGCCACTGCCGCTGATGCCACTACCGAAGCCAATGTTGTTCGCGGTTCCAAATTGCTGGCTGCCATTCAGTGAGAGGTTCACACCAATTGACGAGTGGCGCGACAACTGCGACTGCAAAGACCCCTGCAATGACAAATTACGAAAGTGGCTTTGCGTGGCCCCATTGCTGACCGAGTCAAACAACATAGCGGAAGCACCGCCGGTAGCAGCATCGCTGACCCGCTCCATCCAGTTCACACCAACCGAATGCGACAAACTGGTGCCGCTTGCATTGATAGCCCCCTCACCGGTAGTGCGGCCACCAAAAACCGAAACCGATTGCGATGCACTGACAGCCAGAGTCCTGTCCGCAGAAGCAATGAAAGTGCGCGACAGAGCATGTTGCAGGTTGCTTGACAGATTGACGGACTGCAGTCCGCTGGTTGTGACTTGATTGCCCAGACCTAGGCCAACGCCCCAGCTGTAGGCGAACTCGCCAAAACTGATCGGGTCACCCGAATAACTCGCACTCCCCATCGCTCCGATTGAGGTGACGCCTTGACCAGTTGCGCGCTGGTGCTGCACGTTGACGCCGCCTGATGCACTTAAGTTCTGGCTAAACATGTAGCTGGAATTGGCGAAGCCGCTGAAACCCAATACTTGAACTGTGTCTCCATCGTTTGCCGTGTTGCTGCCAATGATGTTGACTCCGCCATTGACGGTAACCGGCAGGTCCTCAAACGGGAGCCAGGTTACGCTGGTTCCGGCTTGCACAAATTGCGAGCGCAAGGTGTCAAGTGTTTGCGCCCGCAAAAGGCCTACTTCATTGCTGGAAAGACTGGCAAACGACGCCACGGTGTATTCCTCGTCCGGATCGCGCCAAACATGGCTACCCGAGGCGCTCAATAGGCTTGAATGCTGGCCCCCAATATCGCCACGGTTGTTTGAGAAACTGACGTTGGCGCTGTAGTTGTGATCCGGGATTAAATTGGAATACGATGCACGAACTGCGCTCACCACACTGCTGAACTCCTTGGTGCTTAGTACGCTGTGGTCGAATGCTCCGCTCACGGATTCGTTGCCCGCCTCCGGTCGCCAGCTTTGGGATAGGCCCAGCCGCGAAGCGGTATGCTGGGTGCCGGTGTTGTTTGAGGTTGCGCGGCTGTCGTTGTGTGATACCGTGGCCTGCATCGGAAAACGACTCAGCGGAAACAGGCTCAGGTTGAGACCAAAACTCGCTCCAGTACCACGTGTAGAGTTCTCTTCAGATGTACTGCTTGT
>CAIQBN010000615.1 GCA_903870065.1 uncultured beta proteobacterium | reverse complement strand
GTAACCTTGTCCCACGAAGTGGAGCTTTTATTGGAAGAGTGGATTGCCACACTGTCGCCGCGAGAACGTGAGGTGCTGGAGGGACGCTTTGGTTTGCATGACCACGAGCCTGAAACACTTGACACGCTCAGTTTGCGCCTGGGACTCACGCGAGAGCGGGTACGGCAGGTGCAAAATGAAGCGCTGGTAAAACTCAAGCGGTACTTGAGTCGACGCGGCATTACGCGCCACTCCCTTCTCTGACCATTGCGCCGCACATGAATTTGACCGAAAAACCGCTGCCCGAGGGCTGGCTGAAAGTGAAATCCCTGGACCTCGAAGCCCAGGGCGTGGCCCACAAACCCGATGGCAAAGTGGTGTTCATCGAGGGCGCGCTACCGTTTGAGGTGGTGAGCGCGCAAATCCACCGTTCTAAAAACAGTTTTGAGAAGGGTGCACTGACGGAGATTCACCGCGAGTCGTCCCAACGCGTGCGACCCGAGTGCCCGCACTTTGGCCTGCATGAGGGCGCATGCGGCGGCTGCAAAATGCAACACCTGCATATGGGCGCACAGGTCGCGGTCAAGCAGCGCGTGCTCGAAGACAACCTGTGGCACATTGGCAAAGTCAAGCCAGACAACGTTCTGCGTGCAATAGAAGGCCCGACCTGGGGTTATCGCTACCGGGCCCGACTGTCTGTGCGTTTCGTGAGAAAGAAGGGCGCGGTGCTGGTGGGTTTTCATGAGCGCAAGAGTCGCTATGTGGCGGACATGAAAGAGTGCCGCGTGTTGGTGAGCCATGTGAGTGCCATGCTGGTGCCTTTGCGCGCACTAATCGGCTCTTTAGAGGCCGTCGAGGCTTGCCCGCAAATTGAATTGGCGGTTGGTGACGTCCAGGGCAGAGATGGTGCGAGTGAGGTCACCGCGCTGGTTTTACGCCATTTGGTGCCGCTCAATGAATCCGATCTGAATCGCTTGCGCCAGTTTGCGGTGGTTCATGCCGGCGTGCAATGGTGGCTGCAACCCAAGGGCCTGGACACTGTGCACCGCCTGGATGAACTGCCCGGTCACGAGACCGCACAATTGGCCTACGCATTGCCTGATTTCGGAATAACCATGCCGTTTCGGCCAACCGACTTTACCCAGGTCAACCCGCACATCAACCGGGTGTTGGTGGCACGCGCTTTGGGCCTGCTCAAGGTAACCCGCGAGGAGCGGGTGATTGACTGGTTTTGTGGCTTGGGGAATTTCACATTGCCGTTGGCGACTCAGGCGCGGGAAGTGCTGGGGGTAGAGGGTGCTGAGGTGTTGGTTGAGCGTTCACGCGACAATCTAAAGCTGAATCAGCCTGTAGCCCTCGATAAATATACCTTTGCTGCTACAACTTTTGCAGCACGCAATTTGTTTGAGATGACCCCGGAAATTCTGATTGCAGACGGATCAGCCGACAAATGGTTAGTGGACCCACCGCGCGAGGGCGCCTATGCGCTCGTGCAAGCACTGGCCGCACTGCGCCAGAAGGCGTCCAATGGCCTAACCGCACCGAATGAAATGAGCTGGAGCCCGCCCAAGCGAATCGTCTACGTCAGCTGCAATCCGGCGACACTGGCACGTGACGCTGGCGTGCTGGTTCATGAAGGCGGCTACCGATGTTCGGCGGCAGGCGTAGTCAATATGTTTCCGCACACTGCACACGTAGAAAGTATTGCGGTCTTCGACTGGATCGGGTGAGAAACCCGTCCAGCACGATTCAACCAGGACGGCTAATGGGCTGCCTTGTCGGCGGCGGGTTTGGGCTTGGGCTTGTTTCGCGCATCGGTTGGCACCGCCTTATCCCGCGATGTCGCGTCACTGGCTTTTTCGTCAATGATTTCTTCCGCGGGTGTTGACGCAGGCTTGACGCCTTTGGACACGATGCCGTCAATCTTGTTGTCGCGCATGTATTGGTCCATTTCTTTCCAGCCGTCAAACACCGATGCCTTTGACGCTTTTTCATTGAGTGCGTAGCAGTCCTCAATGCTGCGCATCCCATAACGACAAGCACTGCCAATAGCTTTGGAATCTGCAATTCGCTGTGCTACCTTGGGGTCAGCTAGGAACGCAGTGATGGCATCGCAGCCACCTAATGTGAGGGCTGTGGCAAGAAGTAACAAACGTGCAATCATGAATACTCGTGCTTTTATGAGGTCAATATCGGCAAAAACTGCCGTCTATTGAATGATCGCTTGGTTTGGCAACAAAAAAGGCCCAAAAAGGGCCATTTTTGCAGGTTTGGGTCCCTTTGACCCCATACAAACCCGATTTCAGTCTCGCTCGCCGCCGAAGATGCCAAGCAAAGCCAGCAGACTCTGGAACACATTGACAACGTCAAGATACAGAGCCAATGTTGCCGTGATGTAGTTGGTTTCACCGCCGTCGATGATCCGCTTGATGTCGTACAACATGAAAGCGCTGAAGATGCCAATGGCTGCCATCGAAAGGGCCATCATGCCGGCGCTGGAGCCGACAAACACGTTAATGATGCCGCCGACCATGAGCACTACGGCACCGACCATGAGCCATTTACCCATTCCGGACAAATCGCGTTTGATCACGCTGGCCAGACTGGCCATCACAAAGAAAACGCCAGCCGTGCCGCCAAACGCAGTCATGACCAGTTCGGGGCCATTGCGAAAGCCCAGCACCGATGCGATCAGACGTGACATCATCAAGCCCATAAAGAACGTGAAGCCCAACAACACCGGCACGCCCGCTGCCGAATTTTTCGTCTTTTCGATGGCGTAAATAAAGCCGAACGCCACAGCCAAAAACACAATCAGTCCCAACCCACCGGTCAAGGACTGGGTGATACCCGTGGCCACGCCAATCCAGGCGCCCAAGACGGTTGGTACCAGACTTAGCGCAAGAAGCCAATACGTATTGCGCAAGACTTTATTGCGCTGTACATCAGAGGCCATATACCCCTGATCAAGGTCCAAAGTGGTGATGCGGTTATCCATGTTTCAAACTCCTTCAATGTCTGCATCGTGCAGATTGGGGGATTCTAGGGGTTCTCAAGTAAGTTACCAGAAATTTCTGTCGCAATTGGCCCCGACTTTCTTGTGGTTTTAGATCTTTGCGCGGCGCATGGGTGTGACACGCCTGGGGGCGTTATGCTCGCAGCTACCAACAAGAGGAGCCTTTTGCGATGAAAACCAAGTCCGTTCTCGAATTTTCCGATGTCAAAGTGATGGGTGACGCGGCGCACGCTGAAGCAGTCAAGCACAACTGGGCGGTCAGCATTGCAATTGTGGATGACGGCGGCCATCTCTTGTGGTTCCAGCGTATGGACGGCGCAGCGCCGATTTCCGCACATATTGCGCCAGGTAAAGCGCGCGCGGCCGCAATGGGACGGCGTGAGAGCAAGGTGTACGAAGACATGATCAATGGCGGACGCGCTTCGTTTTTAAGCGCGCCGGGGTTGGAAGGGATGCTCGAGGGTGGTGTGCCGATTCTCAAAGACGGCCAGTGTCTGGGTGCAGTAGGCGTGAGCGGGGTCAAATCGAGCGAGGACGCGCAAATTGCCAAGTCGGCCGTCGCGGCGCTCATAGCCTGAGCCGGAATCTGTTGAACGCATTGGCGCCTTGGACTATTGCTGTTGACTATGATCAACATGCAATCAATCAATTCGTTTAAAAGTGTCAGGCGCAATAAAGTTGCGCTGAGTACTGTGAATGCGCAATGAATCGGTATAGGGGTATTGCCTTTAGCGAGCGTGTCGCGCACCTTGATAACGAAAGGGAATGATCATGAGCAAGAAACAAAGCAAATTTCCGACTATGGATATCGGCATTGATGCAGCGGACAGAGAAAAAATAGCCAAAGGCCTGTCCGCACTGCTGGCCGATAGCTACACGCTGTACTTAATGACCCACAACTTCCATTGGAACGTGACCGGGCCGCAATTCAACAGCCTGCATGTCATGTTCATGGGCCAGTACACCGAACAGTGGAACGCGTTGGACATCATTGCCGAGCGCATTCGCGCATTGGGCTTTCCCGCCCCAGGCACCTACAAGGAGTACTCCAAGCTTGCATCAATCAAGGAAGTTGAGGGTGTACCCAAGGCAAATGAGATGGTTCGCCACTTGGTGGCAGCGCAGGAAGCCACCGCCCGCACTGCACGTAAGTTGTTTCCGGTAGTTGAGGCGGCGAATGATCAACCCACCGCCGATGTATTGACCCAGCGGATCGACATTCACGAAAAAACGGCTTGGATGTTGCGCAGCCTACTTGAAGATTGACTGAGTTTGCCCTTCAGTACTCCAAGCGCTCCGGGTGAATTTCTTGCAGTATCGTAGTGGCGATTTCTTCAATTGATTTGGTCGTGGTAGAAAGCCAGCGAATACCGGTGCGTCGCATCATTGCTTCTGCCTCACTGATTTCCATGCGACAGTTCGCCAGTGACGCATATTTTGAATTGGGACGCCGCTCATTGCGAATTTCACTCAGCCGTTCAGCCTGAATGGTCAAGCCAAATATCTTTGCCTTGTGGGCAATCAGGGCGGGCGGCAATTGGCGTCGCTCAAAGTCCTCGGGAATTAGCGGGTAGTTCGAGGCCTTGAGCCCATACTGCATTGCCAAATAAAGGGAAGTCGGAGTCTTGCCGCTGCGGCTCACTCCAACAAGTATCACGTCGGATTGCTCGAGATCCCGATTGGACTGTCCATCATCATGCGCCAACGAAAAGTTGATAGCCTCAATGCGGCTTTGGTACTCCTTGCTCTTGCTGGCGTCACTAAAGCGGCCGATGCGGTGGTTTGACTTGAGCTTGAACTCTTGCTCCAGCGGATGGACAAACATGCCAAACATGTCCAGCAGCATTCCCTGGCAACTGTCCTGTATCACCTTGAGAACCTCCATATTGACCAGGGTCGTAAAGACAATTGGGCGGTGACCATCCACGACAGCACAATGGTTGATTTGGCGCACCGCCTGATGCGCCTTGTCAACCGTGTCGATGAACGGCAGCCTGACGTGGCGCGCTTTGGTTTCGAACTGGGCCAATATCGCATTGCCAAAAGTTTCGGCCGTTATCCCGGTGCCATCGGATACAAAAAAGACGGTGCGGTGGGGCATGGATGATTCTTGAGGGTTCTTGAGGGTTGTCAGTGAATTGCAAGCGCAGGTCTGATTAACCTAGCGCTGACATCGGTTTGCGGCCCCTACAATGGCTGCAATTGACGCATTTTCTCACTCCCGCGACTCCTCAATAGCAACAACAGAGGGCGGGTTTGGGGTAATCACTGCTGACTTGGCGCGGCGAGTGCACCGCCGGTAAGCAGCGAAAACAGTTTTTAACTTCCGGAGCTTTGCCATGTCAATTTTGTTCACGCCTACCGATTTGGTCGTACCTTTCGAAAATCTGCGAATGACCGATGTGGAGTCGGTGGGCGGCAAGAATGCCAGCTTGGGGGAAATGATTTCCAATTTACCGACTGGTGTCAAAGTGCCTACGGGTTTTGCTACAACGGCTCATGCCTTTCGTGAATTCCTGCAGTTTGACGGTTTGACGGACAAGATCAACGCCCGCCTGCTGGTGCTTGATACTGAAGACGTTCGGGCTTTAGCGCTTGCGGGAGCCGAAATTCGCGCGATGGTGGAGGCGCAACCGTTCCCCCCGGCACTGGAACAGGCAATTCGCGAGTCCTTCAGAATTCTGAGCGCTGGAAACGCTGAAGCGACCTTCGCGGTGCGTTCCTCCGCCACTGCCGAAGACCTGCCGGACGCGTCTTTTGCCGGCCAGCAGGAGACCTTTCTTAACGTGCATGGCATTGACGACATCCTGCATAAAATTCGGGAGGTATTTGCGTCGCTGTACAACGACCGTGCCATCAGCTACCGCGTTCACAAGGGTTTTGCACATGAGCATGTGGCACTGAGCGCTGGAATTCAACGCATGGTTCGCTCAGACATTGGCGCGGCCGGCGTGATGTTCACCATTGATACTGAGTCTGGTTTCTCCGACGTGGTCTTCATTACTTCTAGTTACGGTCTGGGTGAGACAGTGGTCCAGGGTGCAGTCAACCCGGACGAGTTTTATGTGCACAAGCCCATGCTGCGCGCGGGAAATCGCGCTGTCATTCGACGTAGTCTTGGCTCCAAGTTATTGCAAATGCAGTTCACGACCGCCGAGGAAAAGGCGACTGGGGGCAAACTGGTCAAGACGACGGATGTGCCCACCGAACTTCGGAACCGGTACTCTTTGAGCGACGCCGATGTTGAGCAACTCGCGCGTTACGCCCTGGTGATTGAAGAGCACTATGGTCGACCCATGGATATCGAATGGGGCAAAGACGGAATTGACGGTGAACTGTACATTCTTCAGGCCCGACCGGAGACCGTCAAAAGTCAGGCGGGCAATCAGGCCGAATACCGCTACAAACTCAAGGGCTCAAGCGCGGTACTGGTTGAAGGCCGCGCGATTGGGCAAAAAATTGGCACTGGACCGGTGCGCATCGTGCACAACATTAGCGAAATGGACAAGGTTCAAGCGGGCGACGTTTTGGTTACCGACATGACCGATCCCAATTGGGAACCCGTGATGAAGCGGGCGTCTGCCATTGTCACCAACCGTGGCGGCCGCACCTGCCACGCAGCGATTATTGCGCGAGAACTTGGAATCCCCGCTGTGGTCGGCTGCGGCAACGCGACAGAGGTGTTGAAAGAGGGGATGCTGGTGACGGTGAGTTGCGCGCAGGGCGATACTGGCTTTATTTACGATGGACTACTGGAAACTGAAGTTACTGAGGTGCAGCGCGGTGCCATGCCTGAGAGTCCAGTGAAGATCATGATGAACGTCGGAAATCCGCAACTGGCGTTTGACTTCTGCCAGTTGCCCAATGAAGGGGTAGGTCTTGCCCGCCTGGAATTCATCATCAACAACAATATTGGCGTTCACCCCAAGGCGATACTTGACTACCCCAATGTGGATGCAGACCTGAAGAAGGCGGTTGAATCAGTGGCGCGGGGCCACGCATCGCCACGCGCGTTTTATGTGGACCGGGTAGCTGAAGGAGTCGCCACCATTGCCGCGGCTTTTTGGCCAAAACCGGTTATCGTGCGTTTGTCAGATTTCAAGAGCAACGAATACCGCAAGCTGATCGGCGGCAGTCGATATGAGCCCGAAGAAGAAAATCCCATGCTGGGTTTCCGTGGTGCTGCGCGTTACGTGAGTACCGAATTTGGCGAAGCATTTGCCATGGAGTGTGAGGCCCTCAAGCGGGTACGCAACGACATGGGACTGAATAATGTGCAGGTAATGGTGCCGTTTGTGCGGACGTTGATGCAGGCAAAAAGAGTCACTGAATTGTTGGGCCGCCACGGGCTGCGCCGCGGGGAAAATGCGCTGAAATTGGTGATGATGTGTGAGATTCCGAGCAATGCCATATTGGCTGATCAATTTCTTGAGTATTTCGATGGATTCTCCATTGGGTCGAATGACTTGACCCAACTCACATTAGGTCTGGATCGTGACTCCGGTATGGAGTTGTTGGCTGCGGATTTTGATGAACGTGATCCGGCTGTCAAAACGCTGATAAGCCTGGCCATTGCCGCTTGCCGCCGCCACGGAAAATACATCGGAATTTGCGGACAAGGCCCTAGCGACCATCCCGACTTTGCGCAATGGCTGGTGGAGGAGGGGATTTCGTCTATTTCACTCAACCCTGACTCGGTGATTTCAACTTGGCAGAAACTCGCATTGCAATGAAGCGATCTGCAAACTCGCGCTGGTTGGGACTGCAAGCAGGCCTATTGGCGTTGTGGTTCGCAGCATCCTTCGGCGTAGTGTTTTTTGCGCACGACCTGCAGTTTGTCGTATCAAGCTGGCCGGTCGGTTTTTGGTTCTCTGCGCAAGGCTCGGTATTGATTTTCATCGCCATTGTGGTCGTTTTTGCGTGGTGGTCGAATCGGGGCGAGAAACCAGAAGCCGGATTCGACCCAATAGCCTATTCTGCGTACAAATCCAAATTGCACCGTCGTTTTGCTTGGTACGTCGCCAGTTTTTTGGCGTTCCTGGTTGTGCTGGCCATCGCAGAACGCATGGGTCTGGCAAAAGTCTGGGTTGCAGGTATTTTTCTGTCGTCAACACTGGTTCTCTATGCAGTAATTGGCGTCTATGGGCGTACCGCAGATTCAAATGAGTATTACGTGGCGGGACGCAGAGTACCCGCAATTTACAACGGCATGGCCACAGCGGCAGACTGGATGAGTGCAGCTTCGTTTATCAGTCTGGCTGGCAGCCTTTATTTGCAGGGCTATTCGGGCACAGGGGAACAATCGGGCGGCCTGGCCTATGTCCTGGGCTGGACCGGTGGTTTTTGCCTGGTGGCATTGTTAGTGGCACCTTATTTGCGCCGCCTAAATCTATATACCGTACCGGACTACTTTGCTGTCCGTTTTGGGGGGCGTTGGCCGCGCATGATCGCTGCGTTGGCCGCCGTTCTGTGTTCGTTTACGTATGTGGTGGCCCAGATTTATGGCGTGGGGCTCATTACATCCAGGTTAACTGGAGTCCATTTCGAAATCGGCATATTGTTGGGGCTGGGTGGCGTGCTGGTGTGCTCGTTTCTTGGCGGCATGCGGGCGGTGACATGGACCCAGGTGACACAGTACCTGGTGATTATTCTGGCATTCCTCATTCCAGTGTCTTGGCTGTCATACAAGCAGGTTGGCAATCCGCTGGCGCCTTTGGCCTATGGTCAGCAGTTGGAAAAGATCGCGACTATGGAACAACAGCTGGTTGATTCTCCCGCTGAGCGGGAGGTCATTGATGAATATGCACGGCGCGCCAAGTCATACGAGCGCAAGCTCAAAGACGTAGAAGGAGCGTTGCAAGCCGAACGCCAGGAATTGCGCAGGCAACTGCGGGCTTATGGCGACATGAAGGTCGACGATGACCGGGGGATGGTATTGCGCCGTGAATTGGCGGCAGTTCCCAAAGACGCAAATGCTGCGCGGGAACAATGGACGCGCGCGATGGCTGAAAATTTGGCGCGCGCCAAACCGTTAGCAGGAATGCCAACCCATTCCACGCCATTTGCGGGAAATCCAGCCGGGACAGCCGAGCAAAAGGAGCTGTTTGAAAGTTCGCGACTCAACTTTCTCGCCTTGATGTTTTGTCTGATGGTGGGAACTGCCGGTTTACCCCACCTATTGACCCGCTACTACACAACACCTACGGTCGCTGAGGCGCGCAGTTCTGTAGCATGGTCACTGTTATTCATTGCTTTACTTTACTTGTCGGCACCCGCTTTAGCGGTATTGGTGAAATATGAAGTGATGGCGCATTTGGTCGGTCAGCCCTTTGACAGTCTGCCCTCATGGGTCGCGCAATGGGCGCGTGACCCCAGTCTTCTTTCCGTCTCCGATGTCAATGGTGATCACATTCTTCAATTTGCAGAACTGAAAATTGGAGCTGACCTGGTCATGTTGGCTACGCCCGAAATTGGCGGTTTGCCCTATGTGGTGACTGTGCTGGTCGCGGCGGGTGGGCTAGCCGCAGCCCTGAGTACTGCAGATGGTTTGCTGCTGACTATTGGCAACGCCCTGGCGCACGATGTTTACTTTGCGGGAAACAGTGACAAGGCCCAATCAATGCGCCGCGTGATGTGGTCCAAGTTCGCGTTGCTGGTGGTGGCTCTTATTGCGGCCTATGCCGCTGCGCAGCGACCGGCGGGCATTCTTTACCTGGTGTCAGCATCATTTTCCTTGGCCGGAGCAGCCTTTGTTCCGGTCATGGTACTAGGAATTTTCTGGCGAGGAGCAACACGAACCGGTGCTGTGTGCGGCATGTTGACTGGACTGGGTGTCACCATCTATTACATGGCAATCAACCTTTCGCCGGTTCGCACATTGCTGGGGCTCACAGGAGATGGACTTTGGTGGGGAATTCAACCAGTTTCAGCTGGGGTTTTCGGGGTTGCCGCAGGTTTCGTTGTCACTGCAATAGTGAGCCTGCTATCACAGGCCCAACCGGATCAGGCAGCCGGATTTACAGAGTAGATCACGCTGGGCTATAATGTGAGGCTTCGCCTTGCTGCACCTCAATTAGACGCTGAGGGCAGCTTTTCTTAGCCCGAATGGGGCAATCCAAAAGGAGTATCAATGCGTCATTATGAAATCATTCTCATGATCCATCCGGATCAGAGCGAACAAGTTCCGGCCATGCTGGAGCGTTACAAGGGCATGATCACTGCCGGCGGTGGGAAGATTCACCGGGTAGAGGATTGGGGTCGGCGCCAATTGGTCTACATGATCAACAAGCTTGCAAAAGCACATTATTTGTGTGTGAACATCGAAGCGGACCAGGCTGTGATGTCGGAACTGGAGCATGCGTTCAAATTCAATGACGCTGTTTTGCGTCACTTGACCGTTTCCAAGAAGAAGGCTGAAACAGGTCCTTCGTCGATGATGAAAACAGTCGAACGTGAAGAGACGCGCAAGACTCAACAGGCCGAATACCAAGCCTAACGAATATTGAACCCGACGGAGTGTGCCTGCCAATTCCCTTGTTATCAGTGCCTGTATTGCTGAGCATGACGCTCTGCGATACACGCCCGCTGGAATACCAGCTCTTAACCTGCAGCTCGAACACGAATCGCAGGCACAGGAAGCAGGTCAATCCAGACAAATCAAGGTGGTAGTGAAAGCAGTGGCATTTGGAACGTTGGCGGAGCGGCTTGCAATGCAGCCCATCGGCAGCGTTTGGAGATTTCAAGGCTTTCTGGGTAATACGAGTCAGGGAAAATCAATCGTTTTCCATATTCAAGAATTTTTGCAAGATTAATTTTTTAGGAGGCCCAAATGGCCACGTTCAAAAAATTCAACAAAGACAAACGCCCCAAGCGTCCCGCACAAAACCTGCTGTTCAAACGCAAGCGTTTTTGCCGTTTCACGGTAACCGGTGTCGAAGAGATCGACTACAAGGATATTGACACCTTGCGTGACTTCATTGCCGAAAACGGAAAAATCATTCCCGCTCGCCTGACCGGAACCCGCGCGATTTTCCAGCGCCAACTGAACACTGCTATCAAGCGTGCGCGTTTTCTCGCCATGCTTCCCTATAGCGATCAGCACAAGATCTAAGGAGTACGACCATGCAAATTATTCTGCTCGACAAGGTCGTGAACCTGGGTAACCTGGGCGATATCGTCAAGGTCAAGGACGGTTACGCACGCAATTTCCTGATTCCTTCTGGACGTGCTCGCCGCGCTACTGAAGCAGCCAAAGCTGCTTTCGAAGCCAAGCGTGCAGAGCTTGAAAAAGCCGCAGCCGCAAAATTGGCGGAGAGCCAGGCACTGGGTGAGAAGTTGGCTGGCACAACTATCAAGTTGACACAAAAAGCTGGTGTGGATGGCCGCTTGTTTGGCTCTGTCACGAATGCTGACATTGCCGAAGAGTTGGTCAAAAATGGCTACAAAGTCGTCAAATCGCAAATTCGCATGCCCAACGGACCCATCAAGGTCGTCAGTGACAGCAAGGTTGCGGTTGCGCTGCATACCGACGTAGTGATTGAGGTCAACGTTTCCGTATACGGCGAAACAGCCTAGTACAACGGTGTGTTCTGCCCTTGGCCGTTCGCAAGACCGGTCATTGGACAGGATTTACGGTAGCCGCCAGGGTGAGTCCCTCGCGGCTTTTTTCTTTTTGACTTATCTACCGGCTCGCCTGGCTTATCCACACGATTTTCCTGATTTGTCCCCAGCCTTTCACTCGACACCTCCGCTGTAGGCAGGTAGCATCAATAGCACGGGAGGCGGGGCAAGGAAAGTGGCCCAACCCACCCGAGCTTCGCCTCTTTTCTGGCATCCATCCATCATTTCCTGGTAACTATGTCCGCTGTAATTTCTGCTGTTGACGAATACAGTCAAGACCGGCAAATCGCGCAACTGCGCGTGCCACCACACTCCATCGAAGGAGAGTCTAGCGTTCTGGGTGGATTACTTCTGGATAACGCAGCTTGGGACAGGGTCGGTGATATTTTGTCTGACGGCGACTTCTATCGCTATGAGCACAGGCTCATTTATTCAGCCATCGGTTCATTGGTCAACGCCAGCAAACCTGCGGATGTGATCACCGTTTTTGAGCATATGCAAAATCAAGGACGTGCTGAAGAAATTGGAGGGTTGGCCTATTTGAACTCGCTGGCGCAATATGTACCTAGCGCCAGTAATATTCGGCGGTACGCCGAAATTGTGCGTGACAGGTCATTGTTGAGAAAGCTAGTCAGCGCCAGTGACGAAATTGCGACCAACGCATTCAATCCCAAGGGCCGTCCAGTTGCAGATATCGTCGATGAGTCGGAACAAAAGATTTTTAATATTGGTGAACAAGGAAAACGCAATAACCAGGGGTTTCAGGCGATGGACTCCCTGGTGGTCAAACTGTTGGACCGAGTTCAGGAGATGGCCGACAACCCCAATGATGTTACCGGTGTGCCAACCGGGTTTTATGATCTGGACCGCATGACTGCGGGTTTGCAGGCAGGTGATCTGATTGTGTTGGCAGCGCGCCCCTCCATGGGTAAAACCGCGCTCGCCATCAACATTGCCGAGCATGTTGCATTGAATGAAGGTCTACCAGTGGCTGTTTTCTCTATGGAAATGGGTGCTGCACAGTTGGCTGTTCGTATTGTTGGATCGATCGGTCGAATCGATCAAGGCCATTTGCGGACTGGTCGATTAACTGACGATGAATGGCCACGACTGTCTGAGGCGATCGAGAAGCTGCGGACCATTTCACTTCATATCGATGAAAGCGCAGGTCTGACATCCAGTGAACTGCGCGCCAACGCACGGCGTCTGGCGCGCCAATGTGGGCAACTTGGACTGATCGTGGTTGACTACTTGCAACTCATGAGCGGCACAAGCAGTGACGGCGAAAACCGCGCAACGGAGCTTGGTGAAATTTCCCGTGGCCTCAAGATGCTGGCCAGGGAGTTGAAATGTCCCGTGATTGCCTTGTCTCAGCTTAACCGCAGCGTAGAGCAGCGCCCGGACAAACGCCCGATGATGAGTGATCTACGCGAATCGGGCGCGATCGAACAGGATGCCGACATCATCATGTTCATTTACCGCGATGAGTACTACACCAAAGATCAATGCAAGGAGCCTGGTGTCGCTGAAGTGATTATCGCAAAGCAGCGTAATGGCCCCACCGGCACCGTCAAGCTGGCATTCATGCGCCAGATTACCAAATTCGAAAGTTTGGCATCCGGCAGTGGCGGGGACTACTAATCAGAGTAGCGCAAATTACAACTTTGTCCGGCTGGAAAACACCCCAAACCTAGAGAACTTCGCTCGCAAAATCTGCAAGGCGTGAGCGCTCACCACGCGCCAGAGTGATATGACCGCCATGCGGCCATCCCTTGAATCGGTCAACCGCAAACGTAAGACCCGATGACCCCTCGGTAAGGTAGGGTGTGTCAATTTGCGCTAGGTTCCCCATACAAATGATTTTGGTGCCCGGACCGGCGCGCGTGATCAGCGTCTTCATCTGTTTGGGCGTCAGATTTTGCGCTTCATCGATAATGACGTACTTGTTCATGAACGTGCGACCACGCATAAAGTTCATGCTCTTGATTTTTATGCGGCTGCGGATCAACTCGTTGGTTGCAGCACGACCCCACTCACCGGCACTGGTGTCAGTCTTTCCCAGAACTTCCAAGTTGTCATCTAATGCCCCCATCCAGGGACCCATTTTTTCTTCTTCGGTACCCGGCAGAAAGCCAATGTCCTCACCCACGCTCACAGTCGCGCGGGTCACGATGATCTCGGTATAACGACGATCATCCAGAACCTGTGTCAACCCAGCGGCCAGTGCCATGAGGGTCTTGCCCGTGCCTGCAGTACCGGTGAGCGTGACAAAGTCCACCTCTGGGTCCATGAGCAAATTCATCGCAAAATTTTGCTCCCGGTTGCGGGTAGTTACCCCCCAAACTGCATTCTTGAGGTGTGTGAAATCACGCAGCGTTTTGATGACCGCAGCATCGCCGCGAATCTCTGTCACTCTGGCATACAGGCTGGGCTCGCCGGGTGACTCAAAATAGACAAATTGATTGATCAGCAAGCCGGGCACTACTGGTCCACTGATTTTGTAAAAAGTGTGCTGCCCTTGTTGCCAGCTCTCAACCATCTGACCATGCGTGGCCCAAAAATCCGAGGGTAACGCCAAGGATCCAGCATACAGAAGATCGCCGTCTTCGAGCGTCTTGTCATTTTGGTAGTCGTCCGTCGCGAGCCCCAGAGCGCGGGCCTTAACCCGCATATTGATGTCCTTTGATACCAATACGACTTCACGTGGTGCCATTACTTTGCGCAACGCCTCGACCACACCCAAAATTTGATTGTCCGCTTTGCCCTGAGGAAGGCTTGTTGGCAACGAGTAATCAAGTGGTTGCGTTTGAAACAACAACTTGCCGCGCGCATCGCGATGACCGGTGCTGTCAAGCTGAAAGCCTGCGGCAATATCCGCTCCAGAGGTCCCAGCTAGCGTGTCCAACGTTCGACTTGTTTGGCGCGCATTCCGAGCCACTTCCGTCATACCCTTCTTATGACCATCCAACTCTTCCAGAACGATCATTGGCAAGTAAATGTCGTGCTCTTCAAACCGGAATAGTGACATTGGATCGTGAAGTAGCACATTGGTGTCGAGCACAAACAGTTTGGTTAGCCCGCTAACAACCGACTTCTTTGGTCTGGCAGATGGGCGCACAACCACCGTTGCCGTTGCCGTTGGTGTCACCGGTACGACCGGAGGAGCAACCAGGGGCTGCGTCAAATTTGCGCTTTGTCTCTTACGTGAAGTCTCTCGCGCAGCGGTTACCCCTGCAGCAGCTGCTCTGGGTGATGCCGGTGCCAGCAATGTGCTGGAATCCTCCTTTTGGGGCGTCCGTCGGGGACCACGCACGCCTGCAGCAAAGGCTTTGGCTGGAAGTCTGTCGGCCGGTTTGCTAGGTGCGGGAGGCAAAGGCATGGCAAGGAGCTCACAAAAAAAATGATGTGGAAATTTGCATCACAAAAATAAAAAAGCCGCCTTGGACCAAGACGGCTTTGGTGTGGAACCAGGGCGCGGTGTTCAACGGCATTGGGGCATTATGCATGAGCCTCGCGACAGGGCAGCTTACCTAACGCTGATACACCTCACACTGTCAAGCGGCTTTCTTGAGCGCTTTGACAGCCTTCAGTACTTCATCGACGTGACCCGGGACCTTCAGGCCGCGCCATTCTTCTTTTAGCATACCATCGGCGCCGATCAAGAATGTGCTTCGTTCGATTCCCTTGACCTTTTTTCCGTACATGATCTTGTTTTTGACCACGCCAAACATGTGGCACATCTTCTCTTCAGTGTCGGCAATAAGTTCAAAGGGCAGTTCCAGTTTTAACTTGAACTCATCATGTGATTTCATGTTGTCGCGGGAGACTCCAAATACGGTGGCCCCGGCCTTGACAAAGTCCTTGTATTTATCGCGGAACTGCATGGCTTCTGTGGTGCAGCCCGGGGTATTGTCCTTTGGGTAAAAATACAACACCATGGTCTTCCCCACATGGGTCGTATTGCTAACTTTGACGCCGCTAGTAGCATTGGCTTCAAATTCGGGTAGGGGCTTGTTGACAACGATCGCCATAGGGTACTTTTAGTCTCGCGTTCTTGGGTGGCAGTCACAATAGCGGGAATCGAACGTGACAGCGTTTGTCCGACCCCGACTGCAACCCACGATTTTACTCTGAAAAGCCCGGCCTTTCCTGAGAGCCCGGCTCGCCTACAACAAAAGGGCTGCCGCAACCTTACGACCCTCTCCCGCTAAAAAGTTGTATGTCCTGCAGGCCGCCTGCGTGTCCATGGTTTCCAGGCCAATACGTTTTGAATACAAGGCCTGAACCATTTCGGGTGCGGGGAATCGGATCCGCTGGCCGCTGCCAAAAATGACCAGTTCGACGTCAAGCTCTGCGAGACGCTCAAAGTGACTGGCCTTCAGCTCTTCAAATGCGGAGCCTCCCCAGGAGAATCGATCTCCCAAGGTGCTGATGACGAAGCTGGAGCTGACCCGTTCGCCATTGATCGCAATCCAACCCGGGCCATAACCGGTCACAGAGGAAGCCTGGGTTGTATCTGGAACAAATTTCATAGTGAGGTCAAAATCAGGTGATTGGATGCTGCACCGCACTAATCGCTTGCGGAACTGTGGTCAAATTATAAGTTTCGCCCTGTGCTCGTGACCTCCGGAGGGACTTTGAGAATCATTCAAAAATCTGCCAAGCTGGCAAACGTCTGCTACGACATCCGCGGACCTATCATGGACCGCGCGCGGCAAATGGAAGAGGAAGGCCAAAAGATTATCAAGCTCAACATCGGCAATCTGGCGGTTTTTGGCTTCGATTCTCCGGAGGAAATTCAGCAGGACATGATCCGCAACCTGCCCAATTCGGCGGGGTATTCGGACAGCAAAGGCATTTTTGCCGCGCGCAAGGCAGTCATGCATGAAACCCAGAAGCAGGGCGTCAAGGCTGTCACCCTGGATGACATCTACCTGGGCAATGGCGCTAGCGAACTGATTGTGATGGCCACCAATGCGCTGCTCGACGATGGCGACGAATTGCTTTTGCCCTCGCCTGACTATCCGCTATGGACGGCCGCAGTAAGCCTATCGGGAGGCACACCCGTGCACTACTTGTGTGATGAGGCCAATGGATGGATGCCCAATTTGGATGACATTCGCTCCAAGATCACCCAACGTACCAAAGGTATTGTGGTAATTAACCCCAACAACCCGACGGGTGCACTGTATTCAGACGCCTTGCTGCGGGCCATTGTGGACCTCGCGCGCCAGCACGGATTGGTAATTTTTGCTGACGAGGTATACGACAAGGTACTCTACGATGGTGTCAAGCACACCGCCATATCGTCCTTGAGCGAAGATGTCCTGACATTGACCTTCAACTCACTCTCCAAAAGCTACCGCTCGTGTGGTTATCGGGCCGGGTGGATGGTGGTTTCGGGGGACAAGCGACCAGCCAAGGACTACATCGAGGGTCTTAACATGCTCTCAAACATGCGACTGTGCTCCAACGTGCCAGGCCAGTGGGCGATCCAGACCGCGTTGGGTGGACACCAGAGCATCAATGAATTGGTTTGCGAAGGAGGGCGCCTGCGCCGCCAGCGTGATTTGGCTTTTGAACTCATCACTGCCATACCAGGAGTCACTTGCGTGAAGCCCAGCGCTGCCCTGTATATGTTCCCCAGGTTGGACCCATCGATGTATCCCATTGAGGATGACCAACAGTTCTTTCTGGAGTTACTGCAAGAGACCCGGGTCATGCTGGTGCAGGGCACAGGATTCAATTGGCATGATCCTGACCATTTCCGTATCGTCTTTCTACCCCATGAAGACGACCTGCGCGAGGCAATCGGACGGGTAGCGAAGTTCCTTGAAAGTTATCGCAAGCGCCACAGCAACTGAAATACTATTTATTTGATAGCGGCTTGCGTAGATTCTACGGGGGCTGAGCATACTTTTTACTGAGATTGAATATGAAACCGATACAAGTGGGTCTACTGGGAATTGGTGTTGTGGGCGCCGGCACCTTTAACGTGCTCAAACGCAACCAGGAGGAAATCCAGCGGCGTGCGGGCCGTGGTATCGAGATCACCATGGTGGCCGATCTGGATGTGGCGCGCGCGCAATCCATCGTGGGCAGTGGTGTTCAGGTTGTCAACGATGCGCGGGCTGTCATTGCCAACCCCGAAATCGATATTGTGATCGAACTCATCGGTGGATACGGGATCGCCAAGGCGTTGGTCCTTGAGGCCATTGCCGCCGGCAAGCATGTCGTCACCGCCAACAAGGCTCTGTTGGCAGTGCACGGGACCGAGATTTTTGCTGCGGCGTCTGCCAAAGGCGTGATGGTGGCGTTTGAGGCGGCAGTGGCTGGTGGCATTCCCATCATCAAGGCCCTGCGCGAAGGCCTGACCGCCAACCGCATCCAGTGGATTGCCGGCATCATCAATGGCACCACCAACTTCATTCTTTCCGAGATGCGCGACAAGGGCCTGGACTTTGGCGTAGTGCTGAAGGAAGCCCAACGCCTAGGTTATGCCGAGGCTGATCCTACTTTTGACATCGAAGGTGTGGACGCAGCCCACAAGGCGACATTGATGTCGGCAATTGCCTTCGGCATACCGGTGCAGTTTGACAAGGCGTACGTTGAAGGCATCACCAAATTAGGAGCAACCGACATTAAATACGCGGAGCAACTGGGCTATCGCATCAAACTCTTGGGCATCACAAAACGCCGTGCGGCCGACGCGGTCAAGGGCACTGCAGCCGGCATTGAGTTGCGGGTGCACCCCAGCCTGATTCCGTCCAAGAGGCTCATTGCCAATGTCGAAGGTGCAATGAACGCGGTTGTAGTCAACGGCGACGCGGTCGGAACAACCCTGTACTACGGCAAGGGTGCCGGCTCGGAGCCCACGGCGAGTGCCGTGATTGCGGATCTGGTGGATATTACGCGTCTGCATACGGTCGATGCCGCCAACCGCGTGCCGCATTTGGCCTTTCAGCCCCATACTTTTGACAAGGCCATGGGCACGCTTCCGGTGTTGCCCATGGGCGATGTGGTGACCAGTTATTACTTGCGTCTGCGGGTTGCTGACCAGGCTGGCGTGCTAGCCAAAGTGACCGGACTGCTGGCTGAGGCGGGCATCAGCATTGATGCGGTCTTGCAGCGCGAGGCCGATGAGGTAGGAGGCGAGGGCGGCGCCGCAGCCGTTGCGCAAACCGACCTGATCATCCTGACCCATGACTGCGTCGAAGCCCGGATGAACGCAGCATTGGCGCAGATGCAGGCCTTACCCACCGTGTTGCAGCCGATTGTGCGCATCCGCAAAGAGGAGCTTGCCTGATGAAGTATGTCTCAACGCGTGGAACTCCCGAGCGCAAACAGTTTTGCGAAATTCTGCTGGAAGGGCTGGCACCCGATGGTGGTTTGTACTTGCCAGAGCACTATCCACAAGTCAGCGATGCAACTCTGAGCCAATGGCGAACGATTTACCATACGCAGGGCTATGCGGCACTTGCGTTTGAGGTTTTATCGCTATATATCGACGATATCCCAGCAGCAGACGTACGTGCGCTATGCGAAAAGACCTATACCGCCGAGGTATTCGGCACCGGTGAGATAGTGCCCCTGCGCCACCTGGAAGATGACGTTTGGCTTGAAGCTTTGTCCAACGGTCCTACGCTGGCCTTCAAGGACATGGCCATGCAATTGCTGGGTAACCTGTTCGAGTACGAACTCGCCCGCCGTGCCGAAGAACTGAACATTTTGGGTGCCACCAGCGGTGACACTGGCAGTGCAGCGGAATATGCCATGCGGGGCAAGAAGGGCGTGCGCGTCTTCATGACCAGCCCGCACGGCCGCATGAGTGCTTTCCAGCAGGCCCAAATGTTCAGTCTGCAGGATGCCAACATCTACAATATCGCGGTCAAGGGTGTGTTTGACGATTGTCAGGACATCGTCAAGGCAGTGTCGAACGATTTGGAGTTCAAGCGCAAGTACCGCATTGGCACGGTCAATTCCATCAACTGGGCCCGTTTGCTTGCCCAGGTCGTTTATTACTTTGCCGGCTACATTCAAGCGACCGAGTCGAACGCCCAAAAGGTCAGTTTCGCGGTGCCCAGCGGAAACTTTGGCAACGTTTGCGCGGGTCATGTTGCACGCATGATGGGCCTTCCCATCGAACAACTGATCGTCGCGACCAATGAAAACGATGTGCTGGACGAGTTCTTCCGCACCGGTGTCTACCGTGTGCGCGCAAGTGCCGATACCCACGAGACATCAAGCCCCTCCATGGATATCTCCAAGGCCTCCAATTTCGAACGCTTTGTGTTTGACCTGCTCGGGCGTGACGGTGCACGCACTGCCGAACTCTTTGAAAGGCAACTTGCGACAGCTGGGTTTTTTGATCTGAGTACCGATGCCGCCTTTGCGCAATGCGCAAGTCGCTATGGTTTTGTGAGCGGAAAAAGCACCCATGCCGACCGCTTGGCCACCATTCGGGATACCTGGCAACGCCATGGTGTGATGATTGACACCCACACAGCCGACGGGGTCAAAGTGGCCCTCGAATTTCGTAAACCTGGTATACCGATGCTGGTGCTTGAAACCGCCTTGCCAATCAAGTTTTCCGAAACCATTGTCGAGGCCTTGGGCCGCAGTCCCGAGCGGCCTGCTAAGTTTGAAGGTATTGAAGCGCTGCCAAAGCGGGTGCGCCTGATGGATGCCGACGTGGACGCCATCAAGGCACTGATTGCAGCCGAATGCCAAGCTACGTAGCAATAATTGCCGTTAGCCCTCGTGAAATAAGCGTTGACCGCTATTGATTGAATAGCAAATGGAGAATCCACGCATGACTGCAACGCAACGCCCCGGACTGTTGTCATTGGACGACGCGCTGGTGCGTTTGTTAGCCAGTGCCACGCCCCCTTTGGACACAGAAATTATCCGGGTTGGCGACGCAGACGGTCGTGTGCTGGCGCAGAATGTGGTGTCCGCGCTGCATGTGCCGCCGCAGGACAACAGTTCCATGGATGGTTACGCGGTACGCTGTTCCGACCTGCATATCCCAGGGCTCGCCCTGCCAGTGTCGCAGCGCATTGCGGCAGGCTCCAGCGGGCAAACCCTTCAACCGGGCACTATTGCGCGTATCTTTACTGGCGCGCCTGTTCCACCCGGTGCCGATGCGATTGTTATGCAGGAGGACTGCACAGTACTTCCACCAGTGCATGGCGACACGGATGGGGCCAGGGTAAAGGTCAATACCAGACCGGCATTGGGCCAGTTCATCCGCCGCGCGGGGGAAGACGTGGCACGTGGCAAAACAGTTTTGGCGTCGGGTCAACGTTTGGGTCCAGCCGAACTCGGTTTGGCTGCCAGCATTGGCATGGCAGATCTGGAGGTCGCGCGTTCACCCAGGGTGGCCCTGTTCTCGACAGGTGACGAGTTGGTCATGCCTGGCAGTGTGGCACCGCAAGATATGCCAGCCGGCGCCATTTACAACTCCAATCGCTTTTTTCTGGCTGCGTTGCTTCGTCGCCTGGGCTGCGTGGTCACTGACCTCGGCATCGTGCCGGATCGGCGCGACGCCACCGTGCAGGCGTTGCGCGATGCAGCGCAAATGCACGATGTGATTTTGACAAGTGGTGGCGTCTCGGTCGGTGAAGAGGACCATATCAAGCCGGCGGTGCAAACGCTCGGTACGCTGGACCTTTGGCAAATTGCCATGAAGCCGGGAAAACCATTTGCGCACGGACGCATCGGCGCAGCACATTTTTTGGGGCTACCAGGCAATCCGGTGTCTAGCTTTGTGACCTTTTTGGTGCTGGTTCGACCGTTTTTGTTGAAGTTGCAAGGTCAGTCGGCACTTGCGATGAAGGTCATCCCAGCGCGTGCAGATTTCAAATGGGACCGGCCTGACAAACGCCGCGAATTCCTGCGTGCGCGTTACAACCCAGAAGGCGGTCTCGCACTCTTTGCGAATCAAGGCTCCGGTGTGTTGACTTCCGCGGTTTGGGGGGATGGTCTGGTGGACAACCCACCGGGAAAAGCGGTTGAGCCTGGGGATACCGTGCGTTTTATCCTGTTTTCGGAGTTGCTGGCATGAAGGTTCAAGTCAAATACTTTGCATCTGTTCGCGAAGCGCTGGGAACCGGGGGCGAGACAACAGAAACCAACGCCACGACGGTTGCGGACCTGCGCAATGAACTGATCGCTCGCGACCTGCAGCATGCTGAGTGTCTGGGACGCGGCAAGACAATTCGCGTGGCACTAAACCAGACATTGTGTGATGAGGCAGCTTGCTTGTTCGACGGCGCTGAAGTGGCATTCTTCCCCCCGGTTACTGGGGGGTAAATCGTATGCTATAGTTTGTATAGCAAACTAAGTATATTTCACGAGGGCTAGGGCCATATTTTCTATGCAATCATTTGACCGAGTCAGCATTCAAACCGATGACTTTGATGTGGCCAAAGAGGTGCTGGCTTTGCGCTCAGGCGATCAACGCGTAGGTGCCGTCTGCACTTTCATCGGAACCGTTCGGGACCGCAACACAAACCTCCTGGTGGATACAACGCCCTCTGCGCAATCAGGGTCCGTTCTATCCATGGAGTTGGAGCATTACCCGGGCATGACCGAGCGGGCGATCGAAAGCATGGTGGATGAGGCGCACCGCCGTTTCGATATATTCGGTGCGCGTGTCATACACCGTATTGGCTTGTTGCATGCTTCGGATCAGATCGTCCTGGTGGCGGTCACCTCGGCGCACCGGCGCGAGGGTTTTCAGGCCTGCGAGTTTTTGATGGACTACCTCAAAACTCAGGCTCCATTTTGGAAAAAAGAGCAAACCGCAAGCGGCGCCGTTTGGGTGGATGCGCGTGTCAGCGATGACCAGGCGCTTTCTCGGTGGGGCATTGCCGCTACAAACGCCTGAATTATTGCCCGGAACAATCCTTAGTTGAGGTAAGTGGGGCGTTCCGCGTGTGGACTGAGATCAATTTCATCGGCCGCTTCTTGCGCTGCGCTGCCAGATGCCGCGGATGGTGATTCAATTTGCCATCGGGACTGCTCAATGGCATGGTGCAACAATTGAATGACGGAAAAAACGAGATCCGTACCCATGTCGAGCTGAAAACCCCGCGAAGACGGTGGCTCCTGCAGCAACTCCTTGAAGTTCAATTGCAGATTGCCATCGGGCTTGGGAGTCAGGTTGACCTCCGTAACCAAGAGCGGCGTGTCACCAAGCGGGCGATGCGAATTGTCAACACGGTATGGCGTACTGAAATCTGCGCGTTCAACGACCTCTTGCCGACGTAAGTCAGCCAGCATTTCCCGGGAACGTGCATCCATCGCATTCAGGTCTACAAAACCATCGGTTACCGCATCGGCGGGAATCGCAAAGTGGTCGATGACCACACGGTTGATCAATGGCCACAACCGAAGTGTCATGTTCCGCGTCAGCCACATTTGGATTTCTTCACCCGCGCTGGTGTTGATGCGCACAAGAATACGATCCTGTTCCAAATGGTAGCGTACAGAGAGTTGGCGTATGTCCATGGATTGATTTTAGTCAGAAGGCATTGCCCTCGGGACTCTTGAAAACGAATGGAAGGTCCCAAGTTCAGTGGCAACCGGAGGTTTTATATGCGTATCGAAAAACTCACAACGAAATTTCAAGAGGCTCTGGGTGAAGCCCAGTCTATGGCACTGGCCAACGACAACCAATACATTGAACCCGCACACGTCGTACTGGCGATGTTGCGTCAGGACGATGGCCCCAAGGCGCTGCTGCAGCGGGCCGGCGTGAACGTGTCTGGCTTGTCGGCAGCGGTCGAAAGTGCCATGAAGAAGCTGCCACAGGTTCAGGGACACGAGCAAGTGCAAGTGGGACGTGACATGGTCACTCTGTTGCAGGCAGCAGAGAAGGAGTCCATGAAGCGGGGCGATCAATTTGTCGCTGGCGAACTGTTCTTGCTGGCTTTGTCCGACAGCAAGGCGGACATCGGGAACCTGGTTCGAGCCAATGGCATGACGCGCAAAAGCCTTGAAAGTGCCATCGACGCGGTGCGCGGCGGACAAAACGTCAATAGTGCCGATGCCGAAGAACAGCGCGAATCGCTCAAAAAGTATTGCATCGACCTCACCGAGCGTGCACGCCTTGGCAAGCTCGACCCGGTGATCGGCCGCGACGACGAAATCCGCCGCGCCATCCAGGTGCTGCAACGCCGCACCAAGAACAACCCGGTGCTGATTGGCGAGCCCGGCGTCGGCAAGACCGCCATCGTCGAGGGCCTGGCCCAGCGCATTGTGGACGGCGCGGTGCCCGACTCCCTTAAGGGCAAGCGCGTGCTGAGCCTGGACATGGCCGCGCTGCTGGCCGGGGCCAAGTTCCGCGGCGAGTTTGAAGAGCGCCTGAAGAATGTGCTGAAAGATTTGGCCAAAGACGAAGGCCAGACCATTGTCTTCATTGACGAACTGCACACCATGGTGGGCGCCGGCAAAGCCGAAGGCGCCATGGACGCAGGCAATATGTTGAAACCCGCGCTGGCGCGTGGCGAGTTGCACTGCGTGGGCGCCACCACGCTGGACGAGTACCGCAAATACATTGAGAAGGACGCCGCGCTAGAACGCCGCTTCCAGAAAATTCTGGTGGGTGAGCCCACGGTGGAAGCCACCATTGCCATCCTGCGCGGCCTCAAGGAACGTTATGAGACGCACCACGGCGTGCAGATCACCGACCCGGCCATCGTGGCCGCGGCTGAACTGTCCAACCGCTACATCACCGACCGCTTTTTGCCGGATAAAGCCATTGACCTGATCGATGAAGCCGCGTCCAAGATCAAGATCGAGCTGGACTCCAAGCCCGAGGTCATGGACAAGAAAGACCGCCGCCTGATCCAGTTGCAGATCGAACGAGAAGCCGTCAAGCGCGAGAAGGACGAAGCCTCGCAAAAGCGCCTCGAATTGATCAACGAAGAGATCGCCGCCTTACAAAAAGAGATTGCCGATCTGGACGAAATCTGGAAAGCCGAGAAGGCCCAGGCCCAGGGTTCCAAAACCATCATGCAGGAGGTCGAGAAGCTGCGCTTCCAGATCAAGGAACTCACCGACAAGGGCGATTTCAACAAGGCCGGTGAACTGCAATACGGCAAATTGCCCGAGCTGGAAAAGCGCCTCAAGGACGCCCAGGCCCAGGAGGCCGGGAAAGCCAAGAATGCCAAGGACGGTGGCCGTGCCCAATTGTTGCGCACCATGGTCGGTGCCGACGAGATCGCCGAGGTGGTGAGCCGTGCCACCGGCATCCCGGTGGCCAAGATGATGCAGGGTGAAAAAGACAAGCTGCTGCAAATGGAGGGCAAGCTGCATGACCGTGTCGTTGGCCAGAACGAGGCCATCGCGGCCGTGGCCAACGCCATCCGGCGTTCACGCTCGGGCCTCTCCGACCCGAACCGCCCAACAGGTTCGTTCCTGTTCCTGGGCCCCACGGGCGTGGGCAAGACCGAACTGTGCAAGGCGCTGGCCGGCTTCCTGTTTGACAGCGAAGACCACCTGATCCGCATCGACATGAGCGAGTTCATGGAGAAACATTCCGTTGCCCGCCTGATCGGCGCGCCTCCGGGTTATGTAGGCTACGAGGAGGGCGGTTACCTGACCGAGGCCGTGCGCCGCAAACCCTACGCCGTGCTGTTGCTCGACGAGGTGGAAAAGGCACACCCGGATGTGTTTAATGTGCTGCTGCAAGTGCTGGACGACGGACGTCTGACCGACGGACAGGGACGCACCGTGGACTTCAAGAACACCATCATTGTGATGACCAGCAACATTGGTTCACACATGATTCAAAGCATGGTGGGGCAAGATTATGAGGACGTCAAGGACGCCGTAACCGCTGAGTTAAAGAACCATTTCCGACCCGAGTTCTTGAACCGTATTGACGAGACCGTAGTCTTCCATTCGCTGGACGCCACTCATATTGCCAACATTGCCAAGATCCAGTTGCAGGTGTTGATGGCTCGCCTCGCCAAGATGGATCTGGGTCTGGTAGTGTCCGACGCAGCGGTGGCTGAACTGGCCAAGGTTGGATTTGATCCTGTCTTTGGAGCGCGTCCTCTCAAGCGCGCTATTCAGCAGCGCATTGAAAATCCGCTCTCAAAGCTGCTCTTGGAGGGAAAATTTGCACCCAAGGACACCATCAACGTGGGTGTGGACACGATTCAGGCGCCTGGCCAATTTAGCTTCGCTTGAAACGCAAGTAGCCCCTATTCAATGGGCTACTTGGCTTCGGTATTGGCCAGTGCATCGTCGACCAGTTTCTTCAATTCCTCGTACCCGAAGCTGGGAAGAGCTTTGCCGTTGACAAAAAACTCTGGTGTCTTCGTGACATTCAGGGTTTTTGCGTCAGCGATGTCCTGTGCCACGACTTGATTGACTTCTTGCGAGTTCATGTCGGATTGAAGGCGACGGAGGTCCAGGGGCAGTCCACTGAGTGGATCCCAGATGAGTTGAAATTGGGATTTGTGGTTGATGACCCAATGGTGCTGCGAGGCAAACAGTGCTTCCAACGTTGGTTGGAACATGTTCTGCTTTCTTGACGCCTCAATAACCTTAACAACCTGGTCCGATCCAGGATGCAATGGCGCATACCGCACGGTGAGCTTGATCTTGCCGGGATGGGCGGCCAACATCTTCTTCACCAGGGGGTAAAAATCGCGGCAGGTCTCGCACGCCGGATCAAAAAACTCAACGATATGAACTGGCGCGTTAGGGCTTCCAAAGCTTTGAGCATGGGAACGTTCCAAGACCGCGCGGTTTTGCGCAACCCGTTGCGACGCGAGTTGAGCCTGTTGCTGTTTATAAAGGAACGCACCAGCAATAAATACCAAAATCAGCAAGAAGCTTGTGATGAGCAATAGTTTTTTCTGTTTCATGGCCTTGGTCGACGGCAACTCAGTGCCAAGAGAAAATTGATAGACAAAAATGCGATAAAGGAGAGCATCGGTATGGTGACGAAACCAAACCACTGTGCCTGTATTTTCGCGCAAGGCACTCCTTCGGTACAGGGCGCCATGCCTTGCGGAATGAAGCCCGCCATCAGCAATAGCTGGTAGGCGGCTATTAACAGGCCCGCAATGGCAAATGGCAAGGCGTAACGCACTACCTTTGCGTCAAGCGATAACAACCCCACGGCCAGCACCACCACCAAGGGAAACATCGCGACTCGTTGATACCAACACAACACGCATGGCACAAGCCCCATGACCTCACCCAAAAAAAGCGCACCCAGCGTTGACGCGGCGGCAATCAGCCAGGCAAGGAAAACCAATGTCCAAATGGAAATTTTCATGATTAGTCGATGCTTAGCGCCCAGGTTCCTCCAACATGAGCGCCAGGCGGGGCGCCAATGGCACACGCCTTTGGGTTGGGCGCCAACATGCGACCTTACCATGGGACACCCACTCCATCGGTTGATCGGCAAACGCCCTGTTGCCTATGGTCAGCGTACTGAAACGCTAACGACTCCCGGATATTGTCTGGAATTCGGTAATTTTTGCTTTATTGTTGCAGGTCAGCGCCACGGGCTGCGCGATACTACTTTCACATGAGTTCCACCACTGTCACGGCGCATGCCGATTCCGTCCCGTTGAGGCAAGACGCCGCCATCATTGGCCTGGTGGGCCTGGCGCATGCCAGCTCGCATTTTGGGCACTTGTTGTTGCCGCTGTTGTTCCCCGTTTTCATGCTGGAGTTTGGCCTGAGCTACTCGGAATTGGGCTTGTTGATGACCACTTTTTTTGTGGTTTCCGGTGTGGGGCAGGCCAGCGCCGGCTTCGTAGTAGACCGCTTGGGCGCGCGACCTTTGCTGTTTACGGCGATGGGTATTTTTATTGCCGCCTGCGTTGCCGCGGCATTGGTAACTGGATACACCGGCTTGTTGCTGGTGGCTGCCCTGGCGGGCTTGGGCAATGCCACGTTTCATCCGGTGGACTTCACGATTTTGAACCAGAGGGTATCTGCGCCAAGGCTGGGGCATGCGTTTAGTGCCCACGGGCTGACTGGCAACTTGGGTTGGGCCGCGGCGCCAGTTTTTTTTGCCGGCTTGGGCGCCACAATCGGCTGGCGCAATGCCTATGGTGCCGCTGCGTTGATGTACATCGCTATCGCGGCCCTGCTCTTTGCGCACCGCGACAAGTTGAGCACCCGGGTGGTCGCCCGTGACCCGCACGCGATTGCGCAAGGAAGTGCGGAACATGACATGGCGTTCATGAAGCTGCCTGTAGTGTGGTGGTGTTTCGGCTTCTTCTTACTCTCCACAATGACATTGGCCGTGGTGCAGAGTTTTGCAGTTTCTATCCTGAAGGCCATGCACGGCATTAGCTTTGAGGCAGCAACCTATACGATCACAGCCTACATGCTGTGTGGCGCGGTAGGGATGTTCGTTGGCGGCTTTATCGCGGCGCGTGCTGTCAATAGCGACCGCGTTGTGGCCATGGCCATGGCTACAGGTGCTGTGCTGCTTGCCTTTTGCGGAACGGGTCTCTTAGGCGCGACCGCCACCATGGTGGTTTTAGCATCCACCGGTTTTGCAGTGGGCATTGGCGGGCCGTCGCGTGACATGATGATCAAAAAGGCCACGCCCAAGGGCGCCACAGGACGTGTCTACGGCCTTGTTTACTCGGGTCTGGATACCGGATTTGCGATTTCACCCATGGTATTTGGTGTGTTTATGGACCGCGGCTGGTATGGCGCTACCCTGCTGGGCGCAGCGCTGATGCTGCTTTTGAGTGTGGGTGTGGCGCTTGGCGTGGGTGTTCGCACCGTCAAAAATAGGGAACCCAGCCATTCGCTGGCATGATGGAGGGCTTTTCGCCTGATTTTTGATTTTTCCAATGACCGACACTTCGCATCCTTCCCCTGAAACGAATGAAACTACCGCGCCAGTTGATGCGGTAGTGCCCGCGACACCTGAAGCGCCCAAACGCCCAGCCAAGCCCGACGTTTTTCCGGTACTGGAAAAAATGGCGGCGCTGTATCCGCAACTGTTTGGTGCCGTTTTCCTCCCGCTGAAGCGCGGCATTTTTCAGGATCTGCTGCAAGCGCATCCCGATGCATTTGACAAGGACAGCCTCAAGGCCGCGCTGTCTATGCACACCCGATCAACCCGTTACCTGACAGCCATTGCGTCAGGTGAGCAGCGCCATGATCTCATGGGCCAGGCTGTGGAGGCCATGGCGCCAGAGCATGTGCATCACGCCTTGCTGGAGGTATTTCGCCGCCGCCAGATGCGCAGCAAAGAAGACCTGCGCCCCAAACTGGTACAGCGCATCGTGCTGGCGTTTGAAGCGTCGGGTTTGACCCCGTTAGCCTACGCCGAGCTGGTGCACAGCCGCGATGAGGGAGCCAATGCGGTCCTGGATCAAGCCATGGCGCAAGCAGAAGCCAGTGCTGCAAAGGCAGAAGCATTGCTGCAGGCGTTCAACGCGAGCGGCAAGACAGTCGAGGAATTTGCCGATATGTATGGCATGGACCCGCGCGCCGTGGGGCGTATGCTGGCACGTGCGCCAGCCGTTCAACCCTGATCCAACCTACAGGGACCGCACGCAGATATGACAGTCTCGGTCTTCGAGCAGACAGTCGTATTGCGGTGCGAAGGACTGTGTTTTGGCTTTGCCAAAAATGTGTTGTTCAAGGACTTGTCCATTGCTGTCCCGCCTGGCGTATTTTGGCTTGGCGGTGACGAGAACACGGGCAAGACAACGCTGCTGCGTTTGCTGGCAGCCGAGTTGACCGCTGAGAGCGGGGCCCTTCAAATTAACGGCATCCATCTTTCCGGGCAGGGCCAGACCTATCGCAGCCAGGTGTTCTGGGTCGACCCCCGGACGCAGGCATTCGATGCATTGACACCGCTGGCCTTTTGGGATGACGCGCGCTTACGGTTCCCCGCAATTGCAGGCAAACCACTGACGGACCTGATTGACGGTTTCTCCCTTGCACCCCATCTGAAAAAAACCTTGCACATGCTTTCCACCGGGACCAAGCGAAAGGTCTTTCTCGCCGCCGCCTTTGCCAGCGGAGCCGCAGTCACTTTGTTGGATTCTCCTTTGGCGGCCCTCGACAAGTCTTCCATTGCCTTTGTGCAAGTGTTACTCCAGGGGGCAGCATCACACCAGCGGCGGGCCTGGCTAGTGGCTGATTACGAAGCGCCGCGGGGAGTGGCGTTGGCGGCAACGCTTACATTGCAATCGATTGGCTGAGTTGGCCCCGTGTTGCGTGACCTGCTATACCGCATCCGGTTGCAGCTGAGGCGCAGCTTTGGCAAAGCTGTCTAGCGCCAGGCAAGCCTGCTCAATGCGTCGAATAGTTGGGAACGCCTCTAGCGGCGTATCAAAGCGCCGTGAGTTGGCGATTTGCGGAATCAGGCAGCAGTCGGCAAGCCCCGGGGTATCGCCGTGGCAAAACGTGCCCGTGGATGAATCGGTGGCCAGCAGGGCTTCAATTGCCGTAAAACCCAACGTGATCCAATGTCGATACCAGTTACCTTTGGCGACCTCACCCACTTTCAGGTCATTGTCCAGGTACTGCAACACGCGCAGGTTGTTCAGTGGATGGATTTCGCAGGCCACCGATTGGGCCAGCGAGCGCACACGTGCGCGGCCCAGCGGGTCGGGGGGCAGCAATGCCGGTTCAGGGTGGGTTTCGTCCAGGTATTCGATGATGGCCAGCGATTGCCCGATGGCATGACCATCATCAACCAGTGTAGGCACCAGTTTGGCAGGGTTGACGCGCTGGTAGCCACTGGTGTGCTGCTGGCCACCGTCCTTGAGCAAATGGACTGGGACATAGCTGTACGGCAAGCCTTTGAGGTTGAGCGCGATCCGCACCCGGTAGGACGCTGAGCTGCGAAAGTAGCTGTGCAGTGCAAGCATGATATGCCTCCTGTTACCGCATCGGGTGGGCGGGCAGCAACGTGCCACGCACCTCGCCAAAGCCGATACGCACGAACCCCGGCGCGCAGCAGGCACCGCGAAAGATAACGGTGTCTCCGTCCGCAAGAAACGTGCGGGTTTCCCCGGAGGGCAGGGTCAATGGCTGCTTGCCGCCTTTGGACAGCTCCATCAGCGAACCGGCTTCCTCCTCGGTGGGGCCGGACTGTGTGCCGCTGCCCAAAAGGTCGCCAGCCTGCAGGTTGCAGCCGTTGGCTGCGTGGTGCGTCACCATTTGAGAGACTGACCAGTAGGCATCGCGAAAGTTGCTATGCGAGAGCCGGTGTTCGGGCAATCCTTCTTTGCGCATGGTATCGCTTTGAATATAGACCTCTAGTTCGATGTTGATGGCCCCGTTCTCTCGTAATTCGGCTGAGTCGAGGTAAGGCAGCGGTTGTGGGTCGCCAGCGGCTCGTGTCCAGGGTTCGCGAAACGGCGCCAGTGCTTCCAGGGTGACTACCCAGGGCGACACCGTGCTGGCAAAGTTCTTTGACAGGAATGGCCCCAGCGGTTGGTACTCCCAGCCCTGCACATCGCGCGCGGACCAGTCATTAAACAGGCACAGGCCGAATACGTGTTGCTCCGCTTGTGTGAGCGGAACCGGGTCGCCTAAAGTGTTACCGGGACCCATAAAAATGCCCACCTCCAGCTCATAGTCCATGCGTGCGCTAGGCGCCATGACGGGCTCGATGGCACCGGGACGCATGATCTGGCTGACCGGGCGGCGCACCGCTTGGCCCGAGACACCAATACTTGAGGAGCGCCCATGGTAGCCAATCGGAATCCACTTGTAGTTGGGCAGTAGCGGGTTGTCCGGACGCAGCAGTTTGCCGATATTGCTGGCATGGTGGACTGATGTGTAGAAGTCGGTGTAGTCGCCAATGTGGGCGGGCACTGCAAACTCTGCGCCTGCCTGCGGTAGCAGACTGGCCTGCAAGGTGGCCTGCTGGGGGGATTCTTCGCGCAAGGCTTGAGAGAGCGCCATGCGCAGCGCCGACCACGCCTGGGCACCCAAGGCCATGAATGGGTTGAGATTGGGCCGGCAGCATGCTTGAGCACCGGCCTGTGCCAGTGCCCCAGCGCCATTAAAAACACCGCCCGCCTCGGCTGCTGTTATGTCCACCATCTGGTCGCCAATCGCTACGCCGACGCGAAACAGATGGGGATTTCCCGGCATGCGGAACACGCCAAATGGCAGGTTCTGGATCGGAAAGTCGCTGCCGGGCACATTGGCAGACTCGACCCAGCTGCGCAACTGGGGGTTATGGGTTTCGTTCAATGGCATCACTGCAATGGCCCCGTGGTCGATTTCTATCTCACTTGGAGGAGAGTTGGCCCATGACTTCGGCGACCAGGTCCGCTCCAACGTCAGAGGTAAACATATCCCACACTGGCTTGACCTTATCACGCATGCGCTTGCGCTCTGCAGCCGATATGTCGTTGATCAACATTCCTTTTGAAGCCATGGCAGTCTCTGCGCCCTTGGCCTGGTCCCGCGCGACGCTGCGCTGGAAGGATCGGGTTTCCACAGCGGCTTCACGCAGGATGGTCTGGTCGGCTGGGGGCAGGGTGTCCCAGAATTTCTTGGACACCAGCGGCAGGAATGCGCCATAGGAATGGCGGGTCAACGACATGTACTTCTGCACTTCGTTGAGTTTGAGTGCAGCGGTCACGGCGGAAGGTGTGCCCTGGCCATCGACCGTGCGGGTTTCAAGTGCGGTGTAAAGCTCGGGCACGGCCAGAGGAACCGGGTTCGCACCCAGCGATTTGACGGTCTCTTGCGAAATCTTGGCCTGCACGGCGCGGAATTTCAGGCCCTGAAAATCTTCCCATTTCTGGATTGGCTGCTTGCTGTTAGTGGCATTGAAAAAGCCGTTTTCCCAGTAGGCCAGGCCGACCAGTCCTTTTGCGGGCAGTTTGTCCAACAGCTTCTGACCAGTCGCACCGTCAAGTACTTTTTCGGCGTCCTGTTCGTTGGCGAACAGAAAAGGGAAGTCCAGAATTTCAAATTCTTTGACCATGCCGGTCAGCGTGCTGGTTTGGGGTACGGTGAACTCGATGGTGCCGCCTTGCAGAGATGACG
>CAIQBN010000614.1 GCA_903870065.1 uncultured beta proteobacterium | reverse complement strand
GGTGTTGCAATGGGCAGGGCGCTGCACGCACTGCACCAGCAAAACACCGTCCATCTGGACCTCAAACCGGCCAACGTGCTATTCAGAGGCGACGGCACGGCGGTCCTGCTGGACTTTGGCCTTTCATGCCATGCCCATTACCCCGACTTGTTGGCCGAACAACTGCGCAAAGCGGTCGGTTCGCCAGCTTGGATTGCGCCAGAACAAGTGGTTGGGGTACGTGGCGACCCGCGCAGCGACATCTTTGCGGTGGGTGTCATGCTTTACCAACTGTGCACCGGCCGTCTCCCGTTCGGTGCGCCCCAGACGCCTGGCGGACTGCGCCAGCGCTTATGGGTCGACCCAGTGCCTCCGCGCAAACTCAAGCCTGAGTTACCGGCCTGGCTTCAGGAGGTGGTGATGCGCTGCCTGGAGCCCGAGGCCGCGCAGCGTTACCCCTCGGCGGCGCACCTGGCCTTTGACCTGTCTCACCCAGAGCAAATTACGGTCACCGAGCGCGGCACCAACATCACTGGAACCAATTTTCGCACCCACTTTAAGCGCTGGCTCAAAGCCGCCGGCATGCACTACAAGCCCAGCCCCATGGCCTCGCAGCAAATTGACGAGGTGCCGATTGTCATGGTCGCAGTGCCCCACGTCGATGTGACCGATGCCACGCTTTATTCGCTACGGCAAGCGGTCGCGCGCTCACTGGGTACGCGACCGGGTGCCCGACTGGCCTGTGTCACTGTGATCTCATCGGGGTTGACGAGTACCTCTGACGAGGAAAAGAGCGAAACCCAAGTACACCGGCGCTACCTCACCACGCTGCGGCAGTGGGCCCAACCGCTTGACCACCCCGGGCACCAGACGTCATTCCACGTGCTCGAGTCCGGCGACGTGGCACAAGCATTGCTGGACTATGCCAGAGGCAACAACGTAAGCGTAATCGTGATGGGGGCTGCCACGCATGGCCTCAAAACCCAGCGCTTTGTCGCCACGGTGCCAATCAAGGTCGCCATGGAAGCCCCTTGCACCATCATTTTGGTCAAACAGTCGCTGCCGTTCGAGTTACTGGGCGACAGTTCGTCCGACAATTCGTCCGACATGGTGGGATATTCGGACTCCGCCCCGGAAACCGTAAGGCCCCGAAAACCCTACGCCGATAACGACGTGCCGTTCTGACTCGGGTACTGGCGGTTGCAATCCTTGCGACAATGCCCCTTCTTTCAATTTCCAGAAGAGGGTCCACCATGAAGGGCAATGTCGCAGCCATCGTGCTGATTGCGTTCGGCATATTTTTTCTGCTCACCAATTTGGGGCTCATCAGCATCAGCCTGGCTGAGCTGTTAAAGACCTGGTGGCCTTTGATCCTGATCGCGGTGGGCGTGTCCTTGCTGTTCACGCCCGGCAACCAGAAGAAAAAGGACTGAATGGCCCACGCCTTTGAGGCCCTGACGCCTACCACCGTATTGGACGCGCTCGATAGCGTGGAACTGCGCGGCGATGGCCGTCTGACCGCCCTGTCCTCATATGAGAACCGCGTCTACCAAGTGCAACTCGAAGACGGCGGCGCCGTGGTCGCCAAGTTTTATCGGCCGCAGCGTTGGAGCGACCCGCAAATCCAGGAAGAGCACGACTTTGCCGCCGAGTTGATGGCGGCCGAGGTGCCCGCAGTCGGACCGCTGCCATTGCATGGTGCCACGCTGCATCACTTTGGGGGCTTTAGCTTTAGCGTCAGTCCGCGACGCGGCGGGCGCCCCCCCGAACTCGACGATGGTGAAGTGCTGGAATGGATTGGCCGATTTCTGGCGCGCATCCACACCGTGGGTGCCAAAAGACCGTTTATCAGCCGCCCGCGGCTGGACGTGCAAAGTTTTGGTGTGGAGTCCATGCAGTGGCTGCTCGAGCACGACAAGGTGCCACTCGATGTGCAATCAGCCTGGACAAAGGTGTGCAAAAACGCTATTGATATGGTAGCTGCTTACCCAGCATTGACGAGGGCTAGCGGCATAAATGATACCGAGACTGGCGGAATCCGCCTTTTGCGGCTGCATGGCGACTGCCACCCCGGAAACATCTTGTGGACCCCCACCGATGCCGCGCTTGCGGCCGGACCCGGCCCGCATTTTGTGGATCTGGACGATGCGCGCTGTGGCCCCGCAGTGCAAGACCTCTGGATGCTGCTCAGTGGCGACCGCACGCAGCGCACGCGCCAACTCGGCATGCTGGTGGATGGCTACGAGCAGTTTCGCGACTTTGACCGCAACGAGCTGGCCCTGATCGAGCCGCTGCGCACCCTGCGGCTGATCCATTACAGCGCCTGGCTGGCGCGCCGCTGGAACGACCCCACCTTTCCGGTCAATTTCCCCTGGTTTGGCTCCAGCGATTACTGGCAGGGACAAGTACAAATGCTCGAAGAACAGCTCGAAGCAATGCAGGAAGAGCCACTGATCGTGTGAAGAAGTCAGCCTTGCAGCCGATCAGTTGCTGCGCTCATCAAGTGTGATCGGATTTGAGAAGGCGGACGATGCCGGACGATGCCAGACGATTCCTTGCAGCCATGCAGGAAAGCATAGGCCAATTTGGACTGACCCTGAACGCGAAGAAGATGCGGTTGATCGAGTTTGGCCGGTTTGCGGCAAACAATCGCAGGATAGGCGGACAAGACAAGCCAGAAGCGTTTGACTTCCTTGGGTTAACACACTGCTGCAGCACCTGTGGATCGGGCGTGAGTAGCTATGAAATCAGGAGCGAACTGGTTTCCACGGCGTTGCAGTTTCGGCACAAAAGAACCTTTAGACTCTGGCGGATGTTTATCCGCACATTGTTCTTTGCGTTGTGGTTGATCACCAGCATCGGAGTGCATGCGCAACCCATGCTGCTCAAGGAGCTTGCGGTACTCACCGACCCTACCGGTGAACTCACCATCAAAGAGATTGCAGGCAGTCAGGGCGCCGCGTTTCGCCCGCTACCCACAGGCAGTTTTGCCGGC
>CAIQBN010000613.1 GCA_903870065.1 uncultured beta proteobacterium | reverse complement strand
GTACCAATGTTGAAGGTATATTCACCACCACGTATTTGACGGGGTTTAAAAAATAATTCTTGTGAGCCTACCCAATCCCCTTGAACGTCCGCATTGTTGGCGCCGATTGAAAACTGACCATCTGTGCCGATTGAAAATTGACCAGGGGATTTAGCGGTGCAGCGTACTACACCGCATCAGATTAGTCGACCAAACTAAGACGGTTTTGACCTCCGGTTTGGGTTGAGTTGTTTTGGAATAGAGATAAATTCATCCTACTCATCAACCGCTGTTGCTTCTGCTAGGGGTGACGAATGTTTAGACGACTCTCTGGACTTGATTCGTTCCTTGGCGATGGCGCTGCTTTGTTTAAATCTGAATGATTCATTACCCGTCTCAATGATATGGCAGTGATGGGTAAGACGATCCAGTAACGCTTATGGTCTGGATGCCACTCTGTTTCTCCCTTGGTTTTTGGCTTGATACAAAAGGGCATCGGCTTCAGCCAGTAGTTCGGAGGACGGGTCATTGAGTCCCGGCGTGCGCCAGGCCACCCCGATGCTGATGGTCACGACCGGTGCGGCGCTGTTTCCTACATGCGCAATGCCTAAGTCTTCCACAGCCGCCCTCAGTCGCTCGGCAATATGAAGCGACTGCTGCGCGCTAAGGTTTGGCAGGACGACCACAAATTCCTCGCCACCATAACGCGCGACCAAATCACTGCTCCTCTGCGCCGTGGCCGCCAGCGCTTGCGCGACCTGCTGTAAACAGACATCGCCTGCCTGATGCCCATAGTGGTCGTTGAAGGCTTTGAAATGGTCAACGTCGATCATGGCGATGGCCACTGGCAACGCCTGACGAGCCGCCCGCTGCCATTCCACTTCCCAGACGGCATCAAATTTGCGCCGGTTGGCAATTCCCGTCAGACCATCGCAGTCGCTTAATTGCTGCAAACGCCGATTCGCTTCGGAAAGTTCGCGGGTACGCTCGGCGACTTGGCGCTCAAGATTTTCATAAAGCTGAGCATTTTCAATGGCAATGGCAGCTTGCGCTGCAAGCATGTTCAGGATTTCCACACGTCCCGCGAGAAACGCACCCGTCAATTTGTTGTTCTCCAGATACAGTACCGCCTTTAACTGGTTTTGCGCCAGCAACGGCAGGCACAACACTGACCGAACCCTTTGTCGGTGTACATAGGGATCATTGCCAAAGGCGTCATCCTGAAGCGCGTCATCCAGCGTCAAACTTTGCCGGGTGCGGATCACATAACGAACCACCGCCTCGCAGACCGTGCTGGCCGTCTCCATCGGGATGCGCTCCAGCCGCGCCTGTTGATCCAGCACACTGGCTTGGGCGACGATCATCCAATGCTCAGTATCCTCCATACTAGGTATCAGCAGATAGCCTTGCTCGGCACCCGCATTTTCGATGAAGATGGTCATCAATTTCTGCAACAGGCTGTCGATCAGGATTTCGCCGGACAGAGCGAGCGATGCCTTTAGTACCGTATTGAGATCTAATCGGTCGGTAGAAATGGAAATAGTACCCTGATAGCTGGACAAAGTGCCAGTCGGTCGCGTCAGTGTGGCGCTGGGCAATAGCCCCTCAAACTCCTGATTCAGTGCTTGAGCCTTGCCAATTGCTCCCCACTGGTAATAATGGAAAACCGCTTCCTCAAGTTCAGACTTGGCGCGTTGACGCTGACCCAGGTGTAATTGGAGCCGCCCAGCTCGCTCCTGATTTAGTGCTTGTCCCGCCGATCTGTGATATTGCCGAGCCAATGCAGCAGCCTGACCATAGCCAGTCAGTGCATCTTTCGGTCGTTGGCTAATCTGAGCCTGTTCCGCTCGCAGTAGTTGCTCTTGCCAGGCATAGTTGTCCGGACAGTTGGTCGTCCAAAGGGTGAAGTCTGCAATGGCCGCGTCCAAAGTCCGGGCAATCACTTCCTGTTCCGCAACATCGGCTTGCTCATAGATGGATGCCCCGGCCAACGCGCGGTAAAAGGTGAATACGGTGGTCTCGTACAGAATAGGGATGTATTGCATCCAGTCGGCATGGGCGTTGGCAAAATCCCATGCCTCGCGCCATTGACCAAACAAATAAAGCAACTGCAGCTTGAAGTTCAGAAAATAGGCCAGACCGTGGCCAAAAAGGGTTTCAGGTTGCTGCCAAAGCGCCAGCCAGGTGTTCTCATCAATCTCGTCGGTACTCAATGAAGTGGAGTTCTGCCCATCACCCTGAAGTCGCAGCAAAAAGAGTTGGCAGAACCGTTCGCTCATCAGGAACGGCGAACCGCTGTTGGCATAGAACTCCAGACTGATGGCGCATTCCTCCAGCGCCCTCTCGACCGTCACCGCTGCCAGCGTGGTCTTGGGAATCATGGTTCTGGCATAGC
>CAIQBN010000612.1 GCA_903870065.1 uncultured beta proteobacterium | reverse complement strand
TGGCCATCGTCAGCACCGTGTTTGAGGGTGCCAAGTTCCCTTTGCAAAACGTGTCGTACTACACGCCGTTTGGCACCGATGACATTGGACTGGTGAGCAAAACCGTTGCCAATTTGCAGGTCTCAGTCCCCGCGATGGGCGACGCCTGGACCAAGAACGGACTGGTCTATCTGGGCGGCATGGCCCTGGACACTTACCACGTCTGGACCAAGTTCCCCATCACCAGGCTTGAAGACCTGCAAGGCAAGAAACTCAGTGCGCCGGGGCCGTCATCGAACTGGGTGCGTGGCACCGGGGCCGTGGCCGTGGCCGGCACCTTGAACAGCTATTACGAAGACATCAAATCCGGCGTCTCTGACGGTGCCCTGGTGTTTACCACCGGTGCCTGGGGTGCGAAGTTGCACGAGGTGGCTCCTTATGTCACCAAAGTCAATTTCGGCGCCCAGTTCGCTGGCGGCGCAGTCATCAACAAGAGTCGTTTTGACAAGTTACCCACTGAAGTGCAAAAGGCCTTTTTGGAAGCGGGAGAAGCCTGGCAAGCTGCCTATGCCAAAGCGCAGTCGGCAGCAGTTGCCGGCATTTTGCAAAAAATGGCCGACGCTGGCGCCAAATTCAGCGATCTCAGCGAGCTGGAGCGCAAACGTTGGGCTGATTCCTTGGGCCCGGTCGCCAAAAACTGGGCGGCCGATGCCCAGTCCAAGGGTCTGCCCGGCAACGAGGTGCTGAGTGCCTACATGGCCAGCCTGCAAAAAGCCGGAGCCAAATTGCCACGCGACTGGAGCAAATAGATGTCGCAAACCGCAGCGTCAGAGGATACCCGCCGGGGCTTTGCCGGCGATTCCTATGGCGCGGCACTGCCTTTTGGCTTGCACCATCTGAACCGGGCCATGAATGCCCTGGGAACCTTGTGGATTCTGGGGTTGATGGTGCTGATCAACCTGGATGTGTTTGGGCGCAACCTGCTCAACCATCCGGTGCGCGGTGTGACCGAGATGGTGTCGATCTCCATCGTGGGGATTGTCTTTTTGCAGCTGGCGGACACCTTGCACGCCGGACGTTTTACCCGTGCCGACATCTTGCTGGATCGGCTCAAAAAGAATAGCCCGGCGCTGGCAGATGCCGTGCAGGCGGGCTTCCATTTGGTGGGACTGGCGCTGATGGTCGTCATTCTGCTGGCGAGTTGGGCACCCCTGGTGGAATCTGTGCGGATTCAAGAGTACGTCGGTGCTGTCGGAGACTTTCAGTTGTCGGTCTGGCCGATTCGCCTGATCACCTTGATCGGTTTGAGTACCACCGCTCTTTGCTTTTTGTTGTTGGCCTGGATCGACATCGGCCGCCTGCGCTCCAGGTTGAGCGCCGTGCGTTCATCCTAAGGAACTTCACATGAGCAATGTATCGATTGCGCTGGGCTCCTTGGTGCTGATGCTGGTGCTGATTTACGCAGGCATGCATGTGGCGATCACGCTGGGCTTGCTCAGCTTTGTCGGGGTCTGGCTGATCCGGGGCGATGTGCAGATTGCAGCCAATTTGCTGGCC
>CAIQBN010000611.1 GCA_903870065.1 uncultured beta proteobacterium | reverse complement strand
ATTTTGATGGCACCAAAGTGCTCATCGGGCGTGAACTGCTTGAACAGGTCGAGTAATGATTTCATGGGTTAAATCCTTTTCTTGTCCGCGATCAGTTACGCTCAAGTTCAATATCGATGCCCAAGGAACGAATTTCCTTGACCAACACATTGAACGACTCCGGCATTCCGGCTTCAATCGAATGCTCGCCCTTGACGATACTTTCATAAACCTTGGTGCGGCCCTGTACGTCGTCGGACTTGACGGTAAGCATTTCCTGCAGCGTGTATGCAGCGCCGTAGGCTTCCAGTGCCCACACTTCCATCTCACCGAAACGCTGACCACCAAACTGCGCCTTGCCACCAAGCGGTTGCTGGGTGACCAAGCTGTAGGGGCCTGTGGAACGGGCGTGCATTTTGTCGTCAACTAAGTGATGCAACTTCAAATAATGCATGTAGCCGACGGTCGTAGTGCGCTCAAATGCATCGCCACTGCGACCGTCAAACAGCTGCGCTTGGGTGCGCGCCACTGTCAAGCCTTTAGCCTTGGCAACATCGGCAGGGTATGCCAATTGCAGCATGTCGCCGATTTCCTGCTCCGTCGCGCCATCGAACACGGGAGACGCAAACGGAACACCGTTAGTCAACTCACGGGCCATGCCCTGGATCTCGTCATCAGACAATTGATTCAGATCTTCCTTGCGGCCGGTGCTGTTATAGACCTGCTCCAAGAATCCCCGGATCTCGGTTGCCGCGGCTTCGCGTTGCAACATGTCGCCAATACGCTGACCCAGGCCCTTACCTGCCCAGCCCAGGTGCACCTCGAGGACCTGGCCGATATTCATACGTGATGGCACGCCTAGCGGGTTCAGCACGATGTCAACCGGCGTACCGTCAGCCATGTAGGGCATATCTTCCACTGGTGTAATCTTTGACACAACACCCTTGTTACCGTGACGGCCGGCCATTTTGTCGCCCGGCTGCAGGCGGCGCTTGACCGCAATATAGACTTTGACCATTTTGAGAACGCCAGCTGGCAGTTCATCACCCTGCGTCAGTTTCTTGCGCTTTTCTTCAAATGCCAAGTCAAAGCTGTGACGGGTTTGCTCCAACGAGTTTTTAATGCTTTCCAACTGCGCCGCCACATCATCGTCGGCAGGTCGGATATCAAACCAGTGAAATCTTTCGACAGACGCCAGATACACCTTATCGATCCTGGTTCCCTTGGCCAATTTGTGTGGCCCACCGTTGGCTAGTTTGCCGGTCAATAGTTTTTCAATCCGGTCAAACGCGTCGGCTTCAACGATCCGCAACTGGTCGTTCAAATCCAGACGAAAACGTTTGAGTTCATCATCGATGATTTGCTGTGCGCGGCGGTCGCGGGTGATACCTTCACGGGTGAAGACTTGCACGTCGATCACGGTACCTTGCGAACCCTGATCCACACGCAGAGACGTGTCTTTGACGTCACTGGCCTTTTCGCCGAAGATAGCGCGCAGCAACTTCTCTTCTGGCGTCAAAGTCGTCTCACCTTTGGGGGTCACTTTGCCGACCAAGGTGTCGCCAGGCATGACTTCGGCACCGACGTAGATGATGCCGGATTCATCCAGTCGATTCAGCTGCTGCTCAGACAGGTTGGGAATGTCACGTGTAATTTCTTCAGCACCAAGCTTGGTATCGCGGGCCATCACGACCAGTTCTTCAATGTGAATCGATGTGTAGCGATCTTCCGCCACAACGCGTTCACTGATCAGAATCGAGTCCTCAAAGTTGTATCCATTCCATGGCATGAATGCCACCAGCATGTTCTGACCAATTGCAATTTCACCCAGATCTGTCGACGCACCGTCAGCAATCACGTCGCCCTTCGCAAGTTTGTCCCCGCGTTTGACGATCGGGCGCTGATGGATGTTGGTGTTTTGATTGGAACGTTGGTACTTAATCAGGTTGTAGATATCGACCCCGACTTCGCCGGCCACTGCTTCACCATCATTTACTCGTACCACAATGCGCGTTGCATCGACATAATCAACAACACCGCCGCGGGTGGCAGTCACCACGGTACCTGAGTCCACCGCAGCGACGCGCTCGATGCCAGTTCCGACCATGGGCTTTTCAGGACGCAATACCGGAACCGCTTGACGGGACATATTAGCGCCCATCAAGGCGCGGTTGGCATCGTCGTGCTCGAGGAACGGCACCAGAGACGCAGCCACAGAAACAATCTGTGCAGGAGAAACATCCATATATTGGATACGATCTGCTCCGCACAAAATGGATTCACCCTTTTCACGTGCCGAAACCAGGTCGCCTGTCAATGTGCCGTCTTTATCCAAAGCCGCATTGGCCTGGGCGATGACATACTTGCCTTCTTCAATGGCCGACAAGTAGTCAATCTGATTGGTGACCTTGCCGTCCCCCACCCGCCGATAGGGGGTTTCAATAAAGCCGTACTCATTGAGCCGCGCATACAGCGCCAACGAGTTGATCAGGCCGATGTTGGGACCTTCTGGCGTTTCAATCGGGCATACACGCCCATAGTGGGTCACATGGACGTCACGCACCTCGAAGCCAGCGCGCTCACGGGTCAAACCACCTGGGCCAAGAGCCGATACGCGGCGCTTGTGGGTAATTTCGGCCAATGGGTTGGTTTGGTCCATGAACTGTGACAGCTGTGATGCACCAAAGAACTCTTTCAACGCTGCCGAAATCGGCTTGCTGTTGATCAAGTCATGGGGCATCAACGGCTCTTGCTCGGCCTGACCCAGCCGCTCTTTCACTGCCTTTTCGATACGCGCCAAGCCGGTACGGTACTGGTTCTCAGCCAATTCACCGACGCAACGCACGCGGCGATTGCCGAGATGGTCAATATCGTCGACTTCACCGCGACCATTGCGCAGGTCCACCAGTATCTTGACAACCGACAAAATGTCTTCGTTGGTCAACACCATCGGACCCGTGGATTCAGAACGCCCCATTTTGGCGTTGAACTTCATGCGGCCAACGCGTGACAAATCGTAGGTGTCCGGGTTATAGAACAGCCGCTGAAACAGGGCCTGAACGGCGTCCTCGGTTGGCGGCTCACCGGGGCGCATCATCCGGTAAATGGCGACGCGTGCGGCAAACTCGTCAACTGTTTCGTCGGTGCGCAGCGTTTGCGAGATGTATGCGCCTTGGTCCAATTCGTTGGTATAGATGCAAGGCAGTTCCTGCACGCCGGCCAGCCGCAACTTTTTCAGCAAAGCCTCGGTCAACTCTTCGTTCGCCTTGGCGACGATTTCGCCGGTGTCCTCGTCAATCACGTTGCGCGCCACCACACGACCAATCAAAAAGTCTTCTGGCACACTGATGTGCGTCGTCGAAGACTGCTCGAGTTCCCTGGTGTGACGGGCGGTTACACGCTTGTCTTTGGCAACAACAACCTTGCCGCTCTTGTCCGTGATGTCAAAGCGCGCGACTTCACCACGCAGGCGTTCCGCCACAAATTCCATTTGGGCACCACTATCCATCAACCGGAAGTTGTCGTTGACGAAGAAATTCGCCAAAATGGATTCGTTGGTCAGACCAATGGCCTTGAGCAAAATAGTGACCGGCATCTTGCGACGACGATCAACGCGAAAGTAAAGCAGGTCTTTGGGGTCGAACTCAAAATCCAGCCACGAGCCACGATAAGGGATGATGCGGGCGGAGAACAACAGTTTGCCCGAGCTATGGGTCTTGCCCTTGTCGTGCTCAAAGAAAACGCCTGGGGATCGATGCAATTGGGACACGATCACGCGCTCGGTACCATTGATGATGAACGAACCCTTGCCGGTCATTAGCGGCACTTCGCCCATGTAGACTTCTTGCTCTTTGACCTCTTTGACTACTTTGTTTTGAGAAGTCGACGATTCGCGGTCATAAATAATCAATTGCACCTTGGCACGAACGGCAGATGCAAAAGTCAAACCCCGAGTCTGGCATTCGCGCACATCGAAAGCCGGCTTTGCAAGGCCGTACTCCAAGTACTTCATTTCAACAAAGCCGTTGTGCGAGACGATTGGGAATGCCGCTTCGAAAGCGGCCTGCAAACCTTCAGCAGTCCGCTTTTTCGGTGCAATATCGGCTTGCAAGAATGCGGTATAGGCATCCTTTTGCATCTGCAGCAGATAGGGAATCTCGAGTACGCTGTCGCGATTGCCAAAATTTTTGCGAATCCGTTTGCGTTCAGTGTATGTATAAGCCATTCGATCTCCGGGCAAAGACTAAAGGAACCTTGGGTCCTAAAAGACTGTGGTGTCGAGCATCACGCTCGGCTCTTCTTGGCGATTGGCCACTACCAATCATTGGCGGACGGCTGCGCGTTGCACACAGCCCGTTCCAAGGCATCTTCTGCAGTCGGGGTCAGAAGACACTAAGAAATGGTTTTTGACCACTTTTTAGTGCGCTCTTATAAGCGGCAAAGGCTGGGAGTCCTTGGTGGAACTCCCAGCCCAAACCAACTCTCAGATTACTTCAGTTCGGCTTTCGCACCGGCTTCCACCAGTTTCTTCAAGGCAGCTTCAGCATCGGCTTTGGCAATACCTTCCTTGACGTTCTTTGGAGCACCGTCAACCAAGTCCTTGGCCTCTTTCAAGCCCAGGCCGGTAATTTCGCGCACAGCCTTGATCACAGATACCTTTTGGGCACCAGCCTCAAGCAAAACAACGTTGAATTCGGTCTTCTCTTCAACAGCAGCAGCGGGACCAGCGGCGGCGGCAGGGCCAGCCATAGCGGCAGCGCTCACGCCAAATTTCTCTTCGATGGCTTTCACCAGATCGTTGAGTTCCATGACCGTCATGCTGTCCAGCGCGGTCAAAAATGCGTCTTTATCAAATGCCATTTCTATTTCCTAACAAGTTTGGTTACTACGGACAGAGGGGCTTACGCCGCCACCGCCTCTGCGGGGGCAGCTTCTGCTGCGCCAGCGCCACGTTGCTCCGCCAATGCGGCCAGCACACGTGCCGTACGCGAAATGGGAGATTGCATCAAGCCCAGCAACTGCGCCAACAACACTTCCTTGGAAGGGATGCTTGCCAATTGCTTCACGCCGTTCACGTCTAGGACTTTTCCGCCATACGCACCAGCCCGGATGACCAACTTATCGTTGGTTTTCGCGAACTCAGCTACCACCTTGGCGGCAGCAACGGCGTCGACAGAGAAGCTATAGATCAGAGGACCGGTCATCTGGTCGGACACAACTTCAAAGGCGCTACCAGCAACAGCACGGCGAGCCAGCGTGTTTT
>CAIQBN010000610.1 GCA_903870065.1 uncultured beta proteobacterium | reverse complement strand
CCGTGCGTTGGCAACCCGGCCGCGTTTCATTTTGCTGGATGAGCCCTTTGCCGGAATTGACCCCATTGCCGTGATCGAGATTCAGCGCATCATTAACTTTCTGAAAGCACGGGGCATTGGCGTGTTGATCACCGACCACAATGTGCGTGAAACGCTTGGCATTTGTGATCACGCGTACATCATCAGCGATGGCACCGTTTTGGCCGAGGGTACGCCCGCCGAGATCGTGAACAACGCCGATGTGCGCCGCGTCTACCTGGGCGAACACTTCAAGATGTAGCTATGCGTCCTTCCTGTTCAGTATTGGCCTCTCACCGCAGCCCTTTCGGGGGACACCTTCTTTTTGCGAAACTGCAGCCCATCCAATGGGCCGGATCGGTTGCGCCCCGGGTCGACAGCCCAATTGATCGGCATCCATGAAGCAAGGCCTCTCGCTGCGCGTATCACAGCATCTGGCGCTTACGCCGCAGTTGCAGCAGTCTATTCGGCTGCTGCAACTCTCGACTCTGGAGCTGAGCCAGGAGGTGGACCAGATGCTGGACGAAAATCCATTTCTGGAGTTGACCCCCGATGAGGCACCGCGCGAGGAGTTTGGACTCGCGCAGTCCGACACACCGGTCAGCGAGGGCGAGCGTGAAATGGAGAGTGCTCCTAATTTGATAGCGGAATTCGCAGATTCTGCGGGGGCTAGTGGGGCAAAAGACGATGATGTAACACCGCTGACCGGAAGTGACGAGCCCAACTGGGACGGCGATGGGACCACTGAACTGGTGCCTGACGACGGCGAGTGGGGCACCGAAGCCAAGGCCCGTACCAACAATCTCGGTGACGCCGACGATACCGATGCTACCGAGTTGGCACGCACCCATGAGTCGCTGCAAACCCATCTGCATCGCCAGGCCCTGCGCCTGCGCTTGGGTCAGGAGGATGCGGCGGCCCTGCGCTTTCTGATTGAGTCACTTAACGACGATGGTTATTTGGACGAGGCACTGGAAAATCTGGCGCGTGGGTTGGCGGGTGATGACGAAGAGCAAATGGAAGACTTGATGCACCACTTCACGGTTGCTCTGGGTTTGCTTCACAGTCTGGAGCCTGCCGGCGTGGGCGCACGCCACCTTGGCGAGTGCCTGCAACTGCAATTGCGCGCTCAGCTCGACGATGAACCCGATGCCCAGCGCATCCCGGTCTTAAGGCTGGCCCTGCGGGTGTGCGCGCTGCCGATGGATCTGCTGGCCCGTCGGGACGTTAAGACACTGATCCAGCGCTGCGGTGGCACCGATGCCCAGACCCGTGAAGCGATTACCCTGATTTCCCGGCTGGAGCCCAAACCGGGGCGTCGCTTTGTGGATGTGGAGCGCAACTTTGTGGTGCCCGACGTGCTGGTTGTGCCTGCTGGCAGGAAGTCCAACACGGTCAATCCGCAGTTTCGCGTGATGCTTAATCCCGAGGTAATGCCAAAGTTGCGCGTGCACGACATTTACGCCAGTGTTTTGCGCAACCACCGGGGTGGCGGAAAAGACGGCGCCAGTTACGCCGGGTTGCAGCAGCGACTGCAGGAGGCGCGCTGGTTCATCAAGAATATCCAGCAACGTTTTGACACGATTCTGCGGGTGAGTACGGCCATCGTGGAGCGGCAAAAGAGCTTCTTTACCCATGGTGAGTTGGCCATGCGGCCGCTGGTTCTGCGTGAGATTGCCGATGAACTGGGTCTGCACGAATCCACCATCAGTCGTGTGACCACGGCCAAATACATGGCCACACCTTTTGGTACGTTTGAGCTGAAGTATTTCTTTGGCTCCGGCCTGGGAACCGAGTCTGGTGGAAATGCGTCGAGCACCGCGGTGCGTGCGCTGATCAAACAGTTCATCAGTGCCGAGAGTGTCAAAAAGCCGCTCAGTGACAACCAGATTTCTGAAATGCTCAAAGAGCAGGGCATTGAATGCGCCCGGCGCACCGTAGCCAAATACCGCGAGGGCCTGAAAATTGCGCCTGCTTCGCTGAGGAAGGCCCTATGAGACGTAGCCAGTCAGACCAAAGCGCAGTGCAGCCATGTCGCCAACCAATGGGCTTGCAGCCATGAATTCACTTCAAATTTTTCTACCCTGTGCCGCCGGCGTCGAAGAGCTATTGGCCCATGAGGTGCACGCCCTCACCGGATTAAGCGGTCAGGACTTGTTGACACGCCGTGGTGGCGTCATGGCGCGGGCATCGTGGCGCGATGCCATGCGGCTGAATTTGCACAGTCGTCTGGCGCAGCGCGTGCTGGTGCAGCTCTCCTACACGGAGTACCGCAGTGAACAGGATTTGTATCGCGCGGCGTTCGACGTGGCGTGGGAGATCTGGTTCACACCCAAGCAAAGCATGAAGGTCGAAGTGACAGCGCAACACAGCCCGCTGACCAGCCTGAACTTTGCCGCGCTCAAGATCAAGGACGCAGTCTGCGACCGCTTTCGTGACAAAGCCCATGGCGTACGCCCCGACGTCAACACCCAGTGGCCTGATGTGCGAATTTATGCCCACTTGACCACGGACACCTGTTCGCTGTACATCGACACCTCGGGCGAGCCGCTCTTCAAACGCGGCTGGCGCGAAGATAAAGGCGAAGCACCGCTGAAAGAGACGCTTGCGGCGGCGATGATTGCCGCCTGCGGTTGGGCCGACGGGGACGCTGATCTGCTGCCGCTGTATGACCCGTGTTGCGGCAGCGGCACCATTGCCATCGAAGCTGCCCAGATTGCCTGCAACATTGCACCAGGGGCGCTGCGGCACTTTGCCTTCGAGAAATATTTGCCGTTCCAGGCCCACGTCTGGTCGGTCATCAAGCAAGAGGCCGCGGCGGAGGTGGTGAAGCCCCAGCCTGGGCAAAAGGCCCTGATTTACGGCAGTGATGTGGCGCACCGCATGGTCGACTTTGCACAGCGCAATGCCGAACGTGCGGGTGTTGCCGATGTCATCGAATTTCGCGGAGGCGATGCGTTGCAGCGATTGCCCCCCAGTGAAGTTGCGGGCGTCATGTTGTTGAACCCGCCGTATGGTGAGCGCATTGCAGTGGCTGGGGTCTCTGCGCGGGAGCAGGCGGTGACAGAAGACGGAGGCGAATTCTTCAGCCAGCTTGCATCCCATTGGAAAAAGAATTTCCCCGGCTGGTCAGCCTGGATATTGACCCCCGACCTGAAGCTGCCCGGCAAGATGCGTTTGAAGGAGTCGCGCCGTGTTCCGATGTGGAATGGCCCTATTGAATGCCGCATGTTCCGCTTCGACATGGTGGCCGGCAAAATGGAATCAGAGCACCGGCAGCGCAAATAGTCCTATCGTGCGGATGCCCCACTGATCGGCGGCCAACATGCCATTTACAAAAGATTCCTGCCAGACAGTGGTGCTCGACACCAATATCGTTCTCGATGTGTTTGTTTTCAACGACAGCGCTACACTGCCGCTGCGCAATGGTTTGCTGTCGGGCTCGCTGCAATGGCTTGCCACAGAACCCATGCGTGACGAATTGGAGCGGGTCCTCACCTACCCCAAGCTCATCAAACAAATGGTGATCCAACAACTTGATGCTACTGCGGTATTGGACCGGTTTGACAGGTTGGCGCGCTTGCTGCCGGTGGTTTTAAAGGCACCAGTTACCTGCAAGGACCCGGATGATCAAAAATTCATTGACCTGGCATTCGCGCACCGGACCTGGTTGTTGAGCAGGGACCGAGCAATACTGAGTCTGTCCAAGCGGCTACTGAGCCTGTCGGTCACGGCGCAGGCCACTATTTCCCAGCCCGGTTGCCAGTGATCCCGCCGGTTGTGAATGCCCCCGCACTCCGCGTTAATACCTTGGCTTTTTCTTTGTTGTTGGTTTATATTGGCGAGCAAACTAAGGAGATTCCATGAAATACCCCGTCGTTGTTTGCGCGTTGATGTGTGCCATTGCCGTTCCGTTTTCTGCTGCAGTCCATGCCCAGAGCAAGGCCAGCGCAGCGGAGGCCACCGCGATGGTCAAGAAAGGCGTCAGTTTCGTCAAGGCCAACGGCAAAGAAAAAGGGTATGCGGAAATCAGCAACAAAGGCGGGCAGTTCATTGACAGGGACCTTTATTTGGTCGTCTACGGGCTTGATGGAACCGTTCGGGCACATGGAGCCAATGAAAAGATGATTGGCAAGAACCTTATTGAACTCAAGGATGTGGACGGCAAGGCGTTTGTGAAGGAGCGCATTGATTTGGCCACGAGCAAGGGTACCTTCTGGCAGGACTATAAATTTACCAATCCGACGAACAAGAAAATTGAGCCCAAAAGCATGTATTGCGAAAAACTCGATGATGCAGTCCTCTGCGGTGGAATCTACAAGTAGGTACGGCTAGTCCGTAGGATTGGTCTAGTCCGTCTTGTCGGTCCCGGTTCTGCCCGTGTCGCGGAACCGTCATTGGGGAATTGCATGAAGTTGGGCATGAAATTACTTGCGGCGCCGTTGCTGACCGCCGTTTTTGTACTTGTTGCAGGGCAGATCAATTCACTATTGATGGCCAGAGAGGCAGAAAACGGGCAGGCCAGTTCCGAGGCTAGTCTGGAAGATTTCAAGACGGTTGCCAACATTCAGCAGCAGATGGGGCAGACCCATGCCGGCGTGTATCGGATGGTCGGTTTGATTGGCTCGATGGACGACCAGAAGATCAAGGCGTTTCGGGAAGATCTTGCTCGGCAGCTCGCAGGTATCAAGCGGGTGACGGATGCTTTGGCTAGTGATCTCAATGCAAGCAACGCCGATCGGGCCAACGTTGCCGATATGCATAAGCAAATCGACAGTTACAGCAAGCAGGCAGACTCCGCGATTGATTTGTCGTCGGTCGACCCCAACACCGGGATTGCGGCAATGCAGGCAGCCGATGCAACATTTTCGAAATTGACCCAGTCCGCGACGGACTTGCTCAATCGCAGCGAGGAGGAGTCGCGTGCGACGATTCTTCAGTCGAACCAGCGTTCGCGCAATACCAATTTGCTACTTGCTGCTCTGGGGTTGCTGATCGCTGCGGTGTCAGTTGGATTGTCATGGATGATGCAGCGCAAGATCGTCACAGAGCTGGCGCGGGCGGTGGACGTTACCAAAGGGGTTGCGTCCGGTAATTTGCAAATTGACGCGACCAGCACACGCCAGGATGAGGTCGGCGACTTGATGCGTTCTTTGGGCTCCATGGCGCTGCAATTGAATCGATCCATTGCCACCGTTTTGGAGTCGTCCCAGTCGATTCGCCTCTCCAGCGCCGAGATTGCCACAGGCAATCAGGATCTAGCAAACCGAACCGAGCATACTGCGAGCAATTTGCAGCGGGCGGCAGCCTCAACCGAGCAATTGACGGGTACTGTGCGGCAATCTGCCGAATCGGCACGCCACGCCACGCAGTTGGCATCATCGGCTGCCGAGGTGGCGGTTCGCGGCGGCGCTGTTGTGGCACAAGTGGTTGCCACGATGGAGGAAATCAATAGTAGCGCGCGAAAGATCTCAGACATCATTGGTGTTATTGACGGCATCGCATTTCAAACCAATATCTTGGCCTTGAATGCCGCGGTTGAGGCCGCCCGCGCGGGTGAACAGGGGCGCGGGTTTGCTGTTGTTGCGACCGAAGTACGCAGCTTGGCCGGACGGTCTGCACAGGCTGCCAAGGAGATCAAGAATTTGATCGATGCCTCGGTTGCGAATGTGGATGCAGGAACGCGCTTGGTGGCCAATGCCGGAGCAACCATGACTGAAATTGTCACGTCGGTCCAGAGCGTTTCCGATGTAATCGGTGAGATTTCGCAGGCGTCTGCTGTCCAGAGTGACGGTATTTCACAAGTCAATGGTGCGGTGATGGAGCTCGATCAAATGACGCAGCAAAATGCGGCGCTGGTCGAGCAATCGGCTGCGGCAGCCGAGAGCCTGCGCGAGCAGGCGCAACGTCTGGCACAGGTGGTGTCCATGTTTAAATTGGCAGGTGGCGCCAGTCAGACAGGCGACAAGAATCGGCTTTTGTTAGCGAAAACATGAATTCACCCCTTAGCGCATCCGACAACATGTCATCCACCCTGAGTCAGGAGCATTTCGACACAATTGATTTGATTCTTGATGATCTGCGCACCCGTTACGACGAGACGCCGCAGTGGGAGTTTTGCGAGGGTTTTATGGCCGCGCTCATTTGCTGCCGCCGTCCCATTGCCCAGGCCGAATACCTCGAGGTACTGCTTGGAATGGATGACTCCGCTGACCTGTCGGCAATCACCGAGCACGACAGTACGGTCGCCACCGATGTCGGGTCGTTTGCGGACGCTGACCAACGGGCAGCTTTTTTGCACCTGTGGGGTCAGCGCTGGGCTGAAATTCAGACCGCACTGGATACGCCCGTTGAGTCGCTGGACGACGTCGCCGCTTTCCACCCCGAGGTGATGGATGTCCGGGGTGCGCTTGCTGAACTGACCGACGCGCAACGGGCGGAACTGCTGGATGGGCCGCTTCCCGCGTTTGCGCAGGTTTGGGCGCTGGGCTTTATGTACGCCGTGGAGGCCTGGCCCGACGAGTGGGTGGCTCCGTCCGACAAGAAGGCTGCGAAGTGGCACGATTTGTCGATGCAATGCATTGTGGCGTTGACGGAGGATGATACCGATGAACCCGAGTTGGCGCCTTTCAGCGAGGATGGCGTCCCTTCGGTAAGCCGCGTCCGACTG